>NZ_JBLKRU010000043.1:0-60809 GCF_047608185.1 Caballeronia eucalypticola
CCGTTCAGGAAAAGGCCTTCCGCCTGCTCAACGTCAGCCCTGTCGCCTGTACCCAGTAATCGCTTCGCTCGCGCGCACATAACCGCGATAAATCAAAGAATTACGCGCGTCGGCGCTCAAAGCTCGGGCTAAGAATCGGGTGCGTTTTCGGTCTTGAGTGGCGACCAAGCGGACTAGCCATCGGGTGGCAATCAATCGCGGTGCAGCCATAAGCCAAGCTGCTGTTGTCAGTTGGGGAGCCGCGGCATGCGTTCCACGATTAAATCGTCTCACCCGCGACACTCCTGTTATTGGTCCCCCAGGCTGTACAGAAGACTCCCGGCATGCGTAGCGCCGCATTTATTTACTCAGTCACACCTCGCCGAGCACGCCAAGATACGCTTGACCGATGAGCTCATGTGAGGCGTCGGCATTTGGCGGATGGAACGCGCCGGCCCGTACATCGCGATACAAGCGTTCGAGTTCATTCCGGCGCGACAACGACGCTGCGCCGGCTATTTTCAGCGACAAGTTCACCACGCGCAGCGCACCGTCCACGGCATGCTGTTTTGCGGCCAGCAATTTCGCGATCCACGGTTCATCGTCTGCATAACCTTCCCACCACTGCGCGGCTACGCGCTCGATCAATGCTTCAATACTGTCGAGTTCGATCGCGGCTTCCGCCACTGCAGCTTGCGTGAATGGCTTATGCGCGTAGGTCTGTCCCTGCGGCGCCGCCGACGTGCGGCTGCGTGCTGCGCTGACCGCCAGGTCGAACGCACGTTTTGCGATGCCGAAGTACACCGCGCCAAGCCCTGGCAGCACGGCGCCCAGGATGCCGTCCACGAACGGGTCGTTGGGGATCCCGGCGGGTAGCACGCGCGTCACGTGTTCCCGCGCCGCGATAGCGCCTTCAAGATAGGTATCGTCGCTGCGTGTGGCGCGCAACCCAAGCGCGTCCCAGGTTTGGACCGTCCGATGCCCAGGCGACTCGCGCCGGATAAACGCGTGCACGATCTTCGGATGCGGCGGATCGGAGTTATCCAACCCATGCACGCCGAGCCAGTCCCATGCAGGTGCAAGCGAGGTCAGGACCTTGCGGCCATCGAAACGATAACTGCCGTCGGGTAGTGGCGTCGCCGTAACGAATGAATGCGCCAGACCCAGGTCGTTGCCGGGTTCACCGTGTCCGGCGGCGAACACTTTGCCGGCGCCGGCTTCTTCGAGAATCCATTGCGTGGAAGTATCGCCCTTCCTCAACAGATGAAGCGCCGCCCCGATCCAGTATTGATGCATGTTCAACGCCAGCGCAGTCGCCGGCGCGCGATACGCAAGCCGGACTTGCTCGTGCAGCAACTCCGGCAGCGTGAGGCCGAGTCCGCCCAGTGCAACGGGGACGGCAGCGTGGAGAAAACCGGCGCGTTGCAGGTCGTCCAGGTCTTCCGTGAAGAAGCGATTCTCGAGGTCATAAGCGACGGCGCGTTCGCCGATGCGCGAGAGTAATGCGTCGCTTAACAAGGGGGCACGCGATGTTGCCGGCGCCTTCACTTGCACAGGCTGTGACACGGGCAAAATGTCGACTTCGCTTGGAAAATTTGACATCCATCGGCTCCTTTGATGAAACATTGCGTTCAGCGATTATGGCGACGCGCCGCTTGAGTGCGCCACCATCGATTGATGATTTGCAAATCAGGATGTCAGCTGCATAAAGCGCGACAGGTTGTTATTGCGCTAGCGAAATTCGTTATAAAAATAGTTCCAAGGCTGCGATTTGGATAGACCTTGCATGAGGGATTGAATTGCACAAATCGCTATACCCACGCATGAATATTCAGACGATCCCGATGCTAGGATAAAAAACGTTTCACTCACTGAACGGCTCGCTGAACGATATCGAGTGGTTCAGCCTTACCGGTCTTATTCCTCATCGCGAACGTGTCCAGCAAACCAATCATATTGAGCGGGTTCACCATGAACACCGTCTCGCATCTCAACTACGGACTTTGGCGCCATCCCGACGATCAAGCGTATCGCTACACCGATATTGACTACTGGATCGAGCTGGCAAAGCTGCTGGAGGAGGGGCGCTTCGACAACCTGTTCATTGCCGATGCGTTAGGCCTCCTCGACGTCTACGCCGGCAGTGCGGATGCATCGCTGCGCACGGGCACCCAGTCGCCCGTCAATGACCCCTTGCTCCTGGTTTCCGCAATGGCCGCCGCTACCCGGCATCTTGGCTTTGGCGTTACCGTATCGACAACCTATGAACAACCGTATCTTCTGGCGCGCAAATTCACCACGCTCGACCATCTCACGAAGGGCCGGATGCCTGGAACGTCGTGACCTCGCAACTGGACAGCGCAGCGCGTAATCTTGGCCTCGAACGCCAGGTTCCGCACGATGAGCGCTATGAAATTGCCGACGAGTTTCTCGATGTCGTCTATAAGCTCTGGGAACACTCGTGGCAGGACGGTGCGGTGGTCCGGGACAGCAGCCATGCAGCGTTTCCCGAGGGGCTTTACACCGACCCGGCCAAGGTCCGCGCCATTCGTCACCACGGCAAATACTTCGACGTACCGGGCGCGCATTTGTCGGCGCCCAGCCCGCAGCGTGTGCCAGTCCTGTTTCAGGCCGGCGGTTCGCCGCGCGGTCAGGACTTCGCCGGCAAACATGCGGAAGTGGTATTCGTCGCCGGCGCGGATGCGGCGGGCATCCGTCGCAACGTCGCCCAGATCAAGGCAGCGGCACTCAGCCATGGTCGTAGTCACGACGCCATCAAGTTCATCAGCGGTGTTGCCGTGGTTGTTGACGAGAGCGATCGTGCCGCGCAGAACAAGCTGCACGAATACCGGTCGTTTTTCAATGTCGAAGGCGCCATTGCGCATTATTCGGCAAGTACCGGCATCGACTTTTCGAGCCAGCCACTCGATTCCCCGCTGAAGTATCAGGACACGGATTCGAACCGGTCGTTGCTGCGCATGTTCGACGATCCGGAGGGTGGCCGCGAATGGACGTTGCGCGAAGCGCTTGCGCCAGCCAACGGGTTCGGGCGCAGCAAGACAATCGTCGGTGGACCCGTGACGGTCGCGGACGGGATCGAGCGCTGGCTCGAAGCAACCGATACCGATGGTATCAACCTGATCCATATCCTCAGCCCGGGCAGTTTTGCTGATTTCGTACGGTACGCAGTGCCGGAGCTGGACAGGCGCGGGCGGCTGCGTGAACGCCGCAGCGGGACCTTGCGCGAAAGATTGTTCGCGAGCGGCTCCGCGCGTGTGCCGGCCGATCATCCCGCAAGCCGTCAGCGCATCGACGGCGTGCGCTCATGAATGGCCTGATAAACGGGCCGCACGTGCGCGCCCTGAACGGAGATGAGGAGCTGCTCGCGGCAACGAAGGTATTCCGCACGGCGATGATCGGATTGCCGGTGCTGCCACGCGATCGAGCAGTGGAACTGAACCGGTTGAACGACGCGGGGCGCACGTACGGCGCATTCGAAGCCGATCGCCTGATCGGGACCACGGATTCGTATGCCGGGACGATTACCGTGCCCGGAGGGAATCGCGTGCCGCACGCGGCAGTCACGCATGTCGGCGTGTTGCCTGGGCACACACGCCAGGGCGTGGCCAAGGCGCTGCTGGTCCGGCAACTCGAAGATGCCCGCCAGCGTGGCGAGGCGCTCGTCTCGCTGCGCGCGGCATCGGCGAGTATCTATGGAAGGTTTGGCTACGCGGTCGCGAGCTCGGCGGCGGCCATCGAAGTGGACGCGGTCAATGCGCGTTTGCACGTCGGCGTGGAGCGCGGTTCGGTGCAACTCATCGACCCGGATAACGCGTGGCATCGCATGGCCGTGCTGTACCGCTCGCTTTTGCCGGAACGCGCAGGGGCGATCGACCGTGGCGCTTATTGGTGGCGTCTACAGGAAATGCGGCAGCAGGGCGCACCTACGCTTTCGCACGTTGCCGTTCGCGGGGAAGAAGGATACGTGCGTTATCACGCGGTCCCGAGCGCCAACTGGTTTTCCGAACGGCAACGAACAATCGTGGTTGACGATCTCATTGCTTCGTCATCCGAAACGTATGCCGATTTGATCGGACATGTGCTGTCGCTCGACCTGGTGCATAAGGTGGTACTGACGGCTCGTCCAACGGACGATCTGCTGCCATGGCTGCTCGAAGACTACCGGCATGCGAAGGCAACGGATCTGCGCGATGAAACCTGGCTTCGTATTGTCGATACCCGCATCGCCCTGGATGCGCGGCGCTATTCAGGTGACGAAAGCTTGGTCATCGAAGTGATCGACGCTCTGCTGCCAGAGAACACCGGGCGCTTTCAGATCACCGCGAACGGTGTAGCGCCGAGCGATCGGAAACCGGATGTGACAGCCGATGTCGCCGCACTGGCAGCAGTTTATCTGGGCGGGGCTCGCTGGTGGCAACTGGTGCAGTCAGGTCGTGCGCAAGCGCGATCAATCAGCGCAGTGGCTGCACTGGATCAGCTCTTTGCCACCGATGCCGCGCCGTTTTGCGGCACGCACTTTTGACCCTATTCAGACAGACTCTCGTGCTCCACGGCGAGCGCAACCCTATAAAACCACACACTTCCTGACAGGGCATGTTTATGACGTTATCTCTCCCCGGTGCGAGCCAGGTTCTTCTGCCGTTGCTCATTGCTGCGCTGACAAGCCCGGCCGTCGCCCTTGCCACTGACGCTAACAATACCAATACCAACACGCCGAAGCCGGGCGGGACTTTACGCCTCGCATCGCTGCAACCGGACATTGACGCGTTCGATCCGCTGACCGGTTACAGCACCGATTCGTGGGAAGTCCTGCGTGCGGTAACACGGCAACTCGTCACTTACCCGGGTTCGGCGACTAACCTGAAGGACGACACCAAGCTAGTCCCGGACCTCGCGCAATCATGGGATGTCAGCCCGGACGGCAAGACCTATACGTTTCACCTGCGCCAGGGCGTGACGTATTCGGGTCCGACGAACCGCCCGATCGTCGCCGGCGACTTCGTCTACGCAATCAAGCGCTTCTGCGATCCGAACAAGGAGGTTGCGGCGGTCAACTACTTCAACCTCGCATTCGCCGGGTTCGCAGGCTACTGCAAGGATTTTGCAAAAGTGCCTTCGGGCGATCTTGCGGCAAGCAAAAAATTCATCGACACGCATGAGATTGCGGGCGTTTCCGCGCCCGATGACCACACGCTTGTCCTGCGCTCGGACACGCGCAACTACGATTTTCTCAACATCCTGTCGATGAACTTCGTGACCCCGCTGCCGGAAGAGGTGGCGTCGCGCTATTTCCCCGACTCGCAGGAGTTCCGCAAGAATTTTCCATCGAGTGGACCCTACGCCGTGGATTCCTACGTAAGCGGACAGAAGCTCGTGCTGAAGAAGGTCCCGAACTACAACCATGCGCTCGATCCGGCTCGCAAAGCCTACGTCGATCAGATCGTGCTCGACTTCACGACCAATAGTGAAGACGCCGTCGTGCAGAAAATCCAGGCTGGCGATGCGGATCTTTCGCTCTACCTGGACGTGCCGCCGCTCGCTACCATCCGCCGCTTCGAGGCGCAGAAAAGCCCTTATCTGCATGCGTCGAATAGCGGGGCGGCCAACTTCATCGTGATCAACGCACGGCCGGAAGCGGTGAGTCCCGGGGCCGCCGCATTGCGCAAACTGGCAACTCGTCAGGCGCTGGCTTATGCGGTCAATAAGGCGCACATCGTGCAAGCGCAGGGCGGTCCGATTGCGGCGGTGCCGTTGGGCCAGATCATCACGTCGACAACGCTTGGTCATCGCCCGCTCGACCCTTATTCGACTGCGGGCAGCCGCGGCGATCCAGCGAAGGCGAAACAGCTTCTTGCCCAGGCGGGTTACCCGGACGGTATCGCTTTCGACCTGGCTTACCGGTCCAACGCCCAGTTCTCGACTATCGCGGTAACGTTGAAAGAGGACCTTGCGGCGTCAGGTATCAAGTTGAACCTGATACCGGTCCCGCCTACGCAGTTCCTCGCTTACCTGCAGGACGCCAAGAGCCGCTATGACCTCGCGCTGGCGCAGTTTGCACCTGACTGGCAAGGACCCAGCACACGCATGCTGCTGGGCGGCTGGCTCGACTCTGACGCGTCCCCTTGCGGCAAGGGAAACAACTATGCGATCTGCTACAACAACCTGGTGCTGAACGGCCTCGCGGCGAAAGCGTTCCCATCGGACAATCCCGAACCCATCTGGGCCGAAGCAGACCGCCTCGTATCGGCTGACTTGCCGTGGATTCCGTTGTTCGAGAAGCGCAGGGTCGCGATCACGTCGGACCGGCTGACGAACTGGGTGTGGTCGTCGCTTGCCGTGCAGGCGGACATCACGAATATCGCAGTGCGTCAGTGAAACCCGGCGATCATCATGGCGGCATTTGAAGTCAGGGATTTGGTCGTCAGCTTTGGCGCCGGTGGGCGCCGGAGCGAGGTCGTGCATGGCGCCTCGTTCGCGGTGGACGCGGGCCGGACACTGGCGATTGTCGGCGAGTCCGGCTCGGGCAAGAGCGTCGCACTGCTTGCGGCAACAGGCCTGTTGCCGCCCGGAGCGTCGGTGCAGGGCAGCGTGTTGTTTCGGCGGCGCGAGATCCTGGGTCTGTCCGAAAGCCGGTTGCGCGCGCTGCGTGGGGCGGGGATCGGCTATGTGTTTCAAGACCCGTCAAGCAACCTGCATCCGTTGAAGACGGTGGGCCGCCAGATTGCCGAAGCCATCAGCGTGCACCGGCGCATGAGCCGCGCTGCGCTGCGGGCACGCGCGATCGAGCTGCTCGACGAGGTCGGTATCAAGGAGTCTGCCCGGCGCCTGCACGACTATCCGCATCAGTTCTCGGGCGGGATGCGCCAGCGCGTGATGATCGCCATCGCTATTGCGATGAACCCGGCGGTGATCATTGCCGACGAACCCACCACTGCGCTCGACGTCACCGTACAAGCGTCCATCCTGCGCTTGCTCAAGCGCTTGCAGCAGCGTCACGGCACGGCGCTGGTGTTCGTCAGTCATGACCTGGCGGTTGTATCCGAGATTGCCGATGACATCGCCGTGATGCGGCATGGCGTGGTGGTTGAAAGCGGTCCGGCCGCACAAGTGCAGGACACTCCCGCGCACGTCTATACACGCGAGTTACTGGATGCATCGCGGCATGCACCGGCGCCGGCTTCGCCCGCGCGGCAACCGGTGCCCGCGGTCGCGCCGCTGCTGGTCGTGGACGGCATCACGCGTTCGTTCCCGCAACCGGCATGGTTTGCGAAGCGGCCGGTTCCGGTACTCCACGATGTCTCCTTCGCGCTGCATGAGGGCGAAATACTCGGTCTGGTCGGTGAGTCGGGATCAGGCAAGTCCACGATCGGCCGCATAGTGGCGGCGCTCGACCGGCCGGATTCCGGCTCGGTGACACTCGAGGCGCTGCGCTACGCCGTCCCGGGAACCGGGCCGCTGAAGGTGTCGCGAAGCTTGCGCGCGGCGGTCCAGGTGATCTTCCAGGACCCCTATGGCACGCTCAATCCGCGACAACGCGTACGCTCGATCTTGAGTGAACCGTTCGTTAATAACACCCGGCTGGGTCCAGGCGAGATTGCAGAGCGCGTGACCCGCATCATGGAGCGAGTGGCGCTGCCCGTGGAACTGCTTGACCGGTTTCCTGCCCATCTCTCGGGCGGTCAGCGCCAGCGCGTTGCCATTGGCCGCGCGATTGCCCTGCAGCCACGCGTGGTGGTGGCGGACGAACCTGTCTCCGCACTCGATAGCTCGACCCAGCGAAAGATCATTGAATTGCTGCGTTCGATTCGCGCGACCGAGCGAGTGTCGTTTCTATTCATTTCCCATGATCTGGGTGTGGTCGCCGAGCTGTGCGACCGCGTAATTGTGCTGGAAGGCGGGCGCGTGGTGGAAGCGGGGCCGGCTGCGGCTGTTCTAAAAAATCCACAGCATTCCTATACAAAAAAGCTGGTTGCATCCATTCCGGGCCGCATGCGCTCCCCGATCAACCTGACTGAGTTCGCACCGGAGGAGTCCGATGTCTGATCCTGCACTATTTGCAGCGTCGCCCCTGCAGGCGCCCGTCATTCGTACGGGGCTCGCACGAACCTTGTGGCGAGAGCCGTCCGTGCGCATCGGTTCGGTGCTGGTATTTCTGGTGCTTCTTGCTGCGCTCGGTGCGCCGTGGGTGAGCGCGTGGCTGGGACACGGACCGACCCAGCAGTTCCGCGATGTGGCCCTCTCCGAGACCGGTTTGCCTGTTGGACCGAGCGCCGCTTTTCCGCTGGGTGCCGACGACAATGGCCGGGATGTACTTGTGCGAACGTTGTATGGTGCGCGTATTTCCCTGCTCATCGCCATTCCATCGACTACGCTGGCCATGGTGATAGGCACCTCGATCGGTCTGATTGCGGGTTTCTTTGGCGGGATCACGGACAGAGTGGTCTCGCAGGGAATAGATGTCGCGCTGTCCTTTCCATTTGTGGTGACGGCCTTGAGTCTGCTTGCTTTCAATCGTGGGGCCGACGGTCAGAGCCTCATCAATCCGATGCTCGTGGTCATCATTGTCATTTCGTTTTTTTCATGGACTTATTTCGCACGGCTGACGCGTGGCCTGGTGTTGAGCATGCGCCATCTTCCGTTCATTGAGGCGGCGGCGGTGGCCGGCGCGAGCAGGAGGCGAATCGTCTTCAGGGAGATCCTTCCGAATGTCGCGCCTTCGGTGCTGGTGTACTGGGCGGTGCAACTGCCCAACAACATCATTGCAGAGGCCACTTTGTCATTTCTCGGCGTTGGCGTGCAGGCGCCGGCGGCCAGCTGGGGCAACATGATTGCGGACGCGCAGCGCTCGTCGATGTATCAGGTCCAGCCGTGGTTCCTCCTGGGGCCGAGCATTGCGCTGTTCATCACCGTAGTCGGTTTCAATACGATCAGTTCGGGTCTGCGAAACGTCCTCGATCCGCAGCGGCTGTGACCCGTGACCTGTGACTTTTGAACCATGCTCATGATACGCACGCTTCCCCGCCTCTTTGCGCGCACTTTATCCACGCTTGTCATCGTGCTGGTGAGTGCATTTTTTATCACGCGGCTGGCCTACCGGAACCCTGCCGTCATGCTGGCGCCGCGCAATGCGGACCAGCAAACCATTGACGCCGTCGCCCACGCTCTCAGGCTCGATACACCCTGGTATCAGCAGCTTTGGTATTACGCGTATCGCGGACCCGACATCCAGGGAGCACCGATGGGTCTTGCCCACTGGCCACCGGCCCTCGGCTATTCATTCCGCCATCAGGCCGGCGTCACTGATCTGATCTTGTCTAAGGTGCCGGTAACCTTATCCGTCTCGCTCGGAGCGCTAGTGATTTCGGCGATAGTCTCGATCCTGCTCGGTGTACTCGCGGCGCGTCGAGCCGATTCATGGATCGATCACACGCTGTCCGGATTTGCCTACGGTGCGCTGTCCGTACCAACATTCCTGAGCGGCATGCTGCTATCGTATTTTCTTTACTTCCAGCTTTCGATGCACGGCATCAATGTGTTTCCGGGCAGCGGCTACGTGGCGCTCACCGACGATCCGCTGCAATGGGCGCGTCATTTGCTGCTGCCGTGGCTGACGTTGTCAGTGGCAGAGGTCGGGATGTTTCAGCGCGTGGTTCGCGCGAGCATGCTGAATGTTCTCGGCGCGGATTATGTGCGTACCGCTCGCGCTAAAGGCGTCCCCGAATGGCGGGTATTACTTCGGCATGCGTTGCCGGCGGCGCTCAATCCAGTCATCACACTAGGCGGTCTGGAGCTCGCCGTGATCATGGGGGGCGCGATTGTCACCGAGCAAATGTTCGGGCTTGACGGAGTAGGGCGGCTCGCGATCACTGCAGCGCTGGATGGCGATTTTCCCGTCGTGATCGGCACAACGGTCTTTGCTGCCAGTGTATTCGTGGGCTGCACGCTTGTAGTCGATCTCGTGACACGCTGGCGTGATCCGGCGCGTGCTGTCTGATCCCTGCAGCGGTCGACGGCAGTTTCAGGTCACCGCCGCCGCGTGATTCGATGAAACCGGCCGTACCGCCGCGCGCGTTAGCCGCGCCGGATGATGGTCGGGCAAGTAAGGCCCGTGTCCCTGAATCTTTTCGCGCAAGGTCCCGGGCGCGTAATCCGTCTGCATCAAGCCGCGCCTTTGCAGCACGGGCACCACTTGATCGACGAACTCGCTCCACCAGCCGAGGGTCGTCACCGGCACCACGTTGAATCCGTCCACACCGGCGTCGGCGTAACGCTGGACTTCATCGGCAATCTGTTCTGGCGTGCCTGCAAAACGGCCGGATACCGTCTGTCGCAACAGATCACCGAACGTGACGACATGGTCCGGCGCGGCCTCGATAAAAGCCCTGACGTTGCCGCGTACGTGGTTCGTCAGCAGCAGTTCCGAAATGGGCCGGGCCGGATCAATGTTCGAAAGGTCCACGCCTAGACCACCGCTCCAGAATGACTGCAATGCTTCCATGCTGAGCCACTCTTTCAGTTCGCGACGGCGGGCGAGCGCTTCGGCTTCAGTTGATCCAATCACCGGTGCGAGCGAAACAATGATCTTGAGCTCGTCGCCTTCGCGACCGAATGCACGCGCGCGTGCGCGCAGATCGGCTGCTGTCAGCGCAGCGCTTTCAGGCGTGCGAGAGGCGATGAACGTAGCCTCAGCATGGCGCGCAGCAAACGAACGCCCGGCTTCCGATCCTCCTGCCTGGAAGAGCAGCGGCGTGCGCTGCGGCGAGGGCTCTGAAAGATGCGGGCCTTCGACCGAGTACCGCTGCCCCCGATGATGAATCTTGTGCACTTTGGAAGGATCGGCGAACACGCCTCGCTCAGGGTCGGCCACAAGCGCATCGTCGTCCCAGCTTGCCTCCCAAAGCTTGTAGGCGACCTCTGCATATTCCTCCGCCCACCGGTAGCGTTCGTCGTGTTCCGTCAGCGCACTTTGCCCGTGGTTGCGGGCGGCGTTATCGAGGTATGAGGTGACGATGTTCCAGGCCACCCGCCCGTCCGTCATGTGGTCGAGCGTGGACATCTTTCGGGCGAAGTCGAAGGGGTGATCCTGGATGACGGAACTGGTGACCGCAAAGCCCAGGTGTTCAGTCACCGCGCCCAACGCCGACACAAGACTGGCGGGGTCGAGGCTCGGAAATTGCATCGCTGTACGAATCGATGTGTCGCCGTTGCCGCGGAATTTGTCGTAGACACCCACTACGTCCGCGAGGAAGACCGTATCGAACTTGCCGCGTTCCACCGTGCGCGCCAGATCGAGCCAGGGCGCAAGCCGCTTGTAGTCGAGCTGGATACGGCCCTCGGGGTGACGCCAGTAACCATGACTGTGGTGATTGGGCGTGACGTGCGTGAACGCGTTATAGATCAGGCGTCGCTTCATGGCGTGAGCTCGGCGGTAGAAGCGTCCTGGATCGAGCCGGTGTTCGATGCCTCACGCGATCGCGAGGGTAAGGACAGCACGGCATCGAGCAAGGCACGCGTGGAAGGCCGGAGTGCGTTGGCGTGAAGGTCGGCGGCATCGAAGGTCTCGATGATCCGGCCGCTCTCCATGACCGCCACGCGGTCGCACATGAATTCGATCACTGGCAAGCTGTGGGCGATGAACAGATAGGTCAGGTCAAGTGTCTGCCGGAGTTCGAGCAACAGGTTGAGAATGTCCGCCTGAATCGATACATCGAGCGCGGAAGTTGGTTCGTCCAGCACAATGAACTCGGGCTTCACGACCAGTGCCCGGGCAATGCCGATCCGCTGCCGCTGGCCACCGGAAAATGCATGGGGGAAGCGCTCGAGATGCCGGGCTGTCAGCCCGACTCGTTCGATGGCCTCAATGGCGAGTTGATAAGCGTGAGGTTGATTGCGCGCCACGCCGAGCCGCAGCGCTGGATCGCAAAGTTGCTCGCCAATTGTACGGCGCGGATTGAGCGACGACGTGCTGTCCTGGAACACGAACTGAAACCGCTGGCGGAAACGCTGCAATTCGGCGGCATCGAACTGTGCCAGGTCAGCGCCGGCAAATTGAACGCTGCCGCTGGTCGAGGCAAGCAACTGCGCGACCAGGCGCGCCAGTGTTGATTTGCCGGAACCGGAGGTCCCGATAAGGCCGAAGATCTCGCCGCGGCGGACCTCGAAATGGACGTCGCTGACGGCATCGAGTGTGCGCACGCGTGAACGCAGCCACGACTTTTCAATGACGAATGTCTTGGTCAAGCCCTGGACTTTGAGCAACGGTTCAGACACAGGTTGGTTAGAGATAACCGATACCACCGCTTTCCTGCCAGCGCTCTCACCCAGCCGTCGCGCAGGCGATGGGTCCAAGCGCCGCAAGCCCAGTTCGGGCACTGCCGCAATCAGTTTCGCCGTGTAGGCATGGCGCGGCACTGTCAGAACCTGCTCCGTTGACCCATGTTCCACGATTCGCCCGGCCTTCATCACAGCGACGCGGTCGCTCAGGAACGACACCACGCCGAAGTCGTGTGTGATCATCAGAACGGCCATCCCGAACTCACGGTTCAGGCTCTTCAGCAGCGCAAGGATTTCCTTCTGAAGCGTGGCGTCGAGTGCGGTAGTCGGTTCGTCGGCGATCAGCAAACGTGGCCGGCCCATCGCCGCCATGGCGATCATCACGCGTTGCCGCATGCCGCCGCTCAGTTCATGCGGCCACGCGTGCAAGACCCGTTTTGTGTCGGCGATACCCACGCGCTGAAGCCACGTTGCGGCGTGTTCGAGCGCTTCAGCCTGGCCGATATCCCGTCGATGCCGCGCCACCTCCTGGAGCTGCGCGCCTACCCTGAACGACGGATCGAGTGAGCTGAGCGGGTTCTGAAATACCATCGCAATGCCGCTGCCGCGGATCTGCTCGAGTGCGGACTCAGGTTTTCCCAGTAGCGCGCTGCCTTCGAACGATATGTTCCCGTGCACGCTTGCCTCGCGCGGCAGCAAGCCGGCAATGGCCGCAGCCGTGACGCTCTTGCCTGACCCGGATTCGCCGACCATCGCAACGATTTCGCCCGCTTCAATGTGGAGGTCGATACCGCGCACGGCGCTTTCAAGCCCGTGTCGTCCAGTGAAATCTACCTTGAGTTGTTCAATCTTCAGCAATGACACAGGGATCTCCGCCGGGGCGTTGAGGGTAGGTGCAGGGAGCGCAAGACCGGGTTAATCGCGAGGATCGAGCACGTCGCGCAATCCGTCCCCGAACCAGTTGAACGCGAGTGCGAATGCGACGATCACCAACGCAGGCAGGGTGGCGACATGACCGCCGCCGAGCAGCATCAACCGGGCGCCTTCGCCGACCATGCGGCCCCAGTCAGCCGTGGGCGGCTGTACGCCAAGCCCGAGAAAACTCAGGCCCGCGAGGAACACGATCATTCCTCCGATCAACGTCGTGCCATACACCGCCACCGACGTCATCACGTTGGGCAGGATCTCCCGCGCGACGATTTCGAACGACGACGCGCCCAGCGCGCGTGCCGCCTCTACGTATTCCTTATCGCGCTCGGCCCGCACCTCGGCATAGACCACTCGCGTGACATAGGGCAGTGCGCAAAACAGCACCGTCACGGTCACCGTGATGATGCCCGGACCGAAAGTCGTAGCCAGGTTGATCGCAAACAGGATCATCGGAAAGGCGAACAGGATGTCGATAAAACGCATCACCACCGCGCTCACACGGCTTCGTGAATAGCCTGCGTACAAGCCGAGCAAAAGGCTGAGCACGCATGCACCGAACACGGCGGGGATCACTACGACAAGCGATGTCCTGCCGCCCCAGATCAGACGGCTTAGCATGTCGCGCCCTTGAGCGTCCATGCCAAGCAGATGGCCCGGCGTGCCGATGCCGCCGAGGCGCAGAACAGGATCGGCTGCGTTCGGGTCATAGGGTGCGAGCCAGGGCGCGGCCCCTGAAACAGCGAAGACGAGCAGGATGAAGAGCAGGCCGCACAAGGCAAGTCCATTCGATGCCAGCCGCGTGGCTGCCGCGCTCAGGCGTGAAGGTGCGAACCGCTCGCACGCGCTGCAGGCTTCGGCGTAGACTTTTTCCCGAACCAGTTCTGACGGTGGCATCGAGGGGTTCCTATACAAAATTGCAGGAAGACATCAAGCGCCAAGACGCGGATTGAGCAGGTCGAGGGCGATGTCGGTCAGAAGATTCACGCCCACAAAACACGCGGCGACCAGCATGACGCCGGCTTGTGTCATCGGATAGTCGCGGCCCGCTGCGGCCACATACAGTTGCGAACCCAGGCCGGGCCACGCGAATACGTTCTCCACCAGGATCACGCCGCTTAGCAAATAACCTATCTGCAAGCCCGTCACGTTGATGACCGGACTAAGCAGGTTGCGTCCCATGTGACGCCGCAAAATCCGGGCGCGCGAAAATCCCAGAGAGCGATAGGTACGGATGTAATCCGCTGCTGCGATATCGATCACGCTTGCCCTCACAAGCCGTGCAAGAATCAGCATCGAAATGAGTGCTGCCGAAAATGCCGGCAGCACAAGATGGCGCAGCAGGTCGGGCAGGCCGCCGTCGCCGCGCAAGTCCGCAATGCCGGATGATGGCAGCCAGTGAAGCTTGAGCGCGAACAGCCACATCAGCACAAGTCCGAGCCAGAACACCGGCATGTTATGGCCGATCTGAATCACGAACATGGACCAGGAATCCCCTTTCGATCCGCGGTTCAAACCGGACACGACGCCCACCGCAACACCGCACACCACGCAGATCAGCGTTGCCGCGGCAGTGAGGATCGCGGTGTTGACGAAGGCTGGCCCGAGCACGGCCATGACCGGTACCTTGAGGACGATGGAGTTACCCCAGTGACCGCTAAGCAGATGCGACAGCCAGATGAAATACTGCGCCACGAGCGGCCGGTCGAAGCCATATTCGTGCCGCAGGGCGTCGATGGACGATTGCGGCATTTGCCCCGTGAGCGCGTTTGAGATCGGGTCGCCCGGCGCCAGGTGTGCCGAGAGAAACACCAGCACCGAGATGGTCAGGAAAACTGGAACGGCCTGTGCCAGACGACTGATGATGGTGCGTGTCATGTTGTAAGCCACACCCGGCTCAGGTCGTACCAGTTCTGTGCCGGCGCGTTGAAGCCCCTGACCTTGGCGCTTGTTGCGAAGTAACGGGTGAACGTCAGAAGAGGCACGACGCCAGCCTGCTTCTGCAACAAGCCATTCGCGCTTTTCCATAGCGGGATGGCCTTCGCCTCGTCGGCTTCGACCGATGCCACGTCGATCGCTGCCGCTAGTTCCGGCCCAAGCAGGTCCTCGCCGCCACGCGCCACGACGTACCCCTGGTACACAATACGCAGCCATAGCGGCGTGACGAAGCCCCATTCCATGCTGGCAAGCGCGATGTCGTCGGAGAGGTGGGGGAGATTGGACGTATAGGTCAGCCACTCCTGCGAGAGGATCTTCACGGTGATGCCAACCTTGGCGAGATCGCGCTGGATCCATTCGATGGACGGCTGGTTCGCCTCGTCAGTGGCAATCGTGAAGCTGATGTCGCCGTCCTTGAACCCTGCGGCGCTCAGGAGGCGGCGTGCTGCAACGGGATCGAAGGCGAAGTCTTTCTGCGCGGGATCGTAAGCCGAGTTGCCAGGATTGAGAATGCTGTAGGCCGCAATCGCGTGACCCTTGAACAGCGTCTTGGCCAGGCCGTCGCGGTCGATCGACTGGATGATTGCCTGCCTGACACGCACGTCCTGCACGAACTTGTTCTTGAAGTTCCAGCCAAGATAGAGCAAACCCGCGCCAGTGCTCTCCGGCACCGCATAGCCGCCCGATGACAGCGGTTGAACCGCGTCGGCAGGCGTGCGTGTAAGGATATCGATCTCGCCTGCCTGGAGTGCGGCAAGGCGCGTGGAGTCGTCCGTGATGGGCCGGAAAACAATTTTGTCCACATAGGGACGTGGCCCCCAGTACTGTTCGTTGCGTGCGAGTTCGGTTTTCTCCCCGTGGACTCGCGTGACCAGCCTGAACGGTCCTGTACCCGCGGCATGTTCGGCAAGACCGTCCTGGCCCCAGGTCTTGAGCGCCTCGGGACTGAAAATTCCCGACACGTAATTGCCTTGCGGCAACATCCGCGGGAAGTCGCGGAACGGCCGGTTGAAGACGTAACGTACGGTGTAGTCGTCCACTACGTCGAAGGACTTCAAGTCGCCGTACACCGCTTTCATGAAGGCGTTGGCCTTGACATCGTAGTACTCGAAACTCTTGTCGTGGAAGCGGCGCACGTTGAACGCCACGGCTTGCGCGTCGAACGGCGTGCCGTCGTGAAACTTCACGCCGTGGCGGAGCTTGAACGTGAACGTGGTTGCATCGTCGCTCACCTGCCAGCTTTCAGCCAGCGCTGGAATCAAGGGCGGCGGCCCCTCGGACGATGGCTGACTGAGATCCTCGCCCACCAGCGACTCGTAAATGTGCCGGTCAACGCGATAGGTTTCCCACGAGTATTGATGGTTGGGGTCATAGACGGTCGGCTCCTGATACTCGCCGACGACCAGGGTTCCACCAACCCGAGGCGTACCGCCGGAAGAAGAGGATGCGAGCGCAACAGTGCCCCCTTTACCTTGCGTACTGGCCGTGTGAATCAAACCATAACCAATCACGCCTACACCGACTAAGGCGCCGCCAACAATGAAATTCCGGCGTCCATTTGAATTCCGTGATTTTTTCTTGGGCTGTGAATCCTCTGGACCACTATCTGACATCTTGCTGATTCCTTCGAGTTTCTGGATAGAGTGCCGACATGCGGTGCTGGCGTCCGCTGTAAATGCGTTTTCGTCAACGCGGCGGTGCTGCTTGAACGGCACAACAGATGGCAAACCTGAACGCTACGGTGCGCGTGAAGCGTTAGCAACGAAGGATTTGTGCGAAAGATATGAGGTTCGTGGCGCGCTGGTTTGCGAGGTGCGCAAGACGGGAAGACATCTCCTGCGTTTTCATTCTCAATGTCAGCCGGCTGATCAGGTTGCCGCCCCCTCCCAAACTAATCTCGATTGCAGATAAGCAATTTCCATTTTGATAGTATGCCCGTGTCGCCGGCGCTGTTCCAATTGAGAACGAGGACCCGTTTTTGGGACTTCCTCTTTGCGGTAATTGCACCGCTTCGGTGATTGGCAGAAGACATTGGCAATAGCCAAAATCGAAAGCCTGCAAGCAATCTTTGAATCTGGAACACTCATGTCGACCCGTACCGTCGCAGGCGCTGAATTGCGCTTGCCCAACCTTCCCGATCCAGAGCGCGTGCAGCATATTTCCGGCGGCGCACAAGCGCTGGACGCAGCTCGCCGCCTCGCCGATCAATTCGCACCTGGCGCCGCGAGCCGGGATCGAGAGCGCTTGCTCCCTTGGGCTGAGCTCGATCTATGGTCCGAAAGCGGCCTCGGCACCATCACGGTACCGCGCGAATACGGCGGCGCTGACGTGTCGCTTGCTACGCTTGCCGAAGTATTCGTCATACTGTGCGCGGCCGATCCTGCCTTGGGGCAGATTCCGCAGAATCATTTCGGTGTGCTGGGTGTATTGCGCGAGATCGGCACACACGCTCAGAAACTGCGACTGTACAACGAGGTAATGGCTGGACGGCGGCTAGGCAATGCCGGACCGGAGCGCCGCTCCGCGGAGTCTTCGACCATTCTTCAGGGCACCACGCGCCTGCGTACGATCCCTGATGGTTTGCGCCTGGATGGCCGGCGGTTTTATTCCACGGGCGCACTGTTCGCGCATCGCGTGCCGACTCGCGCGACTGACGACGAGGGCCGGGCCGTTCAGGTCTGGGTGCCGCGTGACGCACCGGGCCTGAGTGTGATCGATGACTGGAGTTCGTTCGGTCAACGGACCACCGCCAGCGGCAGCGTGGTGTTCGATAACGTCGCCATTGACCCGCAAGACGTGCTCCCAATCTGGCAACTAGCGGATCGCCCCGGCCTGTACGGTCCGACATCACAACTGATTCAGGCCGCGATCGACCAGGGCATCGCGGAAGCGGCGGTGGCCGATGCCATCGCTTTCGTGCGCGAACGCGCACGGCCGTGGATTGATTCAGGCCTGGAGCACGCGGTGGATGATCCGTACATCATCGCGGATGTCGGCCGCCTGCAAATTGACTTGCATGCTGCCCACGAAGTCCTGCTCGAGACCGGCCATACCCTGGATGCGATCGCTTCAAGCCCACTTGACGCAGAGTCGAGCGCACGCGCTTCGGTGGCCGTGGCTGAAGCCAAGGTATTGACTACTCGCATTGCGCTCGAGGCGAGTGAAAAACTGTTCGAGCTGGCCGGCTCCTCCGCCACGCGCGCGGCCCATAACCTCGATCGTCACTGGCGCAATGCCCGTACTCACACACTTCATGATCCGGTGCGCTGGAAGTCGCATCTGATCGGTAACTACCATCTCAACGATGTACTGCCCACGCGGCACTCCTGGAACTAAGCCATGACTTTTTTCGAATCCGAGGGGAGAACGGCTGCTGCGCTCGCAGGACCGACCCCCAGCCCACGTCCCGTTCGCGCACCCGATCTGGTCAAAGACGACGCGCAGGCGCTGGATGTTGCGAAACGGCTCGCCGATGAATTCGCGCCCGATGCGGCGCTGCGTGACCGTAAGCGCCGCTTGCCATGGGCCGAGCTCGATGCCTTTGTGCTGAGTGGCCTGTGGGGCATCACGGTGCCGCGCGCATACGGTGGCGCAGACGTAAGCAACGGCGTGCTGGCAGAAGTGACAGCGATCATCTCTGCAGCCGATGGGTCTCTCGGCCAGATTCCGCAAAATCATTACTACGCGCTCGAGGTCTTGCGAGTGGGCGGCAGCCACGCACAAAAGCGCTTCTTTTACGAGCGTGTCCTGGCGGGTGAACGCTTTGGCAATGCGCTCGCCGAGATCGGCAACAAGGACTTCAAGCGTCGCACGCGTCTCACGCGCGCGCCGGGCGACTGGCATATCGACGGCCAGAAATTTTATTGCACCGGCGCGCTCTATGCGCACTGGATTCCGACACTGGTAGTGGCGGATGACGATGGCCGTGACGTGACGTACCTGGTATTCGTACCGCGTGCAGCGCAGGGCGTGAGCGTGACCGACGACTGGGATGGCTTCGGCCAGCGGGTGACTGGCAGCGGCTCAGTTCGCTTCGACCACGTAGCGGTGCAACCGGAATGGGTCATACCGTCTCAAACCTCGTTCGATCGGCCCACTACCATTGGACCGCTGGCGCAGATCATCCACGCGGCTATCGACCTGGGTCAGGCGCGTGGCGCGTTCGAGGCGAGCTTGCCGTTCATCCGCGAGCGTTCGCGACCGTGGATCGACGCGAAGGTCGCGCGTGCCAGTGACGACCCGCTGACGATCGCCCAGGTGGGGGATCTCGCGGTGCGCCTTCGTGCAGCGGAGGCTTTAGTGCGAAGAGCCGGGCGCGCAGTCGACGCGGCGCAAGCCGAGCCCACCGAGCGTTCGGTGGCGCAAGCTTCCATCGCGGTGGCCGAGGCGCGTGCGCTGACCACCACTGCTTCACTCGATGCCGGCTCGCGCCTGTTCGAACTCGCCGGTACCGCGGCGACGCTCGATGGTCTTGGTCTCGACCGCTTCTGGCGCAATGCGCGCACCCACACACTGCATGACCCGGTGCGCTGGAAGTATCACGCCATCGGGAACTTCTATCTCAACGAAAAGCTTCCGCCTCGGCATGGCGCGCTTTGAAGCTTGGGTGGCGCCTGCCGTTACAGCCGCACTGCCTGCACGTCGGGCGCCACACCGGCGCCGCGTTTTCTTCGCAGCCGCGGATTGAACGCCGTGTGCAGCGCGTCGCTCAGGAGGTTGAGCCCTAGCACGGTCAATGCAATCGCGGAGCCCGGCACGGCGATCATGTACCAGGCAGTGCGCAACGCTTCGCGCCCCGTGCCGACCATCGAACCCCAGCTCACTACATTCGGGTCACCGAGGCCCAGGAACGACAACGCGGCTTCCGACAGGATCGCATTGGCAACCAGCAGGGCCGTGGAGACGAGAATGGGCGTCATCGCGTTCGGCAGGATTTCGATGAAGATCAAATGCGCATCGCTTGCGCCTATCGCGACGCTCGCGCTCACGAATTCGCGCTCTCGCAACACGATGAATTCGCCCCGCGTCAGGCGCGCGATGCTGGGCCATGCCGTCACGCCGAGCGCAAAAACAATAGTGGTAAGCGATGGCGTCAGAATGGCGACAAGAATAATGGCGAGCAGGAAGGGCGGTACGGTCTGGAAAAATTCGGTGATCGCCATGAGAAGCTGATCGATCAGACCTCCGAAATAACCTGCAATGCCACCAATCAGAATGCCTAGAACGAGTGCGATAACGGCGACAGATCCGCCCACGTACAACGAGACGCGCGCCCCGTGAAAGAGCCCCGCGAGCAAGTCGCGCCCCATCAGGTCCGTGCCGAGCGGGAAACCGCTGGTAGCGCCCGGCCACTGATAGGGCGCGGCCACCATGTCGAGGGGATCGCCGGGGAAAAGCCAGTTTGCCGATAGCGCCGCGCCCACGGCCAGCACGAGCAGAAGGACCCCGAAGAACGCCGACGGTTGGCCAAAAAAATGCAGGATTTTTTTCATTGCCGATGCCTCGTACGCGGATCAATCAAGCCATAAAGCAGGTCTACGACCAGATTCAGCACGACTACCAGAACAGCAGACAGCAGCAACACGCCGACCAGCAGATTCACGTCCCGGCTCTTGATCGCTTCAAACGAAAGCTGCCCGAGTCCCGGCCAGCCGAACACCGTTTCCACGATGATCGAGCCACCGAGCAACGCACTGCTCTGCAGGCCCAGCATGGTGAGAACGGGCAGCACGGCATGACGTAATGCGTGGTGCGTCACCACGTACCACGGTCGTCCTCCCTTGGCGCGAGCGGTGCGAATGAAGTCTTCCTGGAGCGTCTCGATCATCGACGCGCGGGACAATCGTGCGAAGACAGCGACGTAATAAAGCACGAGTGTGGCGGCAGGCAGCACCAGATGACGCAGCCGGTCGAGCAGCAGCCCGAAGCCATGATGAGCAATATTCGTATCGACGATACCGCCAATCGGCAGCCATTCGAGGTGCACGCCGAACACCACGATGAGCATCAGCGCCGTCCAGAACATGGGCGCGGAATAGCCGAGGGTTGCAAGCGTGGATAAAAGCGTGTCGACGAAACCATGCGGCCGGCGTGCGGCGAGCACGCCCAGCAGCACGCCGAGTAGCACCGAGATAACCAGTGCTGTGCCGGTCAACACCAGCGTGGCCGGCAAGCGCTCGAATATCAGCGTTGCGACCGGCTCGCCAAAGCGAAACGAAAAGCCGAGATCGAGCCGTAGTGCATGCCCGACGTAATGGAGCAACTGCCACGCGACACTGTGGTTAAGCCCGTAAGCTTCACGAAGCTCGGCCACATACTGCGGCGAAACATTACCGCTTTCGCTCGCGATGACATCGACGAGATCGCCCGGCATCAGCTTGAGCAGCACGAAGTTGAGCACCGTGGTGCCGAGCAAAACCAGCACCAGTCGAATCAGGCGGCGCCGGACCCTACGCCCGGCGATGCGTCCAGCAATGCGTCCGACAATTCCGGATGTCATTTGCAGCATGGTCGCTAAGCCTTGTCGAACCAGACTCGCGCAAAATTGGCACGCGAATGGCTGGCGGTATCGGTGACGTTGCGCAGGTTTTTAGCCCATACGCCAAACCAGCGGAACTCAAACAGGTTGATGAGCGACAGATCGCGTTGAGCGATCTTTTGCAACTGGAAGTACAGGTCGCGTCGTTTGGCCGGATCGGTTTCCGTTTGCGCTGCTTCGATCACATGGTCCATCTCGGGGCTTGTATAGCCGGACGCGTTGAACCAGGGCGTGCCTTTGGCTTCCGCTTTCGACCAGTAATGCTGCTCGATGCCGATCTGCGGATCCAGGCCGTCGGTGCCCCAACTGCTGATGAGCTGGAAGTTGTAGTCGGTGAATACGTTCTTGATCCAGGTCGGCAGATCCTGTCCGCGCAACGTTACGTCGATACCGACCCGACGCAGCGCCTGACGCACGAACTCACCGGTGCGGCGATAGTCGTCGCCATACGGAATGAAGTCGTGGTTGAGCTTGAAGCGCCACCCGTCCGCTTGCTTGGGGAAGCCCGCTTTGTCGAGCAGGGTTTCGGCAAGCTTGGGATCGTACGGATACTGCTGCGTGTCGGGCGTATAGAACGCCTTCACCAGCGATGATTCCGGCCCCGTGGCGGGCACGGCGTAGCCGCCCCACACAGTCTTGACCAGTACGTCGCGGTTGATCGCGTGGGCGATCGCCTGACGAACTTCGAGCTTGGCGAGAATGGGGTCGCGCAGGTTCGGTTCGAGCCAGAACCACGCCGCGTAGCCGTTATACCCTTCCCGCGATACCACGAGGTTCGGCAGCGTGGCAAGCCGGTCCGCATCCGCGAACGTCACCGGGTTGCGCTCGCCATATTGCGCGGCGCCGGTTTCGAGCGCGGTCGCGCGACCGGACACGTCAGGTGTGATCTTCCACGTCAGGCGGTCGAGATACGGCTGACCGGGCGCCCAGTATTTGTCGTTGCGATCCAGCACGATGCGGTCCCCGCGCAGCCATTCCTTGAACACGAATGGCCCGGTTCCCACCGGTTTGTTGTTGTACGGATTGTTGCGGATATCCGTGTTTTCGTAGAGATGCTTCGGCAGGATCGGCGTGCCGAGCGAATCGAGAATACCGAAGGTCGCGGGCGTCGATTTCGACAGATGCAGGACGACCGTGTGCGCATCGGGCGTGTCGATTTTCGTCAGGAATTGCAGCACGCGGCGCGATGCCGGGCTGATCTTGAGCCAGACTTCCTCGGCGGAAAATTTCACGTCGGCGGCGGTGAATGGCTGGCCGTCGTGCCAGGTCGCGTTCTGCCGCAGCTTGAAGGTCCAGGTGAGGCTGTCGGGCGAGACTGTCCAGCTTTCCGCTAATTGCGGACGCGGCTTGAGGTCTGGACCGTATTCAACCAGGCCATCGAAGATCTTGCTGGCGACTGCGCCAATCATGGTCGCGGAATTCACAAAGAACGCGAGGGTCGGCGGTTCCGGATGGATCACTGCGGTCAACGTGCCACCGCGCTTGGCGCCCTCCAGCGTAATCGGCAGCGGTTCGGTCAATGCCCACGCTTCACCGGTGAACATGAACGGCGTGGCCGCGCCCGCGAGCAATGCGCCGGCACCTTTGAGCAAACGCCGCCGCTTGAGATCGGCGACGGTCGCGCCTAGCGGGTCATCGCGAAACAGGAGCGTCGAGGTCGAAGGCGGGAGTGGCTTGGGGCGCTTGGATGTCACGATGAATTTTCCTTGTGGTGAACGGGGACGGCACATGCGAAGTGGGTACGGCGTCGATCAGGGTGCGGGTGTAGGGATGCTGTGGTGAGGTCCAGATGGAGTGGTGGTCCCCGGTTTCGACAAGACGTCCTGCTTGCATCACGAGCACGCGATCAGCGATATAACGGACGACAGAAAGGTCATGCGAGATGAAGAGCAGGGCGAGTCCCAGCTCGGCCTTGAGGTCGGCCAAGAGATCAAGAATTTGCGCTTGTATCGATACGTCCAGCGCCGACACCGGTTCGTCGCAGATCACCAGTTCAGGTTCGAGCACGAGCGCTCGCGCGATACCTATGCGTTGTCGTTGGCCGCCGGAAAACTCGTGCGGGTAGCGGCGCAGTGCTGAAGAGGGCAGGCCTACCGCATCGACTATGCGGCGAATTTTTGATTCGCGTTCACGCCGTTGCGACACGCCATGAATTGCCAAAGCAAAGCCCAGTGTCCGTTCAACGGTGTGACGCGGATTGAGTGAACCGTACGGGTCCTGAAAGATCATCTGCACGCGTTTGCGGTACGGACGCAATGCCCGTCGCCGGCGATGCGTGATGTCGTCGCCATCGAATACGATACTGCCGCCGCTCGGTTCCAGGAGTCGCGTCAACGCGCGGGAAAGCGATGACTTTCCGCAGCCCGATTCCCCGACGAGTCCAACGGTCTCGCCTTCTCGAATGTCGAACGAAACGCCGTCGACTGCGCGCACGCTGCGACCCGAGCCCGCGCCGGGATAGTCGACCTGCAAGCCGTTGACCTGGAGGAGGATGCACGAGTCTTCGGGTGTCGCCGTTGCGTCGGTGGCTGGCAGCCGCTCGCTGATCGTCTCTGTCAGGCGGGCATCACGATAATGCAGTCCCGCGCCGAAGTGCAGCGAGGCGCCAAGCAGTGCACGGGTGTACGGCTGGGAAGGATGCGCGAACAATGTTGCGGTGCCGGCTTCCTCCACCTTCGTGCCGTCCTTCATCACGATCACGCGGTCGGCCCAGCGCGCGACGACACCAAGGTCGTGCGTGATCAGCAAGACGGCCATCGACAACTCGCGTCGCAACTGATCGATGAGTTCGAGAATTTGCGCCTGGATGGTGACGTCGAGCGCGGTCGTGGGTTCGTCGGCAATCAGCAGGCCTGGACGGCACGCTACCGCGATTGCGATCATCACGCGTTGTCGCTGGCCGCCGGAAAGCTGGTGCGGATAATGATCGAAGCGCAGTGCCGGATCGGGAAGGCGCACAAGACCCAGAAGCTCGAGCGCCTGTTTGCGCGCAGCTGAAAACGACATCGGCCGATGCAGCGTCAGCGCCTCGGCGACTTGTCGCCCGATTGGCTGAAGCGGGTTGAGCGACGTCATTGGCTCCTGGAAAATCATGCCGATGCGGTTTCCCCTTAGGGCGCTCCATTCGCGCTCTCGCAGTGTGAGCAGTGCCTGGCCTTCGAAACGTATTGATCCTTCTACATGCGCTTGCGCCGGCAGAAGTCCCATTGCAGCCAGTGCAATCGTTGATTTGCCACTGCCCGATTCACCGACCAGCGCCAGCATTTCACCGTGTTTAATGGAGAGATCGATGGGGTGAACGGCCGGACGTCCGCCAAACGACACGGCCAGCTTGTTCAGTTCGAGCAGGGGAGTTGTCGGGTTCATGTCTACAGTCGCCGCTCTCTGACGCGGGAGCCGATCACACTGTTTCCGCTGCTGTTTGCATCGACGAGATGCTCGATAGTCGAAAGCCGTCGTTTAAGCAGATAAGGTGCTTCGCAAGTTGGGTGTAGGCTGATGTCGAAGGCATGACGGCTGCCGGAACGCACCTTGAAAGCGCACAGAGGGATGTTTTGGCTCATGGTGGGCCACGCGACGGACTAAAGAAATGAAAGAGGAGCGATCGCATTGCGTTTGGTAATACGCGCGTAGCATGCGAGCGACGAAGCAGGATCGCAAGGATGGCATGGTTACACTTTTTGGCTAACCATCGAATTGACATTTGCTTTCCATGAAAACGATGTGAGCGCGGCACAGTCGACGTGGAATACGCGGCATTTTTATTGGCCGGGATGTCGACGAGTCGAAACCCGTAGCAATCAGGGCTCGGTCAGAATGGCGCAGCGATCACGTCGTAGGGTGACGGCTACTCACTTCCGGAATCCTGTTGCGCGGCGTTTAGCGCGGCGCGCGCGGCCGCGCCCCGCAACAGTGGATTCGACGGCGCATGAATCCGACCGCACAGCACATTGCGATGGTGCCGCTCCAGCGGGTTGCGACGCGCCAGTCCGTGGTTGCCCGCAAGTTCAATGGCGAGTTGTACTGACTGTGCAGCGTTCTCGATGACCACATGCTTGAGCGTGCCTGCCAGCGAGTCGGGCGCTGTGCCCGCATCAAAAGCCTCGGCATGACTGCGCATCAGCCAATCGTTGGTCGCGAGCAGGATTTCGATTTGCCCCACGATCTCCTGCACGGTCGGCAGGCTGGCGAGCGCCGCACCGCCCAGCGCACTAGGGCGCCGCTGGTTCAGGAAGTCAAGGAGCCAGTCGCGTGCGGCGCGCGCGGCGCCATCGTAGACCGCGCCAAGCAAGCTGAAATACCAGGCAATGCCTTGCGCGTCGCGCTGGAGTCCAAGACGAGCAGGCTTAAGCGCGACCACATCCGCGAGCGGGATGGCAACGTCTGAAAAAATGACATCGTGGCTCGCCGAAGCGCGCATGCCGATCGGATCCCAGGTCTCCTCTATGTGTACGCCCCGCGCATCGCGAGGCACCAGGAAATGGCCGAGTCGCGGTTCGTCCTCGTCGGTCCGCGCCAGCACATTGATCCAGGACAGCAGTGGCACGCCGGTCACGTAGATCTTGTGCCCTGACAGATGCCACTGGTTGCCTACGCGTCGAGCGACGGTTTCGGGCATGCCGCCGTGCGAGGGCGAGCCGAGCGCCGCTTCGACTTGGGCTGCATTGATCAGCGAGCGTCCCATGACGGATTCATCCGTGAGCCGACGTATAAGGTGAGCGGGCCAGTCAGCATCGCAGCTTCTTGCGGATCGGGCAATCGCAGCGTGCTGCGCGTAGTGCATGGCAAGGATCAGCGCGACCGATGGATCGCCTTGGGCTATCGCGCCCACCACGGCGCGCGCTACCGCAAGGCCCGCACCATAGCCACCAGCGGATTGCGCGATTGTGAGTCTTAACAATCCGGCTGCGTTCAGCGCGTCGAATTGCTCGCTCGGCGGCTCGCCGGTACGGTCGTGACTGGCGGCGCTGAGCGCAAACTGACCGCCCAACTCAGTAGCTTTAATGATCAAATCCTTGTGGGAGGGAACGCGGTTGTTAGGTGCTGGGGACGTACTCATCGCGTAGGAAAACCATCCGGTAAGTGTTTAGTCATGGTTCAATGTGCTCAAGGTGCCAGTGTCAGGTCCTGGCTTCGATCCAGGTGTCCGAGAAATCGCCTGCTGCCAGGTCGATGCTGTTACTTAAATTGTGGACGCGTGCGTTATAGACCTGCAAGGAAGGCACCGTCACGAGCGGTAGCACCGGCAGGTCACGGCCCACGATGCGCTGGATCTCCCTGAATGCGGCACCCCGTTTCGGTTCATCGGTTTCGACCGCTGCCTGCCGGAACAGCTCGTCCACTTGCGGGTTTTGGTAGTGCGAAGCATTGATCCAGATCAGCGGATGTTTGACGCCGTCGGACCAGTAGATGCGCTGCACACCGACGGTCGGATCGTAGAGGCGTCCCAGCCCATTGATATTCAGGTCGAATTCGCGGGTGATGTAAGCGCGGCGCAAGAAGGTCGGCTGGTCACCGTCGAGGCTAGAGAGCTTGATGCCGACACGAGACAGAGCCGCGCGAAGATAATCCGCCGTACGCTTGAAGTCAGGCCCGGGAATAGTGGTCAGCCTGAGCGCGAAGCGCTGGCCGTCGGACTGCCTTTTATATCCCGCGTCGTCGAGTAACCGGTTCGCTGCGATCAGGTCGTAGGGGTAATGAAACGTGCTGTCGTCGTAATAGTTCGACAACGCCGCTGGGACCGGCGAATTGACCACGGTCGAGCGCTTGTAATAGATATTGTCCCTGATGAAGTTGCGATCCAGCGCCTGGGCAATCGCCTTGCGCACGTCAGGTTTGGCCAGGATCGGGCTCTCGACATTGAATTCCAGAAACGACGCATTGTTCAAGTAAGCGTCGTACGTGTTGTCTATACGAAGTTGGGCAAGCGCGGCAAGACGCCCCAGATCCGAGAGCGCCACATTGCCTGCAGCGTCCGCTTCGCCCGTCTCGAGCGCTGCGGAAATGGCGGCCTGGTCGGGAACGATCCGGTAGATGACGTGATCCAGATGCGGTGTGCCCTTGCGCCAGTAGTTCGGATTTTTGCGCAGGCTGATGTAGCTGCCGCGCACCCATTTATCGAAGATGAACGGACCGGTGCCAATAGGTGCATTCAGGTTCGGGCTAGTGAGCGGATCTCCCTCTCCATAGCGATGCTGCGGCACGATTGGCAGTTCTGCCGATGACAACGCCTTGATCAAGTAGGGCGTGGGCTTGGAAAGGACCAGCACGACCGTGAGCGGGTCCGGCGTATCAACGCGCGCCACGTTCGCCAGCGTGATGCGTCCGCGTGGTCCGAGTTTTTGTTGCGCAAGCACCGAATAGCGTACGTCAGCAGACGTAAACTCACGACCGTCATGCCATGTCACGGCAGGCCGCAGCTTGAACGTGTATTCAAGTCTGTCGGCGCTGATGACCCAGGAAGTCGCTAATAAAGGCTGGGGCTTGAACTGCGCGTCGTAGCGCAGCAATCCCTCGGTGATCTTTGCACTGATGTTGCGAATAGCGGTATTGGTGTCCAGCAGCGACACAAGCGATGGCGGCTCTTGCGGTATGGCGTAAGTCAGCGTGCCGCCCTCGACCAGCGTGCCGGATGCGGCCGCGCTGTCCGTGGCTGGCACGATCGCCGCAGCCCCGGCCGACATCAATGCGAGCGACGTGTGCAGGAACGCTCTTCGATTCAAAGTCATTTTTTATCCGCCCAAGGCGTGTTGCCCTGGCGTTGAAGTAAGTGCGCGTATGCCCCGGTAGGTCAGGCGCACCGCAGGGGGCGGTCATCGATCCACATGCGCGCCCAGCGAGTTGCATAGGCCACGGCAAGATCTGATTCGAAGAAGTAGTCGAGCTCGTCGAATACGAAGGCCGGCTTCAGTAGCGACACCTCATCCTGTATGACGAGATTGGCTGCGAATAGCCCACCGGGTAACGCTTGCGCCGCGGGTGCGACGTCATAACCCTTGTAATGCATGCTCGTTGGCCTCTGGTACCCGACGCAATTGAAAGCGACGAATCGAGGTTAGCGTGCTTGGTGAAGCGGGAGAAATAAGCATTTGGAAAAAGCAAATCCGGCTGGGGACGTCGTTGGATAGATGCAAAAGAGACGTGCTATGGCAGAGCGGCGGGCGCACTTGCACGCTTGATCATGATGAAGCTGGTCTGACTTATTGCTGGAAAACGCATATGCGTACCCGTAGCGGATTCATATTGGTAGCGTGAATTGTTAGATCCAGGCGCGTTTCTGTATAAGCAATTCTTGGGTAATGTACGCGCAGTACTCGGCTTGATTCGGCGAGGCTTAGGCCCTTGCTTGGGCGAGATGCGCAGGGCTTATGACGCGATCCAGAACCGCCTCGCATGTGAATCGAAACAAACCCCATCGATAAATTCGCAGTGCGCACATGAACGACCGTACTGCTGCCCTGCGGGCTTCCCCGTCCGCGGCGATTCGCCATCAGCTTGGTTACCCGGTAATCGACACCGACGTTCACACGAACGACTACACGCCCGCCCTTGAGGATTACGTAGCGAATTACGGTGGCGTCGGTTTAGTCGATGCGTTGCGCCGTGCATCGGGCGCGCGCCGCAACGCGACCCTGCGCGATGGCCGGGACTGGTACGAGCAGACTCCGGAGGAACGGCAGCGGCATCGCACAATCAGGTTGCCGTGGTGGGCACGGGTCACGCGCAATACGCTTGACGTGGCGACCTACCATCTTCCCGCGTTGCTCTACGAGCGCCAGGCCGAACAGGGCTCGGACTATTCGGTGCTGTTTCCCAATAACGCGCTCGCGGCGCTGGCTGCCGGCGACGACCGGCAAGCGCTCCAGCGAGCCATCAATCACTACCATGCGGACTTGTACAGGCCATTCGCGGATCATTTGACGCCGGTCGCCGGCATCCCGCTGCACACGCCGCAAGAGGGCATAGAAGAGCTTGAATTTGCGGTCAAGACACTCGGGCTCAAAGTCATCAATATTAGTGGCGGCGTCCGGCGTCCCATTCGTGCACTCGCTGAGAAATATCCTCCTGGGCAATACCCGGACATTGCGAAGCACGCGTCTTACATCGACTTCTACGGCATTGACAGCGAGTACGACTACGATCCTTTCTGGGCCAAGGTGGTTGAGCTCGGCGTGCCGGTCACCACGCATTACGGCAGTCAGGGCTGGACCGGACGCTCGTCGATCAGCAACTACATGTACAACCACATCGGCCATTTCGCGGACGCGTCGGAAGCGTTTGCGAAGGCGCTCTTTTTCGGCGGGGTGACGCGCCGTTTTCCGGCGCTGCGTGTTGCATTACTCGAGGGCGGTGCTGCATGGGGCGCGAATGTCTATATTCATCTTGCGGACCGTTTCGCAAAGCGTAGCCGCGAAGGGTTGCGACATTACGATCCTCGCGAGACGGATCGCAAGCTGCTCGTCGAACTTTTCAAAAAATATGGCGGCAGTCTGACCAAGGGCCGTGAACTCGAAGGAGAGGCGCTGATCCGTGCCACGCTTGGTTCGTCGTACACAAGTGACGCGCGGCAGCCTGCGGCGCACGAACTTGAGGATTTCGCTGCGGCCGGGATTGAGACGCTTGAAGATATCCGCTTACGTTGGGTGGACAATTTCTATTTCGGTTCCGAGTCGGACGATCGCACGATCGCCGCTGCGTTCAATGACCGTGCCAATCCGCTCGGCGCAAAAATCAACGCGATTTATTCATCGGACGTGGGTCACTGGGATGTCCCCGATCTGACCGAAGCGCTGGCGGAGAGCTGGCAACTCGTGGAGCAGGGCGTGATCAGCGAAACCGATTTCAAGGCCTACGTGTTCGACAATCCTTACAGACTCTACACGCAGGCGAACCCCGACTTCTTCAAGGGAACAGCGGTCGAATGTGCATTGGCCGGAAAACTTTGAATAACACTCTTCGCCAGGAAAAATCCAATGTCCACTGACTCCACACTTGAACGCTTGCATGATGCACCGGGTTCCGGGTCCTTCGATGCAGCATGGCATGCGCGCTACGGAACGCAGTTGGATGCGTCGCTGCCAGAATGGAACGACACGCTGGAAACGCTGCTATCGCATCGCTCCGTGCGTTCCTACCGTGATCAGCCATTACCCGACGGTACGCTCGACACGCTGATAGCGGCCGCACAGTCCGCATCAAGCTCCTCGAATTTGCAGACCTGGAGCGTCGTCGCAGTCGAGGATACTGAGCGGAAGGCGCGGCTCTCTGTTCTGGCGGGGAATCAGGCGCATATCCGGGACGCACCGTTATTGCTGGTGTGGCTCGCTGACCTTGCGAGGCTTGAGGCGGTAGCCGCGCGCGCAAGCGTCAAGCCCGAAGGACTGCATTATCTGGAGACGCTGCTGGTTGGCGTAATAGATGCGGCGCTCGCCGCGCAAAACGCGGTGGTCGCGCTTGAATCGCTTGGTCTTGGTTCAGTCTACATCGGTGCAATTCGTAACGCGCCCGAGCAGGTCGCCGCGGAATTACGCTTGCCGCCCCATGTGTTGCCGGTGTTTGGTTTGTGCGTTGGCTATGCGGACTCGAGTCGTCCGGCGCAGGTCAAGCCGCGCTTGCCGCAGTCCGTCGTGTTGCATCGCGAGCAATACGATACGCACGTGCAAGCCCCCGGCATTGCTCTCTACGACAAGATTCTTTCCACGTTCCAGGTTCAGCAAGGCCAGTCTGAAGCAACCTGGACCCAGCCGGCGGTAGAGCGTTGGCGTACCCGTGAGTCGCTGCATGGCCGTGATCGCTTGCGCGATGCTTTGGCCTCACTGGGTTTCGAATTGCGTTGAAGGTGCTGGCGTGCAATCTGTGATTTGCACGCCAGCCGTTAGACGTTTTGCCGCTTTGCACACGGTTGCTCACTCAGGACAGGACCGCTTCCTTCGTGACAATCTTGCGGGGAATCAGCTTCAGTTCGTAGAAGGTATCCGCGATCTTTTGCTGTTCGGCAAGCACGTTGTCATCGATTGGTTTGTACACGTGAGCATAGTGGCGTAAGCCTGACTCGATGATCGCGGCATCGAGGCCCTGAATGGGCGCGAGCTGAGCCGCAGCGGCCGGCCCATTCTGCTTCACCCATCGACCTTCCTTACCCAGTTCTTCCAGCGCGATTGCAATCACGTCCTTGCGCTTTTGCGCAAACTCGCGCTGACTCAAAAAGAACTGGTGATGGCTGGCCACGCCTTGCGCGTCTGCAATAAGACGGGCATTGCTCTGTCCCTCCACGGCGGCAAGAAACGGATCCCAGATGGCCCAGGCGTCAACGGCGTGCTGTTCCAGCGCAGCGCGAGCATCTGCCGGCGCCAGATAAACCGGCTGGATATCCGCAAAGTCCAGATCGTTCTTGCGCAACAGCGCGACGATAAACCAGTGGACGTCCGAGCCCTTGTTGAACGCGATCTTCTTGCCCTTGAGATCGGCAACGGCCTTGATCGGCGAGTCTTGCAGGACGACCACCCCTTCGGCGTGCGGCGTCGCAATCTCGTAAGCGGTATAGACAAAATCCGCGCCCGCGGCTTGGGCGAATACCGGCGGTGCCTCTCCAACATAGCCGAAGTCAATTGCGCCTACATTCAACCCTTCAAGCAATTGCGGACCCGCGGGAAACTCGTTCCACGTCACCTTGACACCAAGCGGCGCGAGCCGCTTCTCCAGCGCGCCGTGTGCTTTCAGGAGCACTAGCGTACTAGCCGCTTTTTGATAGCCGATCCTGAACTGGTCCGATTGATATTTGGCCCACGAGGGCAGGGCGATGCCAGCCAGGGTCGCGCCCAGTCCGGCAATAAAGGTCCTGCGTCCCCGTTGCTTCAAGTCATTCATTGTTTGCTTTCCAGTGGTAATCGCTCATCGAGACGGAGAGTGACCAAGGCGCTAAGCGATCGGCACTACGCACGCTTCTCATCCACGCACAGCCGGGCTCGCCGGGATGTGCGAAGTCAGATTTCGCGCAACGATAAAACGCGGCGCCGGCAACCACAACGATGCAATTGAAATATGCATATGGCCCTTTTGTTCGCATCGGGTCCTTGACCATCCTCGGCAGCAGCGAGACTGGTTATCGATCCGCGTCATTTTGTGAATTTCAAATGAAATTAAATTATTTCTGCTTTTTGCGCCTTGCTCTCATAGTCTTCAACAGGCAGCGTGTTCCGCTGCAATCATCATGAGAATAAATGCGCTATTGCGCGGACGTTGACGAGAAGTGAATCTGGTCTGGAGCGCCGTCCGATGTCCCACGCATCACCATCCCCTGAGAACTTGTCGCAGAAAACACTTTGGGTGCTTGGCGTCGCCATTCTGCTGGTGTGCATCGAGACGAGCTGGAAGCCCGCATCGACAAGAGACACCGCTGCCGCTGCTGCGCACCACGTCGTTATTCCGAACGACGCGCGCGCACCCGACTATGTGGTTTATCGCGCCGTCGATGACCGCACCGTTTCCTTCAGCCTGAAGGCGGGGGACGATTGTGTCTTCGTGGATGATGCGAAAAGCGTCAGTCGGGAAGGCAACACCGGAACCGCGCTCGTCCCGGTATTTTGTCCTTCTCGCGGGGCGGGATGGACCTCGCTGAACCTCTTGAAGCGTAACGAACCCGAACACGCGCGTTAATGGAACGTTCCTCGCCTTAACCGAATGTGCCCCAGGCGCCCACGATCCTCTGTTTGCGTGGCGACTATTTTCTCACCGCTTTGAGAACCACCATGAAGCCCATCCCCTGGTTGAGCGTTGGCGCGGTAGCGGCTGTTGTGGTTGCGGTCACGCTGATCGGTGTCAAGAATGTCCAGGGCGACGTCAATCGCCAGATCCTGAATGTTTCGTACGATCCGACTCGCGAGCTATACCTTCGGCTCGACCAGCAATTCATCGCCAACTATCAGCGTGAGAATAGCGTTCGCCTCCAGGTGAAACAATCGCATGGAGGCTCTTCACGGCAAGCGCGCGCGATGATTGATGGTCAGCAAGATGCAGACGTCGTGACACTGGGGTTGTTCACGGATATCGATGCGCTCCGCAAGCGCGGCCTGATTGCCGATGGTTGGCAAGACCGCTTGCCACATCATTCGCAGCCCTACTATTCGACCATTGTGTTCGTGGTTCGACGAGGTAATCCCAGAGGCATTCATGATTGGCCCGATCTGGTAAAGCCCGGTGTCGAGATCATCACACCGGACCCGCGAACCTCAGGTAACGGGAAACTCAGTGCGCTGGCTGCGTGGGGCGCCGTAACGACGCGTGGCGGCACCGACGCCGCCGCCCACGCTTATCTCGAAGCGCTCTACCGCCACACGACGCGGCTCGATAGCGGTGCTCGTGGTGCCGCGACGAGCTTCGTTGTCGAGAAGCTGGGGGACGTTCAACTGACCTGGGAAAACGAAGCGGTCCGCGAGCTTGCCGACACACCCGGCGAACTCGAGATTGTGTATCCACCGGTCAGCATTCTCGCTGAGCCTGACGTTGCGTGGGTTGACCGCAATGTCGCCCGGCATCACACCGAGCGCTACGCGCGCGCTTATCTTGAGTACCTCTTCACTGATCCTGCGCAAGAGATCGTGGCGCAAGCGGGATATCGGCCCGTCAATCCTGCGATTGCCAGCCAATACGCTGACCGCTTGAGACCTATCAAGCTTTTCAACGTGACCGACATAGCGAAAAGCTGGGACGACGCCAATCACAAGTTCTTCGACGAAAACGGGATCATCGATACGGTTATCGGTCCTGCGGGCGCGGCTGCTGCAGACAACGCTGCCGTCGCAATCCAAAAAAGCGGGGCATGAAATCCAATATGAAATCCATCAGCCAATGCATCAGTCAACGCATCAGCCAACTTGGTTACACGACGGAAAAGGGGCGACGTGACCTCGTGGCAGGCCTCACGGTTGCCGCCATATCCTTGCCGCAAGGCATGGCGTACGCGCTGATTGCCGGCGTCGATGCTCGTTTTGGTTTGTACTCCGCGGTGATCGTCACGCTGGTCGCGTCTATTTTTGGATCGTCCTCGCACTTGATCAATGGACCGACCAGCGCAATTTCCCTGGTGGTATTCAGCGCGCTCGCGTTTCTGGATCCGAATGCAAGCGCGGATATTTACGAGGCGATGTTCCTGCTCGGCGTGATGGTCGGCATCATTCAAATAGCCATAGCGGTTTTCCGTCTGGGCGATCTCACCAAGTACATTTCCGAATCCGTGATCCTTGGCTTCATGGCGGGCGCGGCTGTGCTTCTGGCCGTTGGACAGATTGGCAATGCACTTGGCGTGCGTGAGAAAGGCACTGGCCACCAGCATGTGCTTTACCGCTTGTGGCTGACCGTTGTCCATGGCGATCCAGTGAACCTTAAAGCCCTGGCGGTTAGCGCTGTCACGGTCGTGCTCGCACTCTCGCTGCGCAAAGCCGTGCGTCGCTACAAGCTGCCTCAGTTCGACATGTTCCTTGTGCTGCTTGTGATGAGCGTTTCAGCTTACGCGCTTGGATGGTCGACGCCAGGGGCAGGAGGCAAGACCGCGATTTCGGTGATCGGGGCGTTGAAGGCCAGCTTGCCAGAGCCGCATATCCCGGAGATCAAGTGGTCCTGGCTTGGGCAGCTCTCGTCATCGGCGGTTGCTATCTCGTTCCTTGGGTTGCTCGAAGCGCTCTCGATTGCGAAATCGATCGCTCACAGGAGTGGCCAGCCGCTGGACTATAACCGTCAGTGCTTGGCTGAAGGACTCGCCAATCTGGTGGGCGGCTTCTTCCGGTGTTTGCCGGGCTCGGGTTCCCTTTCACGTTCAGCCATTAATTACCAGGCGGGTGCCGTCACACGCTTCTCGGGCGTGATCACGGCGGTGATCGTCGCTGCGGCAGTGCTGCTTCTGGCACCGTTGACTCGCTATATTCCCAAGGCATCGCTTGCGGGTCTCCTGCTTGTTACAGCCTTCCGCCTGATCGACTTCGAACGGATCCGCTATGCGCTGCGAGCGTCTCGTTACGACGCGGGGCTCGTGTTGATCACGGCATTGTCGGCACTGGTGATTGGCGTCGAGTTCGCCATTCTCGTCGGAGTAGCCGTATCGATTGTGCTGTTTGTACCGCGCGCAGCAAAACTGAAAGCGACCGAGTTGTTCGTCAGCCCGGAGCGGGTGGTGCGCGAACGCTTGCCGAGCGACCCGGAATGTACGTCGGTAGCGGTGTACGACCTGGAGGGCGAATTGTTCTTTGGTGCCGCACTGGAGCTGGATCGCCATTTCGAATCAGTCAATGCGCAAGTCAGGGCTCGCGGGATTCGCCACGTTGTCCTGCGGCTCAAGCGAGTGCGTAATCCAGACGTGGTGTGCATAGAAAAGCTTGAACATTTTCTGCGCGAAAGTCAAAGCCATGGCCGGGTCGTTTTGCTTGCCGGACTGCGTCCTGAACTGCAGGCGGCGCTCGACAACCTTAAGTTCTCCGACCGGTATCCGGCCGAACGGTTCTTCCCGGAAGAGGATGAGCGCTATTCAGCCACGCTGCGTGCGGTGCGTTATGCATATAGCCTGATTGCCGATGCGAATACATGTGCCCATTGCGCGCAGCACAACGTCGATCCGGCGCCCGTGCGCGAGGACGACCGCCTGTATTACCTGGTCTGACTCGCATTGCAGATGAAGCCGCTTTCGGCTGGCAGTGATACGAATGGGCGCCGCAGGTTCATGGCCGGTCTTACACGCAAGGCTGCTTGAGTCAGGATCGAGCGCCATATTTGCTATCACGAATATGTCATTTGACATCATTGCTCGTGGCACCAAGAATGGGCTTCATGTTGCGACGCATCACCTTCGCATCATGGTTTGATCTAACCGACTTAACCATCAGAGCCCGCAAGTGTCCGCTTACTTAGGAGCACGGAAATGACCCAGTTTTCTCCGGAACAGTTTGCCGCAGGACAGAAAAACCATGTCGACACATTCTTCAGCCTGACGAACAAGCTGTTCGAAGGCGTTGAAAAGCTGACTATCCTGAACTTGCAGGGCGCAAAGTCAATCTTCGCCGAAACGCAGGAAAGCGCGCAGAAGACACTGTCCGGGAAAGACCCTCAGGATCTGCTGAAGCTCCAAAGTAGCCTGACCCAACCGGCCGCTGAAAAGGCCCAGGCATATAGCCGTCATGTGGTTGAAATCCTGACTGGCACCCAATCGGAATTCCTGAAAGTCGCGGAAGCGCAGTTTGCCGAATACAGCCATAGCGCGCAGACCTTCATCGACAATCTGACAAAGAACGCGCCGGCTGGTTCGGAGACTGCGGTGGCCCTGCTGAAGTCGACAATTACCGCTGCCAACACCACCTACGACACGGTCCACAAGGCAACGAAGCAGGCCGTCGAACTTGCTGAAAGCAGTTTTGATGCAGCGACGGCTGCCGCCTCGAAGGCCGCGAAGGAAACGGCTACGCACACATCGCGAGCCGCCAAGGCAGTCTGACAGCGATGCGCGGCGGTCGTCACTGCGCCGCTGCACTGGCCACCAGAGCGTTCGTTCTGGCCGGCCGGGAAGGGCCTTGACGGAACCCCGCAGGCCCTCGCAGGTTCCCTTGAGCTGTCCGCGAAATCAGTTCACGAAATCATGCTTGAGAATGCTGACCTCCCAGCCGATTCGCGCGAACCAGCGGCCGACGGTCAGCGCCCGCACGCCCGGGTCGGCGTCGATGAGAACGAGGCGTCCTCCCTGAACGGCGACCCACTTGCCCAGGCTGATACCCAGCTGACCGGCAGGAACACTTACTGATCCCGGCAGATGTGCCCGCTCGTAATCTTCGGGCAAGCGCACGTCCAGGGCGTAAGTTGTTCGTGATGCATCTGCAAGCCAGGTCTGTAATTCATCTGCGCCGATAGCAGGGACGCTTTCCGCAAACGAGGCAAGTGCCTGTCTTGCGAAGTCCAGATCGACGGACCGGATGGCTTGCAGAGGTTGTTCTGGCCCGTGATTGAGCGGGTAGCCCGCGTCAACCCAGCCGAGCGTCCCGAAGTCGAGTGTCGACACGGGGTTCACCACGCCAGCAAGAATCAGGCTTTGAGCGCCCAGCACTGCGCGGGAACGTCCGGCACAAGTGACGATTACATGCGTCTCTGGAGAGTCAACCAATGCATTGAAGCGCGGCAGTATTTCGCCGCCCGGAGTCGGGAACGAGCCTGGAATGTGCTCGCGCTCATATTCCGCTACCGAGCGGGTATCAAGCACAATCACGGAGGCACCGTTACGCCTGAGCGCGGCGAGTTCACCGGCGGTTGTCACCGGCGTACGAAAACTTCTTTCGACCTCGCCCGATATCACTCGGGGCCCTGCAATGCGAATGGGCACTACGGGCAGGCGCTCGTTGCCGTTCAATCCGCCGGCGAGTCCCTGCACGTTGGTATAGCCCAGTTCGAGAAGCTCGGATGCCGATTGCGCGATCAGCCCGCCGTCGGCATCGAGAAGTGCGATTGGAGTATGCCGATTCGGGACAAGCTCGCGCACACGGCTCGACAGCTCGGCGGCAGGCACATTGGCTCCGTGGAGCGGCGCGCCGTTGCCGAATTCCTGCGCCAGGCGCAAATCCAGGACCGCGAGTTCACGTGAGCTGCGCAGCAACACACCCAAAGCCGTGGCATCAATTTCCCGATAAGGCATCGTCAGATATTGCAGGTAAAGAGAATGTCATTGTCATCGGGCGTAGTCGTTGGGCGGAACGTTCGGTCCTAAAACATTCGGATTCCTGATGGATAAAAAATTCCCGATTGGAATATGACCACCGTTAGCGGCATAAGCCAATACCGCGCGTGTTTTCTCGCACAGCGAGCCACCATACGACTGCGGGTTCCCAGCCACAACCAAGCAATCGCACTATGCATATACGTCGCGGCGGTGGTTTTCAGCGCTGTTCGTGTATTGGATATCAGCATTGATCGTTTCGTTCTCAGCCCCTTGGTTGCTAGGATTGCTGGTCTGACGTGATCGCTAGACTGTTTTTGATATTCCTGCCGTCGCGTGCGTGGGTTCACGGGCCGGCTCAATCTTTTTCGTGCCTAACGGGCGCGGCGTCACTCATTTAACGAAGGAGCATGGCGATGGGCATCACCGCAATCAATATTCGCAACCAGTTCAGGGGGCACGTCAAGGAGATCATCCGTGGCTCGGTCGTATCGGAGATCGACGTGCAAACGCCGTTCGGCATTGTGACGTCCGTGATCACCACCCGTTCCGTCGATGAACTCGATCTTCAGGTCGGCAGTGAAGTGGTCGCGCTCGTTAAAGCGACTGAGGTGTCTATCGCGCGGCTTTAAACTCAAGCCGCGATCCCGGTTTGCCCGATGATCGCGGCTAGCCGGGCTGATCGTCGCTCAGGAGTTCAGCAGTTCGGGCGTCTGCGCGGCGGACGTCGTGCTCGCTTCGCGCAATACCTCGCCCAATGCATTTTCCAGCAAGTGGACTTCCCATCCGCGCTGGCGTAGCCAGTAGGCGGTCGTGACGGCGCGGGTACCGTCGTCATCTATCAGCACAAGGCGCGCACCGCGCGTCGCTACCGTGCGATGAGATACCGCCAGCAACTGACCTCCCGGCGCCGAGATGGAGCCTGGAACATGACCGGCTGCGTATTCCTCGGCCGAGCGGATGTCGAGCAGGTAGGTCGTGCGTTTCTCAGTGTCCGCAAGCCATTCCTCGACGCCCTGTTGGCTCACTGTGCTGACGTCCGCACGTGCCGCCAGTGCGAGCGCGTGTTTCGCGCCAAAGCCGGCTGCTGCGGTACTGGCGGGCGTGCGCTGCTCGCCGCCGGTAGCCAGTTCAAGCGCCGCACGAGTCCACCCCGCGGTACCGTCTTCGAGGAACGCTACGCGGTTCGGCACCTGCGCATCGATGAGAGTCTGGGCGCCGATGATCGCGCGTGGAAGACCCGCGCATGACACCACAACGAATGTGTCCGGGTTGGGAACCTGATCGAGGAAGCGATAGAGGATCTCTTCGCCCGGCGCATTGACCGCGCCCGGGACGTGCCCACGCGCGAACTCGTCCCGGGTTCGGGTGTCGATCACAATGACGTCTTCTTTCGCGTCATACAGTGTCTTGAGTTGTGAGGCTTCAATGGACGGTGTGCCGCGCAGGTCCCGCACGCTTTCGGAAAAAATGATACCGGGGATATCGAAGGTGGGCAGTCCGTTGAGGCCATCCGCCGTCCATGCGGGAATGCCGCCGGTGAGTACGTTGATGTCAATGTAGCCAAGGCGTTCGAGTGTCGCCGCGCCTTGCACGGCCGTATTGTCACCGTTGTCGACGAGCACGAGCCGCACCGACTTGCGTGGTACGAAGCGCAGCGCATCGCGTTGCAGGTTTTCCACTGGCAGATTGGTCGCAAAGAGCGGGTGTCCTTTTGCGAACGCTTCCACCGACCTCAGATCCAGCAGCGCGAGTTCTTCGCCGCTGCCGAGGCCGCTTTCTGTCAGCCATTTCTGTAGTGTCGCGCGATGAATGTTGCGAATGCTCATGTCGATGCTCCTGCTAAGTAGTCATGACTGATGTTGAGACGCGATCGGCGGGTGCTGTCGCGCCGGATACGATGCCCGTTGCACGAGCATGCAGCGAAAGTCCCGGTAGGGCGATGCCAGGGAACCGACATAGCGTACGAGCGAAAGGGCGACAGATTCAACGAAGCGATTGAGGGATCGTTAGCATTGAACCTGCAATCGGGTGAGAGGCTTTCACGTTGCATATAAGCGCCCATGGCGCCGGCCTGATCGAAGCGAATGCTACAGACGCAGTCCCGCCTGCTTCAATAAAGGCAGAATGCGTTCGCCAAAGTACGTGAGGTCGGGGAGAAAATCGAAGAAGCCGAGTTGTACACCGTCTATGCCTGCTTTTTTCAGCGCAACGAGCTGTTCGACCACCTGCTCGGGAGTCCCCACGATCTCGATGTTGCCACCAATGCCACGCCCCTGTTTCTGCGATGCATCCTTGCGGCCTCGCCATGCGTGCGCATCGCTGTCGTAGCTTCTATCGCCGCTTGATACCGTATTGGCCACGATAGCGTCGGCATATTCGTTCGCTTCGAGTTCGGTGTCCCGGCTCACGATGACCGGATTGATCACAGTGCGCACGGTGCGGCCCACACTTGCGGCTTGCGCCTTGATGTTGGCGATATGCGCGGGGAGGGTTTCCAGCGCACTATCGATATGCGCGCCGCCGGGGCTCGTAATGAACACGATGTCCGAATACTTCGCAGCAAACGCGATACCCGCTTCGGAGCCGGTCGCGTTCACCAGCACCGGCCGTCCGAACAGCGGTTTCGGTGTGACGTAGCCGTTATGTACTTTCCACGGCGACTTGCCTTCGAATGAGAAATTCTCGGTATCGGTCCACAGCCGCTGGACGACATCGAATAGTTCGCTGGCGAGCTCATAGCGCGTGTCGTGTTCAATACGATCCCAGCCGAACATCTCGTGCTCGACGGCACGATGCCCGGTGACGATGTTGATGCCCCACCGGCCCTTCGAAATATGATCGAGCGTGGCGCCGTACTTGGCCAGATGCAGCGGATGTATCGGACCGTAGAGCACGTGGATGGTCGAGATCAGCAGGATGTTCTTGGTGATCGCGGCCATGGCGCCGAGCGCAACGAAAGCATCAAGCGAGGCTTCGCCGTCATAGCCGCCTTTTGGCAGCCATTGCGTTCGGCTGAACGCCAGTTCGAAGCCAAGATCGTCTGCCTTGCGCACCACCTCCGCGTTGTAATCGAAGGTCCAGGTGGAGGTGCGCGGCAGGGTCGAGCGCTTGATATCCTGCAAGTCGAGAAAGACGCCGAGCATCAGCGGTTGCTCGAAGGCCTTCGCGAGCGGGCTGCCTCGAATTTCTGCAGGAGAGGTCGTTTCGTAGGTCATGGTGGACGCGGCAAGGCCGCCAGCGGGAGATGCCGGATAGTGTGACGCCCGCGATGGACACGGCCAACGAAGATTAAGCGGATTGGTTATGAACTCATTCTGCTTTGCCCGTGATTTAGATATCTGGATTGCTTGCTTTGCTTGAACTTCGCAAAATGCTCTACTAACCGCGGCCAGCGTTTGGGCTTGCATCATTCAGCACCTCATCGAATATCTCATTCAGCACATCACTCAGCACAGCGGAAACCCCGGTATGGATCCTTGGGACGTCATCGTGATAGGCAGCGGCGCGGCGGGACTGGTCGCCGCGTGGCATGCGCGCGCGGCAGGCGCCAACGTGCTTGTCGTGAACAAGAGCCTGGTAGGGCGCAGCGGCGCGACCATCACATCGGGCGGCGGCGTATCCGTGTCCGGGCGCACGGCCATCGAGCTTGGTTTCGACGCCAATCCCGACGATACTGACGAAATATTTTTCGCCGACACCATCCGCTCCGGCTCTTTCCTGAGCGACCAGAGGCTCGTAGCGGCGATGGTTGCGGGCGTGGGAGACGAACTGCGCCGTCTGATCACAGATGGTGCAAAGGTCAGTGCTACGAAGCATGCACCGGGACACAGCAGCGGGCGCGGTGTGCGGATTCCCGGACCATCGATGCAGCGCGTGGTTACCACGGCCGCATTGCACGCGGGCGTACGCTTTCGAGAGGACTTTCAGTCGACCGATCTCCTGACGCGCGACGGCGCCGTGATTGGCGTGGCGGGTCTTGATCGGCGAACCGGCGTGGTCGAGGCGTTGCACGGACGCGCGATCGTAATTGCGACGGGTGGCGCGACGTCCAACTGGAGCTTGCGCACGGCGCCCGAGGAGCTGTCGGGCGACGGTCACGCCATGGCGCTTGCAGCGGGCGCCGATCTGATCGAGATGGAGATGCTGCAGTTTCTCCCATGCTGCCTCGTTGCCCCGGACATGTGGCGCGGCTTGCAATTCCCCTGGATCCTCGGGCCGCAGAGCGGCGTGCGCGCGTCGCTGCTCAACCGCTATGGCGAGCGTTTCATGGCGCGCTGGGACCCCGAGCGCATGGAGCTCGCCACAAGAGACGTTGTTGCTGCCGCAAGTGCCGCCGAGGTGTTCGAGGGACGTGGCAGTCCGAACGGCGGCGTGTATCTGTCATGGGCACATCTGCCGCGCGACATAGTCGATAACTTCCCGACGTGGTCGCGCTCGTTCGCCGCCGACTGGCGCTGGGAGGGCTTCGACATGACACCGCTTGTCGAACGCATTCGCGCCGGTCATGCAATTGAAGTTGCGCCCGCCGCGCATTTTTCGCTGGGCGGAATTCGTGTCGATGTGGACGGCTCTACTGGCGTTCCAAACCTGTACGCGTGCGGCGAGGCCACCGGTGGTGTGCACGGCGGCAATCGATTGTCGGGCAACGCGGGTGCGCAAGTGCTGGTGCAGGGCAAGGCCGCGGGACGCTCAGCCGCCGCGCTTGCGCTTGGCGGGTCTCAAGAGCCGGTGAACCTCGTCGCGCATGAACAATGGCGCGCCGTGCAGGCGCGGATCAAAGCGCCGTTCGAGCGCCAGGACGGTATCGCACCCTTCGATATGAAGCGGCGTCTCGGTCAACTGGTCGACGGCGCGCTCGGAGCGGTGCGTGATGGAGCGGGACTTGCGAAGGCACTGGATGAGGTACGCACCATCTCGCACGACGATATTTCACGGCTCGCATGCCGCAATCGCGATGCCGGCTGGAACCGCGACTGGAGCGATGCGCTCGAATGCATGTCCGCGCTGCCTGTGATTGAAAGCGCGCTGCTTTCCGCGCTTGCACGCCCAGAATCGCTCGGCGCACATCGCCGGCACGATCAGAAAGAGCAAACGGCTACGACTACGCTGGAGCATGGCCTGATCTCGCGGCAGGCGGGTTCGCACGCGTTGCTTCATCGCGTGGAGCCGGTCGAATTTCCATTTCTCGCGCCGGCATGAAAGCGAACCTTGCATCGATGACAATGGTCATCCATCTCCACCGAACGCCCGGCGACGATACCCCTAGCACCTACAACCTCCCGAGTCCCGAGGAGGCCGGCATCGGCGCGAGCGACTGGTCGGGCGTGAGCGTATCAAGCGCCCTGCAGTATCTGCAGCGCGCCGTTGATCCAGCGCTAGCGTTTTCGTTGTCGTGCCGGCGCGGCTTGTGCAACGTGTGTGCGATGCGAATCGACGGCGTGGTGACCACAGCGTGCACAACGCCGATGCGCGACGGCATCCTGATCGAGCCGGCAAGGAGCAAATTGCTGCTGCGCGATACAGTGATAGAACTGAGCCTGGTTCGGCGCGCGCGCATGGATGCCGTCACACCTTTGGCCGGTGAACGCGATGCCTGATGCGGGCGTCACGCGGCATCTTGAGCGCCTCCTGTCATCGCGGCTGGTGGAGGACTTTCGAAGGGGCATCGTGCCCGACCGGGCGGCCGCCACGCACGGCACGCTCGATCGCCTGCCGGACGTACTGAAGCAGCCGCCACTCGCCAGCTTCGCTGCGCTGTCGAGCGTATATCGCGGGCCGGTTGCATTCGGGCGTGGCCTGCGCTTCCCTCAAGTCTTCGATGCAAACGCGAACGCCGCCAATCTGCGCCAGCTAGGTTTGACGGTTTATCTACGCGACATTGCGCCCTGTGCGACGGGCGGCTACGCCTTCCTGCGCGAGCTGGAAACGGAATTGGGTATCGCGCAGGGGAGTGCTCGCTTGACGGCTTTCTCATCCCCGCACGATGACGGCGTCGCCTGTCACTACGACGCGGAAGAAGTGATCTCGGTCCAAATGGAAGGCAGCAAGACGTTCTACGTCGCACCGATGGACGAGATCCCTCAACCGTACGGCTCGCAATTCGGTCCGGGTATGGCGGCCTCCGAAGACATGTATGCACAAACCCGCGAATCGTTTCCAGATGCATCGCGGGCTATGTTCGACGCGATCAAGATGACCCCCGGGTCCGTGCTGTTTCTGCCGCGCGGCACGTGGCACCGCACCGAGGCGACGGAAGACTCGTATTCGATCAGCATCGTCCTCCGGCCGCCTTCCTTGCTGGAAACGCTGCAGCAGAGGTTGCAAGGACTGTTGCTGCAGCAACCGGCATGGCGTGCACCGTTGTATGGTTCGCGCGACGGTCATCTCGGTGCGGCCGCAACCCTGGAAACCGCCGCCGGATTACTTGCCGCGTTGCCGGACAACTTGAGCCGTCTCCGCGCTACCGATCTCATGCCGCGTTCGATCGATGAACGGGTGGCAACGATCAATCAGACCTCACGGTTCCGGCGCATCCCGACTTCGCGCGCTGAGACCCGGCCGCTGAACCGCGTCGCAATGGCACTGATCGTAAGCGCCTGGGACCGCGAGTGGGTGACGCGGACCACGCTCGAAACGGATGCACCAGCATCGCTTGAGCCGGTTATCAAATGGCTTGCCGCGAGCGAGTCGGAGTTCAGCCTCGAGGATGTCGAGCGCGCGTTTCCCTTACATCGCAGTGCGGATGTGCGCCAGTTGCTCGGCCTGCTCATGCATGCGCAGTACCTTCGCCTTCTTGACTTTCTCGCAGCGTGAACTGCGCCGCTGTCTGCTGGCGCAGCGCTATCGCATTGGTGTACACGGCCGGCGCGAAAATCATATAGATAACCTAATTAATTGGTTCATCGAAGCACGGGGTCTCAGTACCATCGACGGGAACAGGACTTTTTCCGGGACCCCCGATCATGGCTGTCAGCCGCAGAAGTTTTCTCAGGGTCGCCGCGCTCGCCGGCGTGGCAACCGACCTTGCATTGCCCTTGAGCGCCAGGGCGGCGCAGACGTTGCCACGCGGTGGAACATTGGTCGTTGGCTCAGGACCTGAGGCCACCAGCGGCCTGACGAGCGCGATTACTTCCGCGGGCACAGCGCAGCTTGTCTCGGGCAAGATCTTCGACGGCTTGCTCACCTTCGATGAGCATTTCAATCCCCAGCCTCAGCTTGCTACTCATTGGGAAGCGGCCAGTGACGGACTGTCGCTGACGTTCCATTTGCGGCCCGGCGTAAGGTGGCACGACGGCCAGCCGTTCACGTCGAAGGACGTTGCTTATTCCGTGCTGGAGATATGGAAGAAATACCATAGCCGCGGGCGTACTACGTTTGCCAACGTCGTTGCCGTGGATACGCCAGACGCGCTCACGGCAACCCTTCGGCTCAGCAAGCCGGCGCCTTACCTTCTGAGCGCGCTGATGTCGTCGGTGGAAGCGCAGATCCTGCCGCAGCATCTTTATGCCGGACGCGACGTGCTTTCGAATCCGTTGAATAACGCGCCAATTGGCAATGGGCCGTTCAAGTTCGTGAAGTGGGAGCAGGGCAACTACGTCCTGCTCGAGCGCAATCCGGACTACTGGGATTCGCCGCGGCCTTACGTCGATAAAGTGCTGTTTCGATTTATCGCGGATCGCAGTGGCGGGGCGAGTGCACTCGAAACGGGAGAGGTGCACCTGAGCGACAATTATGGCGTCGCGCTGACCGACATCGTGCGTTTGTCGCGCAATCCGCAAATTGTGGTCAAGGACTATCCGTCCACCTATATCACCGGTACCTCGGCGTTTGAATTTAATCTCGATCGTCCGCAGTTTCGCGACCCTCGCGTGCGCCAGGCTTTTGCGCATGCGTTCGACCGCGATTTCATTGTGAAGAACATCTGGCTGGGTTATGCGGACAAGGTCGAGGCACCGATCCCGAAGGCCTTTCCCGCTTTTTTCACCGCCGACGTGCCGACCTATCCGCTCGATCTCGCGAAGGCCGAGGCCCTGCTCGAAGCGGCCGGACTCATGCGCGACGCACAGGGTATCCGGCTCACGCTCACCAACGACCCCGCACCGACGGGTCCGCTTGCCCCCATCGCACAGCATCTTCGCAGCAATCTGCAGAAGATCGGTGTGCGGCTGAATATTCGCTCATCAGACTTCGGCGAGTTTGTGAATCGCGTCTACACCCGGCGCGATTTCGACACGATCATCTATTCCGCCAACGCGGGTCCGGACCCGGCTATTGGCACGCAGCGTTTCTACTGGTCGAAGAACTTCAAGCCGGGCGTCGCGTTTTCGAACGCCGCCGACTATCGCAATGCTGAAGTCGACCAATTGCTCGAGAGCGGCCAGGCGGAGATCGATCCTGCGAAACGCCGGGCGATTTACGACCGTTTTCAGCAACAGGTGCAAACCGATGTCGCGCGAATCCCGTTGATCTCTCCCCACGTTGTCACGCTCGCCCGGCGCGAGGTGCTCAATTTCGGCGGCAACCAGGCGCTGTATGCGAATTTCGCGAATATCGCGCTCGATAAGAAATCCACCTGAAGTATCCCCGGGACACCGTGCGTTGCGCCTGCAACGCCATCAATTAAAGGACAAGACCATGAGTCAGGATTCAGTCTCAGAGCTGTGGTACACGCGTTGCCCGGTGCCGACCACGTCGGGTATTGCCCAGCATTTTCGCTGGCTGCACCGTGAATTCGAAAGAATTGGCATTGCGCTCAAATCGATCAGGGCGGCCGACGACCAGGCCGTGCGCAATTCGCATTTCGATCACACGCATGCTGGAATGTTTCGAGAGGGCGGCAACGTCCCGCCGATATGGGCGAGGGCGAACGGCCGTGACACGGCGGTAGTCGGCATTACGTGGGTGGACGAGGAACAGCTGATCCTTGTGCACGAAGACAGCGATATCCGCGATCTGGCAGGACTGAAGGGACGACGCCTTGGCTTGCCGCTGCACGCGACGCCTATTGTGGATGTCAGCCGCGCGCAGGATTTACGCGGACTTCTCACTGCGCTCGAACTCGGTGAGCTCACGCGCGAGCAAGTGGAATTCGTGGACGTGGCGGCGGGCGGCTTCGACTTGCGTGAGCAGGACGCGAATGCGCCGCGCCGGCCTCACGTGGTTGCTGCTGCACTTCTCGACGGCACCGTGGATGCGATCTACGCGAAAGGAGCGGTCAGCGCGACGCTGATCGCGGAGCACGGCTTGCGGCCGATCTTCGACATCAACGCCAACCCGGACCCGCTGGTGCGTGTCAACGCGGGCACGCCGCGCCCCATCACTGTCGACCGAACCCTCGCACTTAAACATCCGGACGTGGTCGCGCGCTATCTCGCCGTGTTGCTGCGCACCGCGCAGTGGGCGGCCGATCATCCCGAAGAGGTGGTCACGGCTATTGCATCAGAAACCGGGAGTACGACGCAGGCAGTGCGGCGAGGCTTTGGTCCAAACTTGCATAGGCAGTTCACGCCCTTGCTCTCGGACCTCTACGTGGAAGGATTGCGCCAGCAGAAGGCGTTCCTTCTGCGCGAAGGTTTCCTTCAGGCCGATTTCGCCTACGACGAGTGGATCTTGCGTGAGCCGCTCGAGCTGGCCCGGCAACTCGCAGAAGAGATTGAATTTTCGAGAGCCGCCTGATCGAAAGAGAAGGATCGTCTAGAGGCGGTATTGCCCCGGCGAATTCAGGCCGGGGCGAGCGTTGTGGAAGCGAGGTTGCCGTAGATTCCCTCAGCAGAAACGAGTACGTCGTTGACGCGCCTGTTTGTCAACAACACGGTGTCCGGAGAGATGAGCGGGATACGCGGCAGGTCGGTTTGCACGAGCGACTGGAACGAAGCGTAGAGCGCCCGGCGCTTGCCCGGGTCCACTTCCACTTGCGCCGCTTCCAGCAGGCGGTCAACTTCCGGGTTGTGATAATGCGCACCGTTGGAAAACGCCACGCCCGGTTGAAAATCGGCCGACCAGTAGAAGCGCTGTGTTCCGATTGCAGGATCCGGGCCGGCCGTTGCACCATTAAGCGTGGTATCGAAATCACGCCGATTGTAGACGCGATTGACGAACTCGCCATAATCGCTTGAGCGAATCGACATGCGCACGCCTATCTTTGCAAGCGTCGCACGAATGAATTGCGCCGAGAGTATTGAAGTGCCGATTGGCAAGGGATCGTTCTGGAACGCCATGCGTATGCCATCCGTTCCACGCTTGAAACCAGCCGCGTCGAGCAAAGCCTCAGCGCGCTTCAGGTCGTACTGATACAGCGGTACGTCGGCCGCATGGAACGCGGGCATGCCGGGAGGTATCGGCGAGTTCGACACTTCGCCGTAGCCGTAAAAGATATTCTTGAGAATGAACTCGCGATCGATGCAGTGAGCGAATGCCTGGCGCACGCGCGGGTCGCGAAATAACGGGCGGTCGAGATTGAATTCGAGCACCGTCAAGCCAACCGAGTAATTCGCGGCATGTTCGGTCACCTTGAGCGACGGCTCGCGGCCAAGGCGTCCTATGGCGCTTTGCGGTATCGTGCCGCTCGGTGCCATATGCACGGCTCCCGTCTCGAGTGCGGCGGCCACCGCGTTGGCTTCCGGAAGAATCCGAAACACGACACCGTCGAGAAAAGGCTTTCCCGTGTCCCAGTAGTCAGGATTACGATCGAGTACGATTTCGCTGCCTTGCGTCCAGCGCACGAAGCGAAACGGTCCGGTTCCCACCGGCGCGTTGTTATAGGGATTCGAGAGAACATCGCGGTTGGCATAGAGATGCTGCGGCACGACCTGGGATTCAACCGACGACAACGCGCTCAAGATGTAAGGCGCGGGTTTTGACAGGCGCCAGATGGAGGTGAGGCGATCGGGTGAATCGGCGGCAATGACATTCGCGAAGGTGGAGCGTCCGCGGCCGTGATACTTCTTCCAGATTTGCATCAGCGAGAAAGCGACATCGGCGGACGTGAAAAGGCTTCCCGTCGTGCCATGACACGCCGGAGCGCAAGTGGAAGGTCACCGTCAGTCCATCGCTGCTCACTTCCCAGCGCGTGGCCAGTTGTGGCCGCGGTGTCATGCCGGCACCGTAAGTCAGCAGGCCGTCGAAGATCTTGCCGGAAACGGACTGCGCGGGACCCGCTGTTGTCCAAGCGCTGGTGAGGGTGGGCGGCTCCGGATACTGGGCTACCAGCAGCGTACCGCCACGTTTCGATACCGCGGGCAAGGTGGCCGCTGTGGTGAGCCGGCTAGTCAATTCAGAGGAAAGAGCGGCGCCTGAAAGCAGCGCCCGGCGGATGAAGTCGCGACGTGTCGACGGCATCGCTTAAGGGGTTTGAGGCGGTTCGGATACCAAAGCAATCTTGGAGAATCCCGCGTCGTTGATCTCGCCCATTGCCTCGATCACCTTGCCATAGGCCAGCCCCTTGTCACCACGGATATTGATGCGGCGCGTCTTGTCGCCTTCTGTGGCGCTGGTGAGCGCGCCGACCAGCGAGGCGTTCGTGACCTCTGTCTTGTCGACATACAGTTTGCCCGCCGCGTTCAGGCTGACCGCGATGGGCGGTTTCTCCTCGCTCAAGGGCTTCGCGTTGCTGGTGGGCAGGTCGACCTTCACGCCGGATGCCATGAGAGGCGCGGCAACCATGAAGACGATCAGCAACACCAGCATCACGTCGACAAGCGGTGTCACGTTGATCTCGCTGACCGGTGGCACGCCGCCTACTCCCCCACGATTGTTCGACAGCTTGACGGCCATGATCAGGCTCCCTGAGTCGCAATCGATCGAACATCTGCGCCGCTTGCTTGCACGCCCTTGTCCTGCTGCTTGTCTTGCTGCCTGGACCGGTTGTCGCCATCGGCGGCATCGACGGTGGCGTCGCCCGCGTCGACCTGACGCGACAACTGCACTTCCACAATCCCGGTCAGCGTGCTCAGGGTGCTGGCGTAATCGTTCAGGTCTCCCGACGCACGGTTGTACGCGATCACGGCAGGAATGGCCGCGACAAGCCCGAGTGCCGTGGCAAACAACGCTTCGGCAATCCCCGGCGCCACGACGGACAGACTCGTATTGTTCGACGCGGCAATCCCCTGGAACGAATTCATGATGCCCCACACCGTGCCGAAGAGGCCCACGAACGGCGATACCGAACCGACCGTGGCGAGAATGGACAATCCGCGCTGCAGCTTGCCGATTTCGATGTTCGTGGCAATCCCCGCTACCCGGTTGATGCGTTCCTTGAGGCCATCAGCGCCCCGGTGAGTGGCTTGCAGGTTCTGGTCGTGGGTTTGCCGCCACTCGCCCAGCACAGCGGCGTAGATGCGCGAAAACGGGTCTGCAGGGTGCTTCTGCACCGAGGCCGAGAGCTTGACGAGCGAACGGCCGCTACCGAGCAGATCGAGCCAGACGCCGGCGCGCCGGCGCAGGCTGCGAAACCGCGAGATTTTTTCAGCGATAACCGCCCAGCTACTGACCGATGCCAGCGCGAGAAACACCATGATGGCCTTGACCACGACGTCCGCGTTGATGAAGAGATGCCACGGCGACAAGTGCGCCGAGAGATTTGCTGCGTTCATGTTTGCAACTCCGTAAATTAAGAAAGAGTGGTACGGCAACGCCGAAGTCAGTAGTCGATGGGTTAGTCGCCGATAAAGTCAGTCGCCGAACTTGTAGACGATTGCGCCGGTAAGCTGGTACGACGAGCCGCCCAGGTCGGGCAGATGCGGAAAGGGTGCTGCGGCCCGGATCGCTTCCTCGGCTGCGTCGTCGAGCACGCTTTCTCCCGACGACTGCAGGTCGAGCTTGAGCAGCTTGCCCTCGGGACTGAGCGTGAGCTTGTAGCCAATCCGGCCTTCCAGATGGCGCATCTTTGCGGCGCGCGGATAGTGGCCGGCTGCGCTGCCGTTGATCCGTGCGTAGACCTGGTTCACGTAATCGGTCGGAATGCCCTCCATGCCGATGTTGTGCGGGACCGGACGTGCTGGTGGCGCGGGCGGCGCCGGCGGCGCTACAGCTTCCGTGGTCGGCTTGGCCGTGGTATCGACGGGCGGAGTTGGCGGCGCTGCGACCTCAGCTTTCTCCGCGGTGGTCGGCACGGTAAGGCGTCTCGCTACGGGCGCGGCGCGATGCACCGGCGCGGGCGCCGGCGGCTGAAGCTTCACCGGCGGCGCCTTGGGCGGAGGAGGAGGCGGCGGTGGAACGATCACCTTGGGCGGTTCAGGCGGCGCCAGCACCAACTGGATCGCATGGTCAACGGGCTTGGGCTCGTCTTTATGCCCCGACAATGCGATCAGCGCGACCGCGGCGGCTACATGCAGCGCGATCGAGACGACCACGCCGGGACGCGCCCACCATCGATCACTCATTTGTGACGACGCGACGAGCAGATCGCTTGGATGGGAAAGGACTATGGCGTTCATCGGCTATGACGTGCGTTGCGGGCACGTCCGTGAGTTGGATCGGATGGATCAGTGGTGGACGGTATTTCTATTTGCGACTCCAACCTTAGCAATAAAATATAGGATCATGAAACATCAATTCTTGATGAAGTTTCTCATCGTGCAGATATGTGGATGGGGTGCCGCATGAGCAGAGTGATCGACAATCATGCGGGTCACACGGCGAAGCGGTAAAACGAGAACGGCAGGTCCACGTTGTCTTGTCGTGGCGCGGTATTGTCCTGCCTGTGTCTGCTGAACGCCGGCTTGGGAACAGCGTCGATCAGGCTGCGCGTATAAGCATGCGCGGGACGGGACCAGATGCTTTCGTGGTCGCCGGATTCCACAATCTTGCCGGTGTTCATCACCAGCACGCGATCGGCTATATAGCGAACCACGGAAAGATCGTGCGAGATGAACAGGTAGGAGAGCCCGAGCGATTGCTTCAACTCAACAAGCAAGTTCAGCACTTGCGCGCGGATGGAGACGTCGAGCGCGGAAACTGGTTCATCGCAGATCACGAGCTTCGGCTGCAGCACCAGGGCGCGCGCAATCCCGATCCTCTGCCGCTGGCCGCCCGAAAACTCGTGCGCAAAACGCTGCAGCGATTTTGACGCGAGCCCCACGCGATCCGTGATGTCCGCTATGCGCCGGCGCCTTTCATGTTTGTCAGCAACACCATGGACGATCAGCGCTGCATCGAGAATATCCAGCACGCGCTGGCGCGGATTCAATGACGCGTACGGGTCCTGGAAGATCATCTGGATCTTCGGGCGAATTGCGCGCAGCTTTCTGCCGCCCAGATGCGTAATGTCATGGCCGTCGAGGCTGATGGTGCCGCTCGTCGACTGGATCAGCCGCAGGATGGTCCGGGACAGCGTGGACTTTCCGCATCCCGACTCACCGACCAGACCGACCGTTTCGTCGTGCCCGACATCGAACGACACGCCGTCAACCACATTGCCCTTGTCGTAACGCGTGACGAGGTCGCGCACGGCGAGCAGCGGTGCCCGGTTGTCCGTTGTCGGCGCGCGAACATACGGACTGCGCGTGAAGACGATATTCGGCGCGCTCGCAATGCGTTCATCGCTGAGCGAGAAGTCGCGCAGGCCGGTGTCCGTGTCGATGTGCGTGCGAATCTCGGTGAGACGGCGCGTGCGATAGTGCAGATCCTGGTCGAGCGTGAGCGACGCCCCCAGCAATCCCTTGGTGTACGGGTGACGCGGTTGCGTGAAGATGCGCTGGGTCGCGCCGTCCTCCACGGCTTCGCCGCTATACATTACCGCGACGCGGTTCGCATACTGGCCGACCACGCCGAGATCATGCGTAATGAGCAGCACGGCCATCGACAAGTCGCGGCGTAGCGAATCGAGCAGTTGCAGGATCTGCGCCTGGATGGTGACGTCGAGCGCGGTCGTGGGTTCGTCGGCAATCAGCAAGCGCGGCCGGCATGCCACGGCCATCGCAATCATCACGCGCTGGCGCTGGCCACCCGACAAACTGTGCGGATAGTCGTGTGCACGTTTGGCGGGTTCAGGCAGCCTCACCAGATCGAGCAATTCGGTTGCGCGTTTCCAGGCGGCATCGGCTGATAGCGGCTCGTGCCGGCGCAACACTTCCACAATCTGATTTCCTACCGTCATCACCGGATTCAGGCAGGTCATCGGCTCCTGAAAAATCATCGAGATCGCGTTGCCGCGGATCGAGCGCATGGTCGTCTTTGACAGCCCGACCAAGTCACGACCCTCGAAATCGATCCTGCCTTCGAGCGTGGCGCTGGATGGCAACAACTGCATGATCGCGAGCGCGGTAGTGGACTTGCCGCAACCCGATTCACCGACGAGCGCGAGCATTTCGTTCTCGTGCACTATGAAGCTCAGGTTGTTCACTGCATGCTGCGCGCCGAAGTGCACCGCGAGCCGATCGACTTCCAGTATTGGTTTCATCATGAACGCTCGGCGAGGCGCGGGTTGAGGGCGTCGTTGAGGCCGTCTCCGAGCAGGTTCAGCGCGAGCACCGTCAGCACGAGCGCGCCTCCCGGCAAGGCGGTCAGGTACCACGCAGTGCGTAGCATTTCGCGGCCGTCGCCAATCATGCTGCCCCAGCTCACCACGTTCGGGTCGCCCATGCCCAGGAACGACAGCGCGGACTCCATGAGAATGGCGGTGGCCACCATGACAGAGGTCGTCACGATGATGGGCGGCAGCGCGTTCGGCAGTATCTCGCGCCAGATGATGCGGGCGTGGCCGAAGCCCAGGCTGCGGGCAGCCATCACGAAGTCGCTCTGCACGAGTGAGCGGAATTCCGCCCGGACGAGGCGCGTGATGGTGGGCCACGAGGTGACGCCGATCGCAAGCGAAATGACTGTCATGGAGGGATGTCCGATCGACACGATCACGATCACGAACAGGAACGACGGCGTGGTCTGGAATAGTTCGGTCACGCGCATGAGGATGTCGTCGACCCAGCCACCGAAGTATCCGGCGAGCGCGCCGACCAGCGTGCCGATCACCACGCCGATCAGCGCGGCCGTCACGCCGATGGCGAGCGACGCGCGGCTGCCATGCGCGAGTTCCGCGAGCACGTCGCGGCCGAGGGAGTCCGTGCCTAACCAGTATTGCGGGTCCTGTCCCGGAGCGAGCAAAGGTTGCCCGACGATATCGAGCGGATCGCCGGGAAAGAGCCTGCTGGCGAACAGTGCAATGAGAAGCAGCGCAAGCAGCAACGCGGCGCCGCTCACGACAGAAGGATTGCGCGCGAGCGCTTTGAGCGCAGGCCAGCGGCGCGCTTCCGAATGTTCCGGCGAAACGTCGCTCGGCCCGCGGCCAAAGCGCCCGAAGCGACCAAATCGTCCAAGCCACAGGGTGGTGAACTGGCTGCGCCAACTACTGCGCTCATGCTTTACAGCGGCGTCGCGCAAGAGCCGGTTGGCACCCGGCTGGACCGGAGCACTATCGGCGTGTTCGAGCGGCGAATCGAAAGGCGAGTGATTAGATGACATAGGGGACTTTTTAACGAAGCGCGATGCGAGGGTCGAGCCAGGCGTGCAGCAGATCAACGAGTACGTTGGCCACGATCACGAGCATGGACGACAGCAACAACACGCCAAGCAGCACGTTGTAGTCGCGGCCTTGTACGGCTTCGAGCGCGAGGCGCCCGAGTCCGGGCCAGCTAAAGACGGTCTCTATCACGGCGGCGCCGCCGAGCAGATTACCCAGGTGCATGCCGGCCACGGTGGTGATCGGCAACAGGGCGTTGCGCAGCACGTGGCGCACGGTCACGAAAAGCGGATGCAGGCCCTTGGCCTGCGCGGTGCGCACATAATCCTGGCGTTGGACTTCGAGCATGGCGACGCGGGTGAGGCGGGCGTAGATCGCGACGAAGAAGCTTGCCAGCGCGAGCGCGGGCAGCACGGCGTGACTGGCGCGATCCACGAACCAGTCCCAGCCGTTGAGATTCACACCGAGCGCCATGTCCCCACCGCTCGGCAGCCACCCGAGCTTGACCGAGAACAGTACGATTGCCATGAGCGCGAGCCAGAAGCCGGGCATGGAATAAAGCACTAGCGCAAGAAACGACAGCACGCGATCGGGCCACTTGCCGGCCCAGGTTGCCATCGCCACGCCGATGATAATGCCGGCCACGATGGCGAACACCAGCGCGCTCACCATGAGGATCAGCGTATTCGGCAGGCGGGCCATGATCAACGTCATGACCGGCGTATTGAAGCGCGGCGAAAATCCGAGGCTGAAGTGCGACAGATGCTTCAGGTATGCAAGCAACTGTTGCCACAAGGTCAGGTCGAGGCCGAAGTGGTGGCGCATCATCGCCATGGTCTCGGCGGTGGCCGAGCCCGATTCGCCTGCCAGCACATCGGCGGCGTCACCAGGCACCAGCTGCAGCAGCGCGAAATTGAGCACCACGACTGCTATCACCGTCGGTACGGCTTGCGCTCCAGTGCGGCGCAAACGCAGCGCTACGCGTTTCAAGTTAGAGGAATGCATGCGATCGGTTCCGGTTCAGGGACTCAGGTACACGTCGGAGAAATTCGAATCAAGGCCGTCGGGCGAGGTGGTGTGGTTGTGCACGCGCCTGTTGTAAATGGTCACCTGTTGTTGCTCGACTAGGTTCACATCGGGGAGATCACGCCCTACGATCTGCTGGAACTGCCCGAACAGTTGTTTGCGCTTAGCCTCGTTGGGCTCGACCGCCGCTTGCTCGAGCAAGCGGTCAACCTCCGGATTGCTGTAGCCGGACGCGTTCGTGAACGGCACACCTTTGCGGATGCTTTGCGACCAGTAAAGACGTTGGACTCCGACGGTCGGATCGAAGAGATTGCTCATGCCGTTGACCGCGATATCGAAGTCATGGTCCGAATAGACGCGCCTGAGGTAGGACGGCAGGTCCTGGTTGCGAATCGTCACCGATATGCCGATCTTCGCGAGCGCCGAGCGCAGATAAGCGGCCGTGCGCTGCGGAATATCGCTGATCGGCAACGGATCAACAATGACGCTGAAACGCACGCCGTCGCTGTTGCGGGGGAGGGCTGCCGCATCGAGCAGCGCGTTGGCCTTGGCTGCATCGAAGGGGTAGGGGGTGGGCGTCGGATCGTGATACGGGCCCTCGGGAATAATCGGACTGCTTAGCACACTCGCATAGCCGTAGTAGATCGTCTTCGCGATCACATTGCGATCGATTGCCCGCGCAATCGCCTGGCGTACAGCGGGCACTTTCAGGTATTGATTGCCCAGGTTGAACTCCACGCGCACCACGCCGGCTTCGAACTCATAGCCGCGCGTTTCAATGCCGAGCTTCGGGTTCTGCTTGAGCCGGGCGATGTCGGAAAGCGGTACTGGCGTATTGCCGCCCAGGTCGACGGAACCCGTCTCGAACGCAATCGAGCGCGCCGGCGCATCCGGAATCAGCTTGACGATTATCTTGTCGAGATAAGGCTTCGGTTTGTCCCAGTAGTCCGGATTACGCTCATATTCGATGTAGCTGCCACGTACCCATTTCACGAACTTGAACGGCCCCGTGCCAATGGGCGCGTTGTTGTTCTGGTTCGAAAACGGGTCGGTTCCCTCATAGACATGCTTAGGCACAATCGGCGATTCGCTCGCCGAAAACGCCTTGATGAGGAAGGGCGAAGGCTTGGACAACACGAGCACGGCGGTGAACACATCGGGTGTCCTGATTTCCGTCACGTTCGCAAAGGTGCTCTTGCCGCGCGGATGCACACGCTTGAGCAGTTCGATGGAGTAAGCAACATCGGCTGACGTGAAGTCCTGTCCGTCGTGCCACTTCACTCCGTGGCGCAGGTGGAACGTGTACTGCAGGCCGTCCGGACTGATCGACCAGGACGTCGCGAGCTGCGGCCCGGGGTGCAGGGCAAAGTCGTAGGTCAGGAGCCCCTCGGTGACCTTCGTGCTGACCTTGAGGGTCGGCACGGCCGTGTTGGTCAGGTCGACGAGGGTAGGCGGCTCGGGATCGACCACGAAGTTGAGCGTGCCGCCGCGTACCGGCTGCGAAACGTCGGCAGCGCTTGCACCTGGGGAAGAACCCGCGATTAGCAAGGCCGCGCAGGCAACAATGAACCGCCGCGGCGGCAACGCAAATCTCATCGATGAAATCCTGGTGCGTGAAAGTGGGGTCGGGTTATCAGTTCGGTTATCAGGCCGAGTTATTACGCTGGTTATTTCGCCGGGACCGCGAGATGTCGTTCCGCCAGCAGCGCGCGGGCCGCCGCGAGCGGCACGGGATCGATCCAGCTCGCTATATCGAAGTCTTGTGCAATAAATTCGTGCTTGAACAGAAACCGCTTGAAGTGATCGAGTGCCGCTATCGCGTTGCGATCGAGGCCAATCTGTAGTTGCGTCGCCAGTTGCGAACCGTAGGCATGTTTCGCCCAATGCTCGGCCGAGCGAGTTTCGCGCGCGACGTAAGCGGTTGCATCCTGCGGATGCGCGCTCGCCCATTCGCCCGCTTGAATGGCTCGCGACAGCACGCGTGCGACCAGATCGGGGCGTTCGCGCAACAACCCGGCATCGACCGTTAAAGGCCGCGGTGTGCCGTTGTTGGCATGGGCGAGCCGGTCCGGCTGATCGCTGAGATCGACGATCGCGCGGGCGCCAATCAGATTCGCCGCTTCCAGTCCGCTTGCACCTTTCACGAAGACCACGTCGACTTCATCGCGTACCAGCGCAAGCGCTTCGAAGCTGAATTCCTGGCCACGTTCGGTCGCGAGCAATCGCGCTGCTCCGCTATCGAGTACGGCGGGTTCATCGGCGAGACCACGCGGCGCGGTTGGAAGATCGACCAGTTTCACGTCGTCAAGCGTGAGGCCTACCGCGCCGAGCAGTGTGACGAAGCCGCGCAGCGCCGTCGCACGATGAAAGTCGACCACCCTCGCGCGAGTGTTGCGCGGCAGGCCGAAGCGTCGTCCGCGCAGGTCGGCCGGCCCTTCAATACCGGTAGAAGGCAGTGCGACCAGTCCCTGAAATTCGTCTACCCACGAGAGCCCGATCACGCGCGTGTCCGCACCTTGCGCCCGCGCCCAGAGCGCGGGGATGTTGCCGCCCTGGCGAAACGAATGCGCTTGCGAATGCGTGAAGTGCGATTGCCGGATCACCGGGTCGCTGGAATCCTGCAACGCCTGGATGTTGATACCATCGTTGCGAAACTCATCCTGCAGCCAACCTTGCTGGATGGCGATGCCAAACGGCGTGGGTGCAGGGCAACGCGTGTACCAGAGACGTTTGACGGGCGTGTTCTCGGTCGACTGGGTCATGGCGCGTCCAGGGAAAGTAGGGTTCGAGCGAAGTGGGCAACGCTTCGCTCCGTGACCTTTGCGAAGCAGTACAGCTCTTGATCTTAGAGAGTCGCGATGACTGCGCATACGAAGCATTCGTCGTAAATATATGAGGCGGATGCTGATATCCGAAGTCATCGGAATACGGCTTCATGTACGGCCTTTCGTGCGGCCTCACGTGTTAAGGGACGTCCTCGGCTGACGGCCAAAGAACGGGTGGCCCGGATCGTTGAAGCCCGGTGTGGACGCATGGCCCGGCGTCACGAGAGAATCCACGAACGCTTCGTCCTCCGCAGTAAAGCGATACTCGAGCGCGGGCAAATAGTCGTCCCATTGCGCTTCAGTGCGCGGCCCGGTAATGGCCGCCGTGATCAGCTTGTTGTTGAGCACCCACGCGAGTGCGAATTGACCCGGTGTGATGCCGCGCTCTTCGGCATGACGCTTGACCTGCTGCGCAAGCGTCAGCGATTCGGGACGCCATTCTGTTTGTTGCAGGCGCTTGTCCTGCCGGCCGGCGCGCGTGCCGGCTTCGGGTGTCTGGTCAGGCTGGTACTTTGCTGTGAGCACGCCACGCGCAAGCGGGCTGTAAGACACAACGCCAAGCCCATAATAATCAGCCGCTTCAAGCTGCTCGATTTCAACTTGCCGGTTTGCAAGGTTGTAGAGCGGCTGCGAAGCGATGGGCCGGTCGACGCCGAGTGCATCGGCGGTGCGGCTGAATTCGGCCAGCTTCCACGCGCGATGATTCGACAGCCCGTAGTGACGGATCTTGCCCGCGCGAATCAGGTCATCAAGTGCGCGGACCGTTTCCGCGACAGGCGTGTCTTGGTCTTCGCGATGGAGGTACAGCAAGTCGATATAACCGCCGCCGAGACGCTTCAGGCTACGGTCCACGGCCTCGATGATGTACTTGCGTGATGCGCCGCGATCGTTCGGACCATCGCCGCGCGGGCTGGCAATCTTCGTGGCCAGCACCCAGCTATAACGGCGGTCCGCGATCAGCCGGCCGACGACCTCCTCGGAGGCGCCGCCCGCGTAGCCGTCGGCGGTATCGATGAAATTGACGCCTTGTTCGAAGGCTTTTTCCGTGATGCGGCGCGCGGTCGGCTCGTCAGTCTGGCCGCCGAACATCATGGTGCCGAGGACCAGAGGTGACACCTTGATGCCGCTACGGCCGAGGTTTCTATAAAAGTTGCGATGTGTTGTCATTGGGTTCTCTCTTTGGTGTAAGTGAGTGGAGATACTTTGATCAAATTCGGATCAGAGCCGGAGGCCGGCTTGCTTGAGCAAGGGCAGAACGCGATCGCCGAAATAGCCGAGTTCAGGAAGGAAGTCGTAGAAACCGAGCTGCACGCCGTCGATCCCCGTCTTCTTCAGCGCGACGAGTTGCTCGACCACTTGCTCGGGCGTCCCGATGATCTCGATGTTGCCGCCAAGTCCAAGTCCCTGTTTGTGCGATGCATCCCCGCGGCCGCGCCATGCGTGCGCGTCGCTGTCATAACCGGCGAATGCTCCCTTGATGGCGTTGCGGGATATCGCATTGGCATACTCAATCGTTTCGCGCTCGGTGTCGCGGCTCACGATGACGGGATTGATCACGGTGCGCACGGTGCGGCCCACGCGTGCTGCTTGCGCCTTGATGTTGGCGATATGCGTGGGGAGGGTTTCCAGCGCACTATCGATATGCGCGCCACCGGGACTCGTAATGAACACGATGTCCGAATACTTCGCAGCAAACGCGATACCCGCTTCGGAGCCGGTCGCGTTCACCAGCACCGGCCGTCCGAACAGCGGTTTCGGTGTGATGTAGCCGTTGTGTACTTTCCACGGTGACTTGCCCTCGAACGAGAAATTCTCGGTATCGGTCCACAGCCGCTGGACGACATCGAATAGTTCGCTGGCGAGCTCATAGCGCGTGTCGTGTTCAATACGATCCCAGCCGAACATCTCGTGCTCGACGGCACGATGCCCGGTGACGATGTTGATGCCCCACCGGCCCTTCGAAATATGATCGAGCGTGGCGCCGTACTTGGCCAGATGCAGCGGATGTATCGGACCGTAGAGCACGTGGATGGTCGAGATCAGCAGGATGTTCTTGGTGATCGCGGCCATGGCGCCGAGCGCAACGAAAGCATCAAGCGAGGCTTCGCCGTCATAGCCGCCTTTTGGCAGCCATTGCGTTCGGCTGAA
>NZ_JBLKRU010000044.1:0-60422 GCF_047608185.1 Caballeronia eucalypticola
AAGCGCAACACCAAAGCGTATAAGGTGTTGTAATGCATAAAGCAAATCAGTACGAGCAGTTGCAAGCTGAGGAACGTTTGGAGATTGCGAGCCTACGTCAACGGGGTTCTAGTATTCGGGCCATGGCCCGAATACTCGGGCGCTCGGCCTCTACCCTTAGCCGCGAACTCAGGCGCAATAGTTCTGTGCTTGGTTATGTCCCAGCAGCGGCGCACGCACTCAGTTCGGCCCGACGATCCAACAGTGCGGTCGCGCCCAAACTCGGGCCTCACAGCGCTTGCTGGAGGGTCGTCCTCACGCTGCTGGAGTGGCGTTGGTCGCCTCAGCAAATCTCTGGAGTCCTCAAGCGTATGTTCCCAAACGATCCGACTTTGCAGGTCTCGCACGAAACGATTTACACCACTATCTACGCCCACCCAGGCGGCGAACTACGGCGTCAACTCATTGCTTGTTTGCGTCGTGCTCATCGCGCCCGTATGTCGCGGACACGGGGTAGTGATCGCCGCTGGCAAATTCCAAATATGGTCAGCATTCACGTGCGCCCACCTGAAATAGAGGATCGCGTGATGCCCGGGCACTGGGAGGGCGACTTCATTAAAGGCGAAGGCAATCGCTCTTCAGTGGGCGTGTTGGTGGAGAGAACCAGCCGTCTAGTGCTGCTGGCTAAGATGGACGATGCCACAGCCGAATCTGCACTGGCTGGCTTCTCCGCCAAGCTCAACTCGATCCCCGAGCACTTGCGTCACAGCTTCACTTACGACCAGGGGCGTGAACTCTCACGGCATCAAGAACTTGCCGCTCAAACAGGCGTGAATGTCTATTTTTGCGATCCACACAGCCCGTGGCAGCGAGGAACTTGTGAAAATACCAACGGCCTGTTGCGCGAGTACTTGCCCAAAGGCACCGACCTTTCCGTCCATAGTCAGGCCGACCTCGACGTCATTGCAGACAGCTTGAACAACCGCCCTCGTGCTACGCATGCGTTTCATTCACCCTTCGAGGTATTTGCCGCGACACTAAAAGCAGCGGATCTCGCAACGTCATCTAAACATTAGACCAGTTGTTGCACTTCGACTTGAGACCGCCCAGAAAGGCTTTATTGATGACGCCGTGAATATGAAAGATCAACGTCTGGGCGGACAATCGTCGGCACCTCGAAACGCGCCAGCAGGAATGACGAGAAAAGGAGAGACATCGGCGTGGCGTACATGCGAACGTTCGCCTAACGTACCCGTGGTGAATTAGCGCGCTGAGCAGCCATTGATTGTTGGTGAAACGGTTTGCACAAGTAAAAAAGGCGATCCGAACATCCGGATCGCCTTTCCTTGTTGATTGCAACCTGCTCAAACTCAGAACGCGTAGCCCGCCTGAGCGCGCGCGCCCGTATCGCCATGCGGCGTCAACGACAACGCGCCATCACGCGACCTATACGTTGCGCCCGCACCGACAGCGCCATAGCCCTTGTAGTTCGCCATGCCGACAGCCACTAAGGTCTTGCCGGTTGGCCCGGCGAGAGGCTTGGCATGGCCATTGCCGATGCAACCCCGCCGAACGCGTTTCGTTGCGACGCCGACATGCTCTGGCCCACTTCGTTATGCAAATCGTTGACCTGATTCAGGTTGGCTGCGTCCGTGCCGCTCGTCCATCTCTTTAACATTCAGTCAGCGCTAACACCATATTTGCGCTAGATAACGCGCGAGCACACGTAACGCGCACTCCCAAAAGAAAGCGGCAACCGCTGCCCCCGGTCGCCGCTTCACCGCTTCTCAATCAGCCGGCTCTAATAGTAAGGACGACCGATAAACCCATTTCATCACACGTTGTTGCTGGCCGCCTTCACCCGCGCATTCGCTGACGCCACCGCCGTCATATTGATGATCCGTCGCACGGTCGCGGCCGGCGTGAGAATGTGCACAGGCTTGTCCGCGCCGAGCAGGAACGGCCCGACCGTCACGCCTTCGCCGCTCACCATCTTGAGCAAGTTATACGTGATGTTCGCCGCTTCCACGTTCGGCATGATCAGCAGATTGGCCTCGCCCGTCAGCGTCGACGCCGGCATCGCGGCCTTGCGAACAACTTCCGACAGCGCCGCGTCGCCGTGCATCTCCCCATCGACTTCCAGATCCGGCGCACGCTCGGCGATCAGCTTTCGCGCTCCCGCCATGCGCTTCGATGAAGCCGTCGGCACGCTGCCGAAGTTCGAGTTCGACAGCAACGCGACCTTCGGTGCAATCCCGAACTTCTCGATTTCACGCGCCGCCAGAATCGTCATATCGGCGAGTTGCGTGGGCGTTGGAACCTCGTTGACGTAGGTATCGCTGATGAAGAGATTGCGCCCCTGCAGCATCAGCAAATTCATCGCAGCGAAATTCTCCACCCCTTCCGCCTTGCCCAAAACCTGCTCGATAAATTTGAGATGGTCGTGATACGTGTCGATCATGCCGCAGATCATGCCGTCGGCATCGCCGAGACGGACCAGGATTGCGCCAATCAACGTGTTGAACTTGCGCAGCGCGGCCTTCGCGTTGTCCGGCGTCACGCCTTCGCGTGCAGCGATGTTGTGATACTCCTGCCAGCACTTCTGGTAACGAGGATCGTCTTCCGGATTCACTATCTCGAAATCGATCCCGGGCTTGAGCTTCGAGCCCATCTTCTGCAGACGCATTTCCACCACCGCTGGCCGCCCGATGATGATCGGCTTCGCGATCTTCTCCAGCAGCACGAATTGCGCGGCACGCAGCACACGTTCGTCTTCACCTTCGGCGAACACAATGCGCGCCGGTGCCGACTTGGCCGCCGCGAACACCGGCCGCATCACCATGCCCGTGCGATAAACCGTTGTGCCCAGCTCTTCGCGGTACGCGTCCATGTCGTGAATCGGCCGTGTCGCCACGCCTGAATCCATCGCGGCTTGAGCAACGGCCGGCGCGATCTTGATGATCAGCCGCGGATCAAACGGCTTCGGAATCAAGTAGTCCGGGCCGAATTCAAGCGAATGGCCTTCGTAGGCTTTCGCGACTTCATCGCCTTGATCGGTCTCTTCGGCCAGCTCCGCGATTGCGCGAACGCACGCGAGTTTCATCTCTTCGGTGATCGTAGTCGCACCCACATCCAGCGCGCCGCGGAAGATGAACGGGAAGCACAGCACATTGTTGACCTGGTTCGGATAGTCCGAACGGCCAGTGGCAATGATCGCATCCGGGCGCACCTTCTTCGCTTCTTCCGGGCGGATTTCCGGTTCCGGATTGGCGAGCGCAAGGATCAGCGGCTGCGTGCCCATGACCTTGACCATTTCCGGCTTGAGCACACCGGCGCTCGAGCAGCCGAGGAAAACGTCGGCTTTGTCGATGGCATCCGCGAGTGTGCGGTCGCTCGTATTCGCGGCGTACCGTTCCTTCGATGGATCCAGATTGCCGCGTCCTTCGTAGATCACGCCTTTCGAATCGCAGACCAGGATGTTGGATTTGTTAAGCCCGAGGTGGACGAGCAAATCGAGACACGCGATAGCCGCCGCGCCCGCGCCCGAACACACGAGCTTCACTTCGTCGAGCTTCTTGCCGACCACTTTCAGGCCGTTGAGAATCGCCGCTGATGCAATGATCGCCGTGCCGTGCTGATCGTCGTGGAAGACAGGAATCTTCATGCGCTCACGCAGCTTCTTCTCGATGTAGAAGCATTCCGGCGCCTTGATGTCTTCGAGATTAATGCCGCCAAGCGTGGGTTCGAGCATGGCGATGGCATCGACGAGCTTGTCCGGATCGGTCTCCGCGAGCTCGATATCGAATACGTCGATACCCGCAAACTTCTTGAAGAGGCAGCCCTTGCCTTCCATCACGGGCTTGGCGGCCAGTGGCCCAATATTGCCGAGCCCAAGCACGGCCGTTCCGTTCGTCACCACGCCGACCAGATTGCCGCGCGAGGTGTACTTCTGGGCGTCGAGCGGGTCGTCGAAGATCGCCATGCAGGCTGCGGCCACGCCGGGCGAGTAAGCCAACGACAAATCCAGCTGGTTGGACAAGGGCTTGGTCGGCGTGACCGAGATCTTGCCGGGCTTCGGGTACTGGTGATATGCGAGGGCGCTGAGCTTCAGTTGTTCGTCCATGATTAGCCTGAGACGTTTAGGGAAAGAGTTGAAAAATGGGCAAAAAATGGGCGAAGCGCAGGGCCTGGGACACTGCGCGGTGGCGAGGCGCATTGAGACCAAGCGCGTGTGCACCGACAGCGAAACACCTGGCCGTGGCATTTTTCGGGGATAAATAGTGTACACCGCGCGTTAAAATTGACGCACAGCACCATTTGCGACAGAAACAGCGCGTAAGCGGCCAAAGTGGATGCACGGATTGTTCGGTAAATCCTGAATTCACAAGACGGGGTTTGTCGGGTGTAGTGTTTCTTCCGTGTCTTATGGGTCGAGTAAAATTCTGGCCTACGCGTGCATCGAACACAGTCCATCTTTGCCCGACCGGACGCTTCCGCTGCGCCAGGCGCCTTTGGCCGCCGCCGCTTGATCGCCTGCTAAAAACGGGCGTCGAGCGTCAACTCGTCAATCCAAGGATTCGCCCATGACAGGCTTCGACCGCCAGACGATCTCCGACACCACCGCCAAGATGCTGCTCGAAGTCCAGGCCGTGCATTTCAACGCGGACAAACCGTACATTTTCACGTCGGGATGGGCGAGCCCGGTTTATATCGACTGCCGCAAGCTGATCTCGTATCCACGCGTTCGCCGCGGCCTGATGGAGATGGCCGAGACGACGATCCTGCGCGACATCGGCTATGAGCAGATTGATGCAATCGCAGGCGGCGAGACGGCCGGCATCCCGTTCGCCGCGTGGCTGTCCGACCGGCTGATGGTGCCCATGCAATATGTGCGCAAGAAGCCAAAGGGTTTCGGCCGGAACGCGCAAATTGAAGGGTTGCTGACTGAAGGCCAGCGCGTACTGCTGGTGGAAGACCTGACCACCGACAGCCGCAGCAAGATCAATTTCATCAACGCGCTGCGCACGGCTGGCGCGAAGGTGAATCACTGCTTTGTGCTGTTTCACTACAACATCTTCAAGGAAAGCGTCTCGGTGCTGAAAGATATCGACGTGGAACTGCACGCGCTCGCCACATGGTGGGACGTGTTGCGCGTCGCGAAGGAAGCGGGCTATTTTGAGACGAAGACGCTGGATGAAGTCGAGAAATTCCTGCATGCGCCGGCGCAATGGTCGGCAGCGCACGGCGGCGTAACGGCGTCACCGCAATAATCGCCCGATTGTGAATATCCGTGCATTAAAAAAAGCCGCGCGTCTTTATTAACGAGCGGCTTCCTTATGAAACGTAATTAACGACTATTACGTATTAATTGGAATGACATCATCCAAATTTCCATCGCCTACATAAGCCGACAGATTCAATAATACATTACTTTGAGCATATTGAAACAATTCAGAATCACGCTCAATTCCCAGCTTGCGCATCGCGGTATTCTTTTGCGTACTGATCGTTTTAATACTGCGCTTCAACTGCGCGGCAATTTCAGTAATTGTCATGCCGGACACAAATAAACGGACAATTTCCAGTTCCCGTTTCGACAACACCACGTCACGCTGCTGGCCACTGGCCGACAAGCCCATGCTGTCCAGCGCGAGGCGCACCGACGGGCCAATGTAGTCTTGTCCACGCATCACATGAACGATGGCCAGTCCGATGTGGCTCAAATCGTCTGACTTATTGATGACCGCCGTCGCACCTACCTCACGCAAGCGTTTCAGGAGCGCGGGATTTTCCAGCATGGTCAGCACGACAATGCGCACGGTCGGAAACTGACGCCCGATATAACCCAGCAACGGCATTCCGTCACCATATTGGCCGCCCGGCATGGCAAGGTCCGACACGACCACGTCGCAAGGTGATTTTTGCAGAAGCTGAATCAATTCCGTCGATTGGCGCGCTTGCCCGATCACTTCGATCTCGGGAAACTTCAATAGCGCCTGAGCGGCGCCAAACAGAATGACAGGATGGTCATCGGCAATAATGACTTTTATGCGTTGACCCATTATTTACCCCTCGCTCGTAAATGAACAAATCCATCACGCATTATAAGAAATTTACCCCCCACTCATTACATTTGGCCCTTCAACCGGGAGAGCGAAACTTCGGCAAACCCGAAGTCATGGTGTTGACCCTTGCTGAGTCTTGTTTTTAACATTTGAAAAATTTTGTCCATTCCCGGGATGTTAAACTTGAATCCAGCTCTAAGCCAATATCTGAGACAAAATACATCGTTACAGTGGGTGAAACGCCAGATCTGGCCGCGCCCGTGACCGGAGAATTTGCACCATGCGCTTGGGGATCGGGCTTGTGGTTTGTGCTATGTGCCGCGCTGTTGATTGGCGTGTCGTCATGTTGGGAATATCTTGCCGCGCGCTGCTTCTCCCGGTTTTCTGCGCCGCGATAGTATCAAATGCGCCGCGTGCAGTCGCTGAAGTTAACGGTGCAGCCCCTTTCACGTTGACAAGTACCGACTTCCGTCCGAACCAGCAAGTCCCGCTTGCGCTCGTCTTCGACCAGAGCGACTGCAAAGGCGGCAACCGTTCCCCGCAGTTGTCGTGGCACGGTGCGCCTGCAGCCACGCAAAGTTTCGCGATCACCGTCTTCGACCCGGACGCGCCCGGCCGCGGCTGGTGGCACTGGGCCGTCGCGGGCATTCCCGCGAACGTCTCGCAGTTGCCGTCTAATGCGAGCGCTTCGGGCGTCTTGCGCAAAATGGGCGCGGTGGAATCCCGCAATGACTTCGATATCGACGGATATGCAGGTCCTTGCCCGCCGCCGGGCAAACCACATCGCTACATCATCACGGTCTACGCGCTCAACAGCAGCGACTTGCGCCTGCGCCAGAGCAGCCCCTCGCTCATGTTCGAGCACGAAATCCGCACGACGACCATCGCCAGCGCACAACTCATCGTCACCTACGGGCGATGAACGGCGTTGATGGTGCGTCGGCAGGTCCAATTTGGCTTTGCTAGACTGGCCGCTGAACGAACACCGGCGTCGTTTTTCAGCTGGCTAAATTAGCTCGAAGACGCCTGGTTCTGGTTGTTCCTGCGCAACCCGCGGCTTTGTGTCGCAAACGGGGAATGAAATGCCAAAAATCGTTATCGTTTATCACAGCGGCTACGGCCATACGAAAAAGGCCGCCGAAGCCGTGCTGGCCGGCACGATCGACGCCGGCGCGGACGCGAAACTGCTTGCCGTCGGCGATCTGGACGACGCCGGCTGGGCCGAACTCGACGCCGCGGACGCCATCATCTTCGGTGCGCCCACGTACATGGGCGGTCCGTCAGCCGACTTCAAGAAATTCGCCGATGCCAGCTCCAAACCGTGGTTCGCGCAATCGTGGAAGGACAAGATCGCGGCCGGATTCACCAACTCGGCGACCATGAATGGCGACAAGCACTCGACCATTGCCTACTTGATCACCCTCGCGATGCAGCACAGCATGATCTGGGCTGGCACGGGCATGATGCCGTCGAATACGAAGGCGGCCACGCGCAACGACCTGAACTTTATTGGTGGTTTTTCGGGCTTGCTGACGCAATCTCCGGCGGACGCGTCGCCTGACGAAGCCCCGCCGCCCGGCGATCTGGAGACGGCGAAGGTGTTCGGTGCAAGGATCGCGGCCGTGACAGCGCGCTGGAACGCGAAGTAATTTTTTGGCGGCATTGCAACGTTTTTCAGGCCGATCGGCAGATGTGCCCGGCAATGCCATCGTGTTGTCGCGGAAGCGCATTAAAATGTCGTTTTGACCGCGTTCCGGCTGTAAGACGCCGGGGCGCGACCGACCCAGCGAGATCGAGATGACCACGAAAGTATTTGTCGACGGACAGGAAGGCACCACCGGCCTGAAGATTTTTGAATATCTGTCGGAGCGCCGTGACGTCGAGGTGTTGCGTATCGAGGAAGCGCGGCGCAAGGACGTGGAGGAGCGCCGGCGGCTGATCAATGCATCGGACGTTACGTTCCTGTGCCTGCCGGACGTCGCGTCGCGCGAATCGGTTTCGTTGGTGAACGCGGACAATCACCGCACCGTGGTCATTGACGCCAGCACGGCGTTCCGCACGCATGACGACTGGGCGTACGGTCTGCCGGAACTCATGCCGGCGCAACGTGAGCGTCTGCGCACGGCGAAGCGCATTGCTGTGCCGGGTTGCCACGCATCGGCGTTCCTGCTGGCAATGAAGCCGTTGGTAGCCGGTGGTCTTGTTTCCGCCGATTTCGCCGCGCACGCGTATTCCATCACCGGTTACAGCGGTGGCGGCAAGAAGATGATCGCGGACTATGAAGCAGGCGGGAATGCGAAGCTGGACAGCCCGCGGCCTTACGCGCTGGGTCTTGCCCACAAGCATCTGCCGGAAATGGCCGTGCGCTCGGGGCTGAAGCACGCGCCGGTGTTCACGCCTATTGTGGGCAACTTTTTGAAGGGCCTCGCCGTCACCACGTACTTCTCGCCCAAGCAACTGTCGCGCGCCGCCAAGCCGCAAGACGTGCAAGCGTTGTTTGCCGAGTACTACGCGAACGAACCGTTCGTGCGCGTGCTGCCGTTCAATGCAGACAGCAATCTCGACGACGGTTTTTTCGACGTCCAGGCTTGCAACGACACCAACCGCGTCGAGTTGTTCGTGTTCGGCAATGAAGAGCGATTCGTCACCGTTGCCCGACTGGATAACCTGGGCAAAGGGGCGTCCGGCGCAGCGATCCAGTGCATGAACCTTGCGATCGGTGCCGATGAAGAAGCCGGGCTCGCGCGCTAAGCAGCGTATCGATTGCAGCAAGAGTTGAGCGCGCCGAGCGCTCAACCTAACTAAAAGCCGGTTTCCGCCGCTGCGCGAAACCGGCTTTTTCACGTCTGCATTTTCCCCTTCCGATTCAGCGCCCCGGCCTGATTTTCACCCCCCAAATCCCCGCGCAGGTCAAACAGAACTTCCGTCGCGTTTTCCATAGGGATTATCCTAATTTATTTACGAACGTTCGTTCGTAGATGATTACGCGTTTTCGCGCTTAAACCTTCTTCGTTTTGCATCGTATCGAAATAAATTTTCTCCAATTCACTTTACGGTAAAAATTTTGTTTCAATGCGCCGCCATCGCCTTGTCAGTCAAGGCTTGGCCGAAAGCACGCTGTTTGAATCGACAATTTAGATGTTTCAGTCGGTTGACACACGAAAAGGCGGACGCGAAATTACACGCGCAAAACTAGATAAGGGAGACAGCGGTATGTCGTATGCCATTTCGAAAGGACTCGCGCTCGCTCTTGCGACCGCGCCGTTGTTTGTTGCGTGCGGTGGCGGTAACGCCGACAACCCGGGTCCGATCAACACGCCGCAATGTTCCGGCGCGAGTTGTGGCACGCAAGGCGCGCCGGGTGTGGGCGCAGGCGCCGCACCGTTGTGTCCGGCTAACGCGGATATTGTCTCAAGCACATATCTGGGCGGCGCGGGCAGCGGCGAGATCGTGAGCCTGAACATCGACGCCGTGAACATGAAGTACACGCTGAAGTGGCTCGAATCGCCCATTCCGCTCGTCACCGGTACCGTTAATCCGACTCGGAAAGGCACGACGATCGCAGGCGCCGTGGTGCATCCGCCCGCAGGCACGCTGCCCACGGCTGAGCAAACGCGATGCGCGTTCGTGCTGACACCGGGCGGCGGTCAGGCGTCCGATGGATCGATCTACACCACGGCCGCTGCATTCAACCAGGCGAATCCGCCGACGATTTTTATCGGCCAGGGTGTGGCAGGCGGTGGCATTCCGGGCGCGACCGTCCAATACAACGGCGCGACGCTGACCGCCGACGGCGTCCATGCGATCCCCGGTTTCCCACAGTTGTTCCCGGTGCCGAACCGTCACTTCGACTTCTATCCGTTCATCGGTTTTTCGACGGTGAGCACGAACGTCGCGGATCTGAAGGGCACGTATAACGCGCTGCTGTACCACACGGTTCCATCGAATAACTACTCGACCACGACCACGCAAGCGCAAGAATCCTTCGATGCCGCCGGCAACTGCACGGTGCCCGTGCCGGCATCGAATACGTCTTGCCAGACGACCGGCGGTGCGTGGACGGCGAACGCGGGCGGCGCGTACTTCAGCAGCGCGCTCGCCCCGCAAGTGCAGGGCAAACGTTCGACGCCCGTGTTGCCGCTCGTCGGCACGCTCACGTTCCCGGCCGTGGCGAACGCAAACATGGTGATCGGCAAGATCAACGGCGCGATCGTGCCGGTCGTCGTGCGCTCGGGTCAGGTCTTCGTACCCTCGCCGCTCACGCCGCTGAATACATCGGCGGCACAAGTCGACGATGAATCCGGCATCGCTATGCTCGCTCCGAATACGGCGCTCACGTCGGGCGCGTTCGATGGCGGTTATGTCGGCGCGGATTCGAACTTCAAGTACACGGCGACGCTGCTGCAAGGTCCGGTCGGCTCGTTTATCAATCCATCGACACAAGCGACCGAGACCGGTTTCGGCATGAGCTACGCGCAGCAATTGCCCGGCTTGATCGGCGTGCAGGACCAGAACGGCGGCCAGGGTGCGCTGATCTCCGCAGGCGGGTTGTACGGCGTCTTCATTGCCGGCAGCACGGTGAACGGCGGCCTGACTTCCACGTCCGCTAATGCCGATACGCCGGCGAGCCCGTACTTCGGTATCGGTGCGTTGCTCAGCAAATAAGCACTGCCGGGTACAAGCACGCAAGACCAGGGTAGCCGGCATGCGCCGGCTACCAACGAACGAACAAATGTCGATGGAGACAGCAGTATGAAATGGAGAACTTTTGCGTTGGGTGCGATGGGTGCGGCAGTCGCCGGCGTCACGCCGTTGCTTGGCGGTTGCGGCGGCGGCAGCGATGCGCCTCAGGCGCCGGTCGTCCGGTTGTGCCCGGCATCGCTTGACTACATGACCACCTTCACGGGCGGCGGCGGCAGCGGCGAACTCATCAAGCTGCAACTCGACACGACGAAACTCACGTGGCAAGTGACCTACGTGGAATCTCCGATACCCGCCGTCACCGGCACGGTCTCCCCGACTCGCGCCGGCACGTCTCAAAACGGCACGCTGACGATGGAAACCGGCCTGCCCACGCAAAAGCTCAATCAATGCGCGTACCAGTTGAACGGCGCGACGCTCGATCCAACGCGTCCCGCGCGCATCTTCGTGGGCGAAGGCGTCGCGGGCGGCACAATTCCGGGCAAGGAACTGCAGTTCGGCGGCATTCTAGGTCAAGGCGTGGTGCCTGACCGGACATTCCCGTATTACCCGTTCATTGGCTTCTCGACGCTCGAGACGAATCTCGCCAATGTCGCCGGGACCTACAACCAACTCGGCTATCACGAGATTCCGTCGCAAAACTACGCGCGCCTTTCCGTCGATTCAAAGATCACGATCAATGCCGACGGCACCTGGCAAGAGTGCGACAACACGGGCGTGAATACCGGCAAATGCCAGCAGGCCGGATCGAACTTCGCGCCATCGCCGGATGGCAGCGGTGCGTTCGTCACCAGCAACTTCCTTGGGCAAGGCAAGCCGACACTCGCCGCCGGTCCGCTTGGCAAGGGCTACATGATCGTGGGCAAGCTGCGTGGCCAGAACGTGCCGATCCTCGTGCGCACCGGTACGGCGAACGCGACGATCACCACGGGCATTCCGCCGTTCGCCGACGACGAGTCGGGCATCTCGATGATGTCGCCGCAAACCAGCGTGGCGTCGGGATCGGTGAATGGCGAATACGTCGGCGTGGATAACGCCTTCGATTACCGCACGACCGCGCTTGCTGGCGCACAAGCCACCTTGATCGATCCGTTCCAGCCATCGCAGGTCGCTTTGTCGCGTGCGCTGAACCTGGATTACACGGAAGCCGTTCAGGGATTGGTGACATCGACGGTAGTGGGTGCATCGACTGGCACGACACCGACCGGCAAGTTCATCTTCTCCGGCGGCGTGTTCGGCTACCTCGACCAGAGCGACCCGACGACACCGTATTTCACCATCGGCTCATTTGTGCAGTAACCGTCCTGCAGCCCATCAAGAACGGCTGCATGCGAACAACGCGCGATTTTTCACGAAGACGCGCCGCGTTCGCATGACGGCCTGTAACCGAAGAGAGACGAAATGAAAAAGCTTTTGGCTGCGGGAAAACCGTTGGCGGTTGCAATAGCGGCGTGTGTATCGATGTCGGCCCATGCGCAAAGCGCCGGCGATAACGTCGTGGGACTCGGCTGGTTCCACGTCATGCCGCAGGATTCGAGCGACGAGCTGACCACGCATGTGGCGCCCACGCCGATCAATACGCCGCTGCGCTTGCCGTCGCAATTCACGTCGGCGGGGACGAGTTTATCGACGAAAAGCGCCGATACGTTCGGCCTCGTCTTCACGCACTTTTTCACCGATCACATTGCGACCACGTTCGTGGGCGGCGTGCCGCCCGAGTTCGAACTCGATGGTCACGGCACGATTCAACCGCCCGGGCCCGCGGGCGCGCTTGGCAACCAGAATCTCGATGAGACCAATCCGATCGTGAAAAGCGTGCGGCAATGGAGCCCGGCGCTGATTTTCCAGTACTACTTCAATTCGCCGACTTCCGCGTTCCGGCCGTTCGCGGGCCTGGGCGTGTCGTATAACTTCTTCACGAACATCAAGCTCACCAATGGTTTCGTGAACTCGACGCAGAATAATCTTGGCGCGGTGCTGGCGGCGGGCGCGGGCAAGCCGGGACCGACCTCGGTGTCGGCGAAGGCATCGTCGTCGTGGCAGCCGGTGTTCAATCTTGGCGCGACCTATAACTTCGACAAACACTGGGGTTTGATCGCTTCGCTGACCTACATTCCGTTGAAGACGACGTCGTCGCTGATTATCAAGGCGGCCGATGGGACCGAACTGGCTACGACGAAGTCAAAGCTCAACGCCAATCCGCTGATTACGTTCCTGGCGGTGTCGTATCGGTTTTGAAGGCGCGCAGGGCTGAAAAGGGCTAAAAAAGGATAAAAAAAAGCCCGCCTAAGATGGGCGGGCTGAATCCATATCAGTGGAGACATGGAGGAGACAACCCCACTGTACCAAAACTATTGGTGCAGCGCAACATCCTCTTGCCGATCCACGTCAATTTGTTGCGGATGTACAACGTCTACGAAGCTACGGCTGCGTCATCGAAAGAATGAAACCCAATTGGTCGATGGAGACCGGCTTGACCAGATGGATATCGAAACCGGCTTCCTGCGTCATGGCGTGATGCTGCGGCTGGCCCCAGCCGGTCAGCGCAACCAGCAACATGGCCGGGCCTTCGGGTAACGCCCGCAAGGCACGCGCGGCGGAAAGACCATCCATTGGCGACATGCCCAGATCCAAAATCACGACATCCGGTGCGAACTGCCGCGCCACATCGAGTGCCTGAGTGCCGCATGAAGCCTGCGCCACTTGATGCCCCAACCCCGTCAGCAGATTGGCCAGACAGCTCAGGGCGTCATCGTCGTCATCGGCTATGAGAACACGCTTGGTCACGACTGCCCCCTCATTTGCCCGACACCGCGAGCGTCAACTTTCCTGCACCAGCCGTTTTTGCAGTGATCTGCGTGCGCTGCCCCCGCGCCCCGATATAAAAATGCTGCCGGCCCAGCGAGTTTTGATCGTGCGTCGCGTCCGGCAAGCACGCAGCTATATCCGCGGCGACACCCTGTAAAGCGTCGGCCGCCGATCCGGCGTTCGCGCCTTTCGTCCACGAGCATGAATATGCGCCGGCTTTCACCGCGCACTGCGCGTCCTGGCCGTAAGGCAATGCAACTGCTTTGCCGTCGTCGGGTCGCAAGGAAGTGAAACCATCGGGCGCAGCCGCCACGATGCGCTTGAGTGCATCGCAGGGATTGGGGGTGTCGTCGGCGAGAGCGATCCCGGGCGTACTCAAGCAAGCCAAGCCAAGGCCCGCCGATGCCGCCACGTACATGAGACCCCGAAGAGTGCTTTTCATAGTGGGCGCTGTCCTGTCTCCGCTTCGTCTTTTTATAAGCTGGCCGGGAAATCGGGAAATGGACGCGAAAGCCCGCGCCCAGGTCGTTTCAACATCGTTTCCTAAGCCGCTTCCAAGCCGGTTTCATCGCCGATGAGGCCTTTGCAAAGCCTGCACCGCCGGCGTGTGTCCGTCTGTGCGCCACCGAATGCTGTCTGATTCGAAACAATCATGAATCTGAGGCAAACGGCGCGACAAGTATAGGGAACGTTCCCTTCCATTGCCGCTATTTATTGTCGATACAACACCGGCGCATCCGGGCTTCACACGGGCTTTACATTTACCCATGAGCAAAAATCAAACCGGATTGATCACACTTTCTTTCCCGCACGCCGCGCGGCAACCTTTCCGAGCACGGCCAGGTCCTTGTCGCCATCGCCTTGGGCGAGGACATCGATCAGGTTGTCGCGCACCAGGCTTGCCACGGGCAGCGCGACGTTCACGGCATCGCCGGCAGCCAGTGCCAACCGCACGTCCTTCAGGCCAAGCCGAGCCTTGAACAACGCGGGTTCATAGCGGTTGTCGGCAATCATCCGGCCATATCCCTGGTACACCGGCCCCGGAAAAAGCGTGTTCGTGATCACATCGAGGAATGCGTGTTGATCGATGCCATGTCCCGCCATCAGCGATGCGGCCTCAGCCGTTGTTTCGATCGCCGATGCCAGCATGAAGTTCGCCGCCAGTTTGAGCACGTTCGCGTGTTGCGGTGCGGTACCGACGCGCCATGTCTTCTGGCCGATGACATCGAAGATAGGCTGCACGCGGGCGATGGCGTCATCGGCGCCTGCCGCCACGATATTCAGCTTGCCCGCGGCCGCCACGTCCGGTCGGCCGAGCACGGGCGCCGCGACGTACGCCACGCCGTGCTGCTCGTGCAGGCTTGCCAACTCTTCGCAGAACGCGACCGATATCGTGGCCATGTTCACGTGCACCAAGCCCTTCAGTGCACGTTCGAGCAAGCCGCTGTCGAGCAGCACGGCGCGTAACGCGGAGTCGTCGGCGAGCATGGAGAACACGGCGTCGCCTGAAAACGCTTCATCCGCCGAAGCAACCACGCGCGCGCCTTGTTCAGCGAGTACTTTCGTGGCGTCGGGAGAACGGTTCCAGACGCGCACTGTGTGGCCCGCTTTCAACGCATTCAGCGCCATCGCGCCGCCCATATTGCCGAGTCCAATAAATCCAATGTCCATGCTCTTCTCCTGTGGACCGGAGTTCCCGCTTTAGCGGGTTACTCTGGTCCCATGCTGTTGCAATTGACGATTACATGTCGAATACCATCGCTCCACGACGAACCTCGCCCCCATACGCCGCGAAGCAGACGCGTCAAACCGATGCGATACTCGAATCCATGACGACTGCCACGTTCCGTTTTCATCGGGAGTTGAATGAGTTCCTGGCGCGGCCGCAGCGCGAACAGGCGTTTGCGTGCGTGTGTCCGGTGGCGTCGACGACCAAGCATATGATCGAAGCACTCGGCGTGCCGCACACGGAAGTGGCGCTGATTCTACGCAACGGCCTGCCCGACGGCTTCGATACCCTCGTCGCAGACGCCGATTTTATCGATATTTACCCGCCCGGCATCATGCCGCGCGCGCTTGAAATCGTGCATCCCTTGCGCGCGCCATTGCGGCTGGAGTCGCTGCGTTTTATCGCCGATGCGCATCTTGGCGGCCTGGCTCAACTGCTGCGGCTAGCCGGTTTCGATACCCGCTACGACAACCATTTTCCCGACGATGAAATCGAGCAACTCGCGCTCGCCGAACATCGCGTGGTGCTCACGCGCGATCGTGAATTACTGAAGCGCCGCTCGCTCGTCCACGGCTGTTATGTGCGCACGCTGCAACCCGATGCGCAGTGGCGCGAAGTCGCTGCGCGGCTCGGGCTTGCGCAACATGTCCGCCCGTTCCGGCTCTGCCTGATGTGCAACGCGCCGCTGCGTCGTGCGAGCGCGGACGAGGTAAGTGATCGCGTGCCAGAAGGTGTGCTTGAACGGCACGCACGATTTGTCACATGCGATGTGTGCAGGCGAGTATTTTGGGAAGGATCGCACTGGAAGCGGATGCGGGCGCGAATCGAAGAATTGATGGATGGCGCGCCCGGGAATCCGCCCGTTCCGGCGTCTGGCTAGTGGCAATAGAGAGGCACAAGCGAGGCGCGGGCGCGGAGGTGCGTACAATACGCGCCTCGGCACTGTGCCTTTATAGCTTTTGGAGCTTCGCGTGAAAAAATTCGATCTGGAAAAAAACAAGGCGCTCAAGCTGGCCAACGGCCTGAAGCAAAACAGCGCGTCGAGCTTTGGCCCGCAAGCCGGGCAGCCGAAACTGGACAAGCGCGAACAGCGCCGTCTGGATCAGGAAAAAGGCCTCGTGCCCTTCGCCTGCAAGCTGGACAGCGATCTCGTGAAGCAATTGCAGGAACATGCCGCCAAGCACGAAGGCGGAATGACGGAAGCGCTGGCGGAATTGTTGATCAAGGCAGGACTGAAAGCCAAGGCAGCGGTTTAAGCGAATTCGGTGAGTCTGCCGGCCAAATGAGGTTGGGCTAAGCCAAAGCGCCGCTTGCGTATATTGTCTGCTAAATAGAGAAGCCGTTCCGGCGTGTCAGGGACGGTTTTTTTACGTGCGTCTTTTCAGACGCTCCCCTCTTTCTCGATCACCAGGATTCGCGCAATGCCGACCGGCTCCGCAATATGTTCATCGCCGGATTGAGCATGAAAGATATCACCGGCATCGAGCAGAAATTCTTCCTCAACGCCCTCTCGCCGCACGCGCATTCTCACCTGGCCTTGCATGACCGCGAAGACTTCCTCGCCGTCGTTCACGTGCCATTTATAGGGAGCGTCAGTCCAGTGAAGGCGGCATGAGACGCCGTTCATCGTGGTGATATCGAGTGCACCCCATGCACGCTCGGCGGTAAATTCGCGGCTTTTAACAACTTTCATGGGTCTTCCGGCAAGAGGTCAAAAGATCAACGTATCAAGACAAGGCGCGTGCACGGCCGGTCAAGTGCTGGCGAGTGTAAAGAGCGCCGTGATCGTTTTCAAGCGGCGACGCAAAAACGCGCCCGGCCTGTGTGGCGGGGCGCGTTTCGATCATGACCTGGCTACGGTGCGTGTAGCTCAGGCTTTCTTGTTATAAGCGTTGCACCAGCCTTTCGATGCAACCTGCTTGCCGGCGAACATTGGGCAGGCCGCGTACGCATCGGTGGCCTTGCCTTGATAGAACGAGCAGTTGCCGCAATCCTGGCCGGCGGCGTAGCGCGGGAATTTGGCTTTATCGACGGTTGCTGCGTCGAGCTTGTAGCCGAGGCTTTGCGCCATGGGATCCGATTCCGCCAGTTTGACGGGGTCGGCGAACGCGGTACGCGATACCGCGAGTGCCGATGCCACGCCAATGCTCGAAATCAAAAACGTGCGTCGTGAGGACTTCATGAGAATGTGCTCCGTTGTATTGGGGGTGTGCGCCGTTCTTATCGACGACGATCTCCAAAGCATATCAACGCGAAGCACAGCAAACTCAGTCAAATCTTATAGATAACCGATGACGAAAGGTCGCAACGGGTTTGCACTCACGTCACCTCAGCCCAGCATTTTCGCGACCTTCTCCGCAATCGCCAGCGACGCCGTCAACCCGGGCGATTCAATCCCAAACAAGTTCACCAACCCCGCCTTGCCGTGCGCCGCCCGCCCCTGAATCATGAAGTCGGCCGCCGGCTGACCCGGTCCGGATAGTTTCGGACGAATTCCTGCGTAAGCGGGTTGCAGTGCATCGTCGGGAAGATTGGGCCAATACGCTCGAATGGCGGCGTAAAAGCTGGCCGCGCGCTGCGGATCAACGGTGTAATCGATCTTCTGGATCCATTCGACGTCAGGACCGAACTTGGCCTGACCGCCCATATCGATGGTGAGATGCACGCCGAGCCCGGCTTCATTGGGCATTGGGTAGATCAGGCGATCAAACGGCGTCCGGCCGCTCACGGTGAAGTAATTGCCCTTCGCGAAATACAGCGGCGGCACATGGCGCGCATCGAGTCCGCGGATAGTGCGCGCAATCTGGTTCGCCGAGAGCCCCGCGCTGTTGACCACACAGCCGGCCTGAAAGGCCATGGGCGCCTCGCCTCCCGTTTCCACGATAAACCCACCGTCGCGGGCATCGATATCCGTCACCGGCGTATGAAACGCCACGGTCGCGCCGTCGCGTTCCGCGTCGCCTTGCAACGCGAGCATGAATTGATGACTATCGATAATGCCCGTTTGCGGCGATAACGCCGCCTCCACGCACTGAAGTTGCGGCTCCATCTCCGCAGCTTCGGCGCTGCTTATGCGCACCAGGTCCGTAACGCCGTTTTCGAGCGCTTTTTGCTGAATTGCGGCGAGTTGTGGCAATTGGTTGCGCGCCGTGGCGACGAGCAATTTGCCGCAGCGGTTGTACGGGACGCCGTGGGCGTCGCAATACTCGTAGAGCATCGCCCGGCCGCGCACGCACAAATCCGCCTTCAGCGAGCCCCGTGGGTAATACAGCCCCGCGTGGATCACCTCGCTGTTGCGCGAACTCGTGCCCGTGCCGACCGCTTCGCCCGCTTCGAGCACGATCACCTCGCGGCCACGCGCGGCCAGCGCTCGCGCAATGGCGAGTCCGACCACGCCCGCGCCAATCACTACACATTCGATTCTGTCCATCTCACTATTCTAGGCCAGCCCGTGGAGCCGTTTCGGGCACTTTATTGCGGTTTTTGTGCCCTTGGCAATATTGGCTTCAGGAAGGCCTCATTTTCCGAAATAATCCGGGCCAAAACAGGAAATATGGCCTTTTTGCCCGGGAAAAGTCAGTTTCAGGCCATATTTTGAGGGGTTTTTGCAGAATTCTCCAAAACGCACCTTCAGAACCCGATCGACTTCTTCCTCGCACCATTGCCTAATTCGATGTCCCGAGCCTGCACTTCATGCCGGTTATCGATGCGTGCATTGCCAAAAGCATTGAGCATTGCGCGCCGCATGGCCCGCGGGGAAGCCTTGGTCAACGCGTCGAGCGGCGCGTCGCCGAGTGTCTCCGGAAAGCGTGCGCCCCACGCGTGTGCGCTGCGGATCTCGTGATAAATCGATTGCGCGATCCGGCGCGCACCGTCGCGATCCGGCGGCGCGATCTCATACACGTTCATCCGGTTCAACAACGGCTCGGGAATCGTGTTTGCCTGATTCGCCGTCGCGATCCAGACCACATTGCCCGCGTTGATCGGTATTTCAGCGAATTCATCGATAAAACTCTGCGCCGTATCGTGTTCCAGCAACGCGTACAGCGCACCGAGCGGGTCGTATTGGGCGTCGCCGGTGGCTTTGTCGATTTCATCGACTGTCATCACCGGATTGGCGTAACTGCCGTTCACGAGCGCATCGAACACCTTGCCCGGCTTCGCGTTGCGCCATTGCGACGACGCGCCCGACAAGATCCACCCGGCCGTCAGCGAACTCATGGCGAGGTAGTGGCAGGACGTGCCGAGCAAACGCGCCAGTTGTTTCGCGAAATGCGTCTTGCCGATACCCGGATCGCCGAGCAACAGCATGGGCATCAATTCGAGGCGATCCTCGGTTTCAAGGCACAGCGCGATCTGCTTGCGGATATCGTTGAGCGGCTCCTGGAAATTGGGCAGATCGGCCACCAGATCGTCTATGGACGGCATCCGGTTAGGTTTAACGCAAAAGCGCAAATTACCCGCTTTGAGCATCTTTTCGTACGTCGCGCGCAGCGCCTCGCTGCCCCCTTCGCTCAGGTCGTTCAACGCAGTTTCCACCTCGTCCAGGTCGTAGACCTTGCTGAACGAAGCCACGGCGAGTTCTTGTTTGACTACGGCGGTGCTCATGGCTTACCCCGGTTTTTGTTGATCGGCAAATTCAGTTTATCGGCCATAAAGATGCACGCAAGCGAGCAGTCCCGGGCGTCTGCTGCTAATCGCATAAAAATACGATGGCTTCGGCAGGCGAGCCCAAGCGCTTGTATGATCGTCAGGCTGCGCTTGTGGAAAAGCGGTGCCGTGTCGAGTGCAAGCGGGGTGCAAGCGGGTGCGAAAAGTGCGGTAGGAAATGCGCCTCGGGTAGCTTTTGGAAACATTTCCACGCTGAACGCCCGCAGCGGATCACGGTCAGAAATCAGTCTCAGAGCAAGCTACCCGGATCGAACAGGCCACGGCCCAGACGCAATAAGGGATCAGGAGAAAAGCACTTATGTTGAAACATCACACGGCAGCGTTGCTGTTTTGCGCCGCGATCGCCGCGCCTTTCAGCGCCCTTGCGCAAAGCACGCCGCCGCAGCCGGTCAAATGGGAACTGCAGGTTTTGCAGGACGGTCAGCAGATTGACAGTTTCACCGGCACGACGAGCGTCGGCCAGGCCCGCACCGATACCCATCATCACGTGATAAAAAACAACGTAGGTTGTGCCGATAAGCCCGCCGGCGACATCGACCTGCAGCGCACGCTCACCATTTCCCCGATCCACGCCAACGGCGACGACATCACGTTGCAGATCGACGCGCAGGAAACCTTGCAAAGCAATGACGCACCGGTGACGGTGGCGGGTTGCAAGCTGCCGCCGCAACCGCGTCAGGTCAGCGCCACGCATCCCGGGCTTGTGCTGAAGCCGGGCGAATGGTCGACGTGGCAAATCGTCGATAAAAACCCGTCGATCACCTATAAGGTTCGTGCGACGCTGGCAACGGCTGCGCAATAGCGCGCCGCGCGTCGATCACACTCGACGCAGCCGCGTCCCACATCTCATTCATCGCATGCGAAATCCAGAACATTTCACCTCCGGCATTCCCTCCGTTCGCGACACACCTGATTTCGTGGCTGTGAGCTGGAACCTGCACAAGGGGCGCTCACCGCTTGGTCTCCAGGCGTGGAGCGCAATGCAGCGCTGGGTGCAGTCGACCAAAGCCGATGCCTATTTCCTGCAGGAAGCCATGGCGCGCCGGATGCCCCAGCCGGTGCTGGCGGCGAGTTTCGGCAATCCGCTCGATGCGCCCGTCGATGACATCTGGCATTGCCAGGCGACGGAAATCGCGACATCGCTTGATCTGCAGATCGCGCTTGGGCAGAACGTGTTCAAGCCATCGTGGCGGCATGGCAACGCGATTCTTTCACCGCATCCGCTGGATCTGGGCGGACGTTGGGATATCTCGGCGCATCGATTCGAGCGGCGTGGCTTGCTGGTCGCGCGCGCCACGTTTGCCGGGCGCTCGGTCACGTTACTGTGCGCGCATCTCGCGTTGACGCGGGCGGCGCGGTTGCGGCAAATGAACTGGATCGCGTTGTGGATTTCGAAAGAAGCGCCTGAAGGGCCGCTCGTTTTGGCAGGCGATTTCAACGACTGGCGCAATGACTCCGTGGGTGTCTTCGGCGAGCTGGGGATGAGCGAAGTGGCGACCATGCTCGGTGAATCGGGGCGGACTTATCCGGCGTTTTCACCCGCGCTCGCGCTCGACAAGATGTTCGTGCGCGGAATGAAGCCAGTCGAATGGATCACGCCGACGCAGGACACCGCATGGCTGTCCGACCATCTGCCGTATATGGCGAAGCTGCGGGTGGAATAAAGCCGCTTTTTATTTTGCGTCGCCGGCGAATGACGCGGCGATCACGGTTTCTATCGCGGTGAAAGAGACGGGCTTGACCAAGTGGTGGTCGAAGCCGGCATCGCGTGCTTTCTGCTTGTCGCTTTCCGCGCCGTAGCCTGTCAGCGCTATCAGCAATGCGGTTTTGGTCACCGCCCGCGTGCGCATCTGCCGCGCGACCTCGAAGCCGTCCATGCCCGGCAAACCAATATCCAGGATCACGACATCGGGCGCGAAGTCATCGACCATGGCAAGCGCGCTCGGGCCATCGTGCATCACGCGCACTTCGTGGCCGAGCGTTTCGAGCAGCATCGACATGGCTTCGGCGGCATCGACGCTGTCATCGACGAGCAAGACCCGGCGCGGTTGGGTCAATTCGCCCGGCGTGCTGTCGATCATCGTCATGGTACTTTCCTGAATTTTGAGAGTGCTGAAGGTGCTCGCACGCCGAGCGCAACAAGCGTGCGGATAATTTCAAGATGATACCGGGAAAGTGGATTCGCTCCGTTCAGCCGATGGCACGGGTGCGCGGAATCCAGCCAAAGCGCGCTTCGATTATTTCTCCCGGCATTAACACTCCACCGCCGATGTCCTCGCGGGGCGCGTCGAGATTCAGGAAATCTACCGTGTTCGTGACCGGTTCCACGCACAACTGGTCCGGATGCGACGAGGGCGCGAACAGGACCATGTGGTCGAACGGCGCATCGGCGGTTAGCGTCACGCTGCGATTTTCGTCAGGCCAGTCGATGGTCGCCGACCTCGACCAGCCGGCAAAATTGTTATCGAGATCGAAGGCATCGGCGGACAACCCTTCCGGCGACGCCAACGCATCAACGCACGGATGCGCGCCGAGAAACGTCGGCAGGAGATCCGGCGTGGCGTGCCACATCGCGCGAACGTTGGTGTGAATGCGCGTGGCCGGCGTGCGAGGGTAATAAGGATGATGACCCATGCCGAACGGCATAGGCTGATCGTCAAGATTGCGTATCGACAGGGTGACGAACAAGCCTGTGTCATCGAGTTCAATACGCTGGGTCGCTTCGTATCGATACGGCCAGTGGTGCGCCGGTTCGTCACTGGGTTCGTGATTCAGATGCAATTCCACCGCGGTGGGTGAAACCAATCCCACGCGCCAGGGCCGTCGCCACGCGTGACCATGCAGCGCGTGATCGAACGCGTTGCCATCGGCGGATAGATCGACTTCACGGCCATCGAACGCAAAACGCGCATCGCGCAGCCGGTTGCAGTAAGGCAGCAACGGAAAGCTCGCCATGCCGAGCGGGTTGCGCGCAGCGAGCGCATCGGCCGATGCAGGGCGTAACCAATGCAGCATGTTGCTGCTGTCCTGCAAATCGTAAAACGCCGCGATCGCGCCGCCGACGTGCGGCGCCAGCAACGCGCGCCGATTCTCAAAGCGCAGCTCAATCAGCGCGGCGTCATTCAACGCGACGCGAAACGCGCCGTCGGCGGCCGGCGCGGGCTGAGCAAATTCAGTAGTTTGATCGGCGGCGCTTTCATCGGCGCGGGTCCGTTGATCGGTGTTCAATATGCGAACCGCTGATAACTTTCGTCGAAGGTCCGCGCTGTCTTGTCGACTTGCGGGCTATAGCGCAGCAACCGTTTTGCGCGGGCGGGCAGCGCGGCGAACACATCGCGCGGCACTTGCACCTGCACTTCCGGCCGGAAATACCACGAACGGCTGTAACCGATCACGACCATCGGACGCGGGGTATCGGTGAGATTCGGCGTTCCGCGATGCAACCCGCGCACATCGCGGATCATCACGTCGCCGAGTTGCATGGGAACGCGTTCCGCCGGATATCGTCCATCGGCCAAACCAGCGAGCGCTTCCTCACGCGATATCCGGTGCGTTCCGCGCGTCGTTTCCAGCGAGCCGTTTTCGTCATTCACATCGATAAGCGGAAAATTCACCGCCAGCTGGAACGATGGCGTTTCAGGGAAGTTATCGAATAAAGGCGGCGTGTCGCGATGCCAGTCCTGAAAGTCGGAACCGCGCACAGGGGTATCGGTGGCGAGCTGGCACATCACGGGGTCTGGTCCGGCGATGCGCTCGACGATCCCCAATACATCGTCATCGCAGAAAATGGCGGGATCGGCGAACTCGCACTCGAACGGCAACGTGACGTAATAGCGCCCCGGCCCGCGATTGCCACTGCCACCCTGCTTGCGCGCCGCCGTTTCGTGCGGCTCGAAAAGCGGCGCGAAAGCCGCGCGCCAGGCCTCAAGCGTTGCGCGCGGAAAATGGTTGGGCAACAGGACAAAGCTGTCACGCTCGAAATCCTTTGCAAGCGCATCGCGAGCGCGCTCGTCGTAGCGGGCCATCATCGTCTCCTTGGTTGCGCCACGCGAGTCGGGCGCGGTCGGCGCGCTTGGCTTTCACTCATCCGACAGCCCGGCGCGCGCCCCGAGAATCGCACGATCACCATGAAGTAGTCAATATTATTAGTAATAACACTTAGGGCCGCTTTATTCGCCGTAAAAGTAGTGCGGACAATGGTTTGCGAGCGTTGTCGACTGGAAATATTAGTGTTACCGTCGGCGGCATCCGTAGAACGCTTTAGCGCCACGCAACGACGACACCGCCGCCGCCTTTTCGCGGCCTGAGACAATGAAAAAATCCACGCAACGCCGTCCAACGATGACCGACATCGCGAAACTGACCGGCGTTTCGCAATCCACCGTGTCCTTGGTGCTGAACAACGCGACCAGCGCAAAATTCTCCGACTCTACGCGCAATAAGGTACTGAAGGCAGCGCAGGATCTGGGCTATCGGATGACGGCTCGCGAGCCGCTGGCCGCAGCAATCGCGCCGAACGAGAAGAACCTGATTGTGTATCTCGCCGATGAAATTTCGACGAGTCCGCATCCCGTTGTGAACATCGACGGCGCCCGTGATGCAGCGTTCGCAAATGGCCGGATGCTGGCGGTTTACTCGACGCACGGCAACGCGGAAATCGAGCAGCAAGTACTCGACGCCACACTGACAAATCCCAACGTGCTCGGCGTGATTTACGCGACGGTTTATACGCGCAAGGTGACGTTGCCCTCGGCGCTTTCAAAGGTCCCAACAGTCCTCCTGAACTGCTACACAAGCGATTCCGAGCTTTCTTCGGTGGTGCCGGCCGAAGTTGCTGGAGGACATGCCGCAACGGAATATCTGCTGAACGCGGGGCATCGAAGGATCGGATATGTGAACGGTGAACCTTGGCAAGACGCGGCGCGCGATCGCCTGAAAGGGTATCGAACTGCGCTGTCAACTGCGGACCTCCCGTTCGCCGCTGAGCTGGTGCGTGAAGGCGACTGGAGCTCGGGTTCGGGCTTCGAACAAACGCTCTCACTGATGCGCGAGACCAATCCGCCCACGGCCATTTTCTGCGCGAACGATTTGATGGCGCTCGGCGCGATCGAAGCTTTGAAGCAGCTTGGATTACGCGTGCCCGAAGACGTCTCCGTACTCGGTTACGACGACCAGGAAATCGCCCGCCACACGCATCCGCCGCTCTCCACCGTCGTCCTTCCGAACTACGAATTGGGCCGATGGGCGGTCGAAACGCTGCTCCAGGAAGAACACAACCGCGCCGCCGGTGCACCCGTGCGCCGACGTACGGTGAAGCTCGATGGGCCGCTCGTCGAACGCGCGTCGGTAAGGGTAATCACCGTGGCAAAACAACTCGCAATTAATAATATTAGCGATTGACCAATAATAAAATACGGTGGAATAATCATCGCACGCCGACTTATTGAGATAGAGCAAAAAGACGGAAAACTCAGCTGGACCGACGTACTTAAAAAAGCAGGACCATCCATACCGGAGGAAGACATGCTGTCGCTTGAAAACTTCAACAAACGCAAATTCCCGTTGCGCGTGCTGGCTTCATCAGTGCTCGCGCTGTCGATGGTGGCAGGCGTCAGCATTGCCCACGCCGACGACTCTCCGCTGCCCAAGCTCGCGACCAAGAAACCCTTGCGCGTCGGCTTCGCCCAGACCGAAAGCAACAACCCGTGGCGTCTCGCCGAAACCAAGAGCTTCAAGGACGTCGCGGCGAAATGCGGCTGGCAGATGGTCATGACCGACGCGAACAGCTCGGCATCGAAACAAGTCGCCGACATCCAAAGCATGATCGCGCAGCACGTCGACCTGATCGTGTTCCCGCCGCGTGAAGAAAAGCCGCTCGCGCCTATCGTGTTGCAAGCGAAGAAAGCCGGCATTCCGGTGATCCTGGTCGACCGCGACGTCGATCAATCGGTGGCGAAAGCGGGTAAGGACTACATCACGTTCATCGGCTCGGACTTTATCAACCAGGGACAACGTGCGGCTGACTGGCTGGTTAAATCGACCGGCGGCAAGGCCAAGATCATCGAATTGGAAGGCTCCACGGGCGCGTCCGCTGCGAACGATCGCAAGAAGGGTTTTGACGATGTGATCGCAAAGAATCCGGGCATGCAGATCATCGCGTCGCAAAGCGGTGACTTTGCGCGTGACAAGGGTCGCCAGGTCATGGAAACGCTGCTTCAGGCGCATCCCGACGTGACCGCCGTTTATGCACACAATGACGAAATGGCGCTCGGCGCAATTGCCGCTATCAAGGCAGCCGGGAAGCAGCCAGGCAAGGACATCACCCTTGTGACGATCGACGGGACGAAGGGCGGCATGGACGCCATCGCTGCCGGCGAACTCGGCGCGAGCGTGCAGTCGAGCCCGTTCTTCGGGCCGCTCGCTTGCGACGTGGCGCAGAAGTTCGCGAAGGGTGAAACCGTTCCGCCGTGGGTGAAAGTCTCCGACCGCTTCTACGATAAGAGCAACGTTAAAGAGAGCATGCAGTACGGTTATTGAGCGGATGCGTTCATTGAACGTTGAAGCGAACGTACCAAGCTTGAGCTAATGAGCAACGAAGGTGTTCGAAGCGGCGCGCCCCGTCTTTCGCGGGCCGTCGCTTCTTTTGTATCCGGCGGACGGAACGCATTCAGTGCGTAACACCAGCCGCCAGGGAGAAGCACTAGATGAACACGCTAAATTCCGGAACGCCCCTGCTAGAGATGCAGGACATCGACATCAGCTTTGGCGGTGTCGCCGCGTTGCGGCACGCGCGGCTCTCGGTGTCGGCGGGAGAAGTGCATGCGCTGATTGGGCAGAACGGCGCGGGTAAATCGACACTGATCAAGATCCTGACGGGCGCATACCGGCGCACGTCGGGCACGATTCGTTTCGATGGCCGCGAAGCCGATTTCCGCAGCCCGAAAGAAGCACGTGAAGCGGGTATCAGCACGATCTATCAGGAGATCAATCTCGTCCCGTTCCGCTCGATTGCCGAGAACATTTTTCTCGGCCGCGAGCCGCGCCGGTTTGGGATGATCGACTGGAAGACGATTCATCGGCGCGCGCAGGAACTACTCGATTCGTTCGGATTACAGATCGATGTCAGCAAGCCCGTGCGCGAGTTTTCAACCGCGATTCAGCAGATGGTGGCGTTGGCGCGGGCGGTATCGTCGGACGCGAAGATGGTCATCATGGACGAGTCCACCTCGTCGCTCGATGAACGCGAAGTGGAGTTGCTGTTCACCGTCGTGCGTCGCTTGAGAGACGATGGCCGCGCGGTGATTTTCGTTTCGCATCGGCTGGATGAACTGTACGCGCTGTGCGATCGCGTCACGGTCATGCGCGACGGGCAGACGGTCACGGAAAGCCCGATGGCCTCGCTCGACAAGCTGCAGCTCGTCACCACCATGCTCGGCCGCACGCTTGCCGCCGTCGTGCAGGAGGACAGCGCGGTCAAGGAAGCGAACCTCGCCAAGCGCGGGTCGACGGCGATCAGTGCGACGAACCTTGGCGCGGGGTTGAAGGTGTCGGACGTATCGCTCGATGTCCACTCTGGCGAAGCCGTCGGTCTTGCCGGGCTGCTCGGCTCGGGCCGCACGGAAACCATGCGGTTGATGTTCGGCGCGGATTCGACCGAGCGTGGGTCGCTTTCCATCGATGGCAAGACGGTCACGCTGAAGTCGCCGCAAGACGCCATTGCGCGCGGCATTGCGTATCTCACCGAGGACCGCAAGGGCGAAGGCATTGTGCCGGAGCTTTCCGTGCGCGATAACCTCACGCTCGTGTGCCTGCGTACGCTGACCAAACGCGGCGTGGTCGATGTCGCGAAGCAACGCGAGATCGTGGACCGGTTTGTCGAATCGTTGGGGATCAAGCTGCGTTCGCCCGACCAGCCGATACGCGAACTCTCGGGCGGTAATCAGCAGAAGGTTTTGCTCGCGCGCTGGCTGGCGACGAGCCCGACGTTGTTGCTTCTCGATGAACCCACAAGAGGGATCGATGTCGGCGCTAAAGCCGATGTCGCCAAGATCATCCGCGAACTCCGCGACTCGGGATTAGCCGTGTTGCTGTCGGCGTCCGAACTGGAAGAACTCACCGCGGTGGCCGATCGCGCTGTCGTGATCCGCGACGGCAAGACCGTCGCCGAACTCGACGGTGCGCGCATGAGCGAAGCATCGATCATGGATGCGATTGCGTACGGCTCGGGTGAAGAATCCTCGCTGGCGGAAGCGGTCGATTCGGTCGATGCCAAAGAAGGTCAGTCATGAATCAGAAAACTCAACCGGCGACCGCTGCGCCAATCGCACAGGCGGCGCAGAAGAAAAAACATCGAATCACGATTCAGCGCGAAATCGCCGTGCTGCTCGCGATGATCGTCTTCAACCTCCTGTTCACCCAGCACTTCTGGTCGTTGCAGACGTTCAACGTCAACCTGACGCAAGTGGTGACGATCGTGATCGTCGGCATTGGGATGACGCTGGTCGTGGCGACGGGCGGTATCGATTTATCGGTGGGCGCGTCGATGGCGATTGCCGGTTCGCTCGCGCCGATGATCTTCATGAACGTGGCCGGACCCTTCGGCATTGCGCTGGCGTTTGTGTTGCCCGTGCTGGCCGCCGCGCTCTGCGGTGTGTTCAACGGCTTCCTCGTTACAAGGCTTGCTGTGCAACCGATTGTCGCGACGCTGGTGCTGTTCATCGCGGGGCGCGGCATTGCGCAAGTGTTCACCGACGGCAGCCTGCAAGCTTTCGATAACCCCGCGTTCCAGTGGATCGCATTGGGCCGCGTAGCGGGCGTGCCGGCGCAAGTGTTCCTGATGCTCGCGCTCGTGGCGTTGTTCGCCTGGATCGTGCGCAAGACCTTGTTCGGGCAGTACTTGCTCGTGACGGGCGGCAACGAACAGGCTGCGTATCTGAGCGGCATTCCGACGGCGCGCGTGAAGATGATCGCGTACACCTTGTGCGCGGCGCTGGCAGGATTGGCGGGGTTGATTTCGATCTCGGTTAATTCGTCGTCGGACGCCAACGTGATCGGCCTCGGCTCCGAGCTCGATGCCATTGCCGCGGTCGCCGTGGGCGGCACGGCATTGACGGGCGGCAGGGCGTACATCGTGGGCACGCTGATAGGCGCGCTCATTATCCAGTTGCTGCGATACACGTTGCTCGCACACGGCATTCCCGATGCCGCCGCGCTCGTGGTCAAGGCCGGCATCATCATTGTCGCGGTGTATGTCCAGCGGCGTCAGCGATAGGAAGACATCGACATGAGAAAGAACCTTCCCATTCTGTTGGCGTTAGCGGCGCTACTGCTGCTCGGTGTGCTTCGATACGACCACTTTGCATCGGCCTACAACATCAATTCTTTCTGGCGATACAACTCGATGTTCGCGTTGATATCGGTGGGCATGGCGTTTGTGATCATCACGGGAGGGATAGACCTGTCCGTGGGAACGGTGGCGGCGCTGGCGAGCGTGGTGGCCGCGCTGGCGAGCCCGCATGGCGGTCTGGTCGCGGTACTCGCGGGCGCGGGCGCGGGGCTCGCTATCGGCGTGTTGAACGGCCTCGTCATCACGCATATGCGGATCTTGCCGTTTATCGTCACGTTGGCGACGAGCCTGGGGGCGCATGGCTTGGCGTTGTTGTTGGGACATAACGATGCTGTATCGATTGCACCCACCTCCAGTTTCGGCAACTTTGGACAAGGCGATGTTTTGGGTCTGCCGATCCCGGGAATCGTGGCGGCGGTGGCGGCCGTTTTGGGCTGGCTGGCATTGCGAAGCACACGCTTCGGGCGACATGCGCTGGCTATCGGCGGCAGTGAAGAGGCATCGCGTTTGATGGGCTTGAACGTGGACCGGACGCTGGTCATGGTCTATGCGTTGAGCGGTTTGCTGGCCGGCATAGCGGGCGCGATTTTGGCGGCGCAGTTTGGTGCAGGGCAGCCGAATGAAGGCGTGGGCTGGGAGTTGTTCGCGATATCGGCGGTGGTGCTGGGCGGGACGTTATTGACGGGCGGACAAGGATCGATCGCGATGACGATTGCTGGCGTCGCGCTGCTGGGTTTGGTGTTCAACCTCTTGAACTTCGAGAATGGATTGGGATTTATCAGCCTCTCGGCGTACTGGCAATCGGTGATTCGCGGCGTGTTCCTGCTGCTGGTGATCGTGCTGCAAGCGCGCGTGCTGAAGAAGCGGGTGACGGTGACGAAGCTGGCGCGTTGAAAGAGTGCGCAAGTTTCGGGAAAAGGAATCTGCTAAGTTGTAGATATCGACAGATACCCGCTTAGCAGACCCACCCGCCATGTTCGACCTCTTCGACGACATCCCCAAGCCTGACATCGACTGGCTGCCTGATTGGCTGGACGCAGCCACTGCGTCCGACACGCTAGCCACCTTGCTCGATGAAATCACCTGGCAGCAGGACTCGATGAACACGCCCGCGGGCAAGATCCCCTTCCCGCGTTTGACGGGGTGGCAGGGTGATCCCGGCGCGGTGTATGTGTACTCCGGCATCCGCAACGTCCCGAAACCGTGGACGCCAACGGTTTTATTGTTGAAAACGAAAGCCGAAGCCGCCGCTCAAACTGCGTTCAACAGTGTGTTGATCAACCGCTACCGCACAGGCATGGACAGCATGGGCTGGCACGCCGACAAGGAGCGCGAACTTGGGCCGCAACCGGTCATTGCGTCGGTGAGTCTGGGCACGACGCGGACCTTTGACTTCCGGCATACGAAGACCCGGCAAACACATACGCTTCAACTCACGCACGGCAGCCTGCTCATCATGCGGGGGCGCACTCAACTCGACTGGACGCACAGGGTGCCGAAAGAACCCGGGGCGCGCGGTGAGCGCATCAACCTGACGTTCCGATACGTCGACTCATCGGCAGCGCCCAAGCGCCCGTAGATCGACTCAACGCTTGGCGACGAAATCAATCTCGACGAGCGCATCGCGCGCCAATCCCGTCACGCCGATACACGTCCTCGCCGGCAACGGCTTAGGCAGAAAGTAGGCCTTATAAACATCGTTCATCGCGGCGTAATCGCGTTTGAATTCGGTCAGGAAAATCCTCACGCTGACCACGTTATCGAGCGATAGTCCAATCCCCTCCAGCACGAGAATCAGGTTATCCATCACGCGCCGCGTTTGCGCCTTAACGCCTTCGGGCAAGGGCTTAGCGTCATCGGCGGGATCGGTCGGCATTTGGCCGGTGAGGAACACCCAGCCGTCCGCTTCGGCCGCGTGAGAGAAAGGACCGACCGGGGTGGGCGCAGTATCGACCATGGAAAATATGGGCAACGTCATTGTGTCTCCTTCGAAAGATCAGGCCGATACCGTACCGGATCAAAAATCCAGCCGCCGCGCCCGATGATCACAACGCTCCATCAGATTGCGGCACTATCAGCACCAGCGACAAGCGTCGCCTAATAAACCTTCAATTGCATTACATTGCGACGGCATGCGCTTTGCTCCAGTTGAGCACCACAGGACGATCCCATGCCCAAGAAAAAGAAATTCAAGCTTCCCCGCCCCAATGATCGTCAAGCGCTCCTGTTCGAGCGCCGCAACATGAAAATGGCCGAATCCGCGCATGCCTACGTGCGTGGAAGTACAACCAAGTTCTATGAATGGCTCGACGGCATTGAAGGTCACACGCTCCCCGAAGGCCCGGCTATCTGGATCTGCGGAGATTGCCACACCGGCAATCTCGGACCTATCGCCAACGCCGACGGCCGCGTGGAAATCCAGATCCGCGATCTCGACCAGACCGTAATCGGCAATCCGGCGCACGACATCATCCGGCTGGGGTTATCGCTGGCGACGGCCGCGCGCGGCTCGGACCTGCCCGGCGTGACGACAGCACGCATGATGGAAGCTGTCGTGCAAGGCTACGAGCATGCGTTCGATCGTTCCAGTCACCGCTCCGTCAGAGATACGAAACCCGAAGAGGTGCGGGTGATGATGAAAGAAGCGGTCCGACGCACGTGGCAGCAACTGGCGATCGAACGCATTGAAGACATTGAGCCGAGCATTCCTCTCGGCAAGCGTTTCTGGCCGCTAGATAAAACCGAGCGCATTGCAATAGACACGTTGTTCCGGCGGCGCGAGATTGCGGATATAGCAACCGCTTTGCGCAAGGATGCCGACGAAGAAAACGTCACCGTGATCGATGCTGCGTACTGGGTGAAGGGCTGCAGCTCGCTCGGCCGCTTGCGATATGCGGTGTTGCTGGATATCGACGGCGGCGCGGTAGAAGGCGACGATCTTTGCCTGATCGATATCAAGGAAGGCGTGAAGGCCGCGGCCCCGCGTTACACGGCTGCAGATGTGACCAAGCGCATGCCGCGCGATAACGCCGAACGCATCGTGGAAGGCGCGCGGCATCTGACGCCGTGGCTGGGTGAACGGATGCGCTCGGCGCGGTTGAACGACCGGTCGGTGGTGATCCGCGAGTTGTTGCCGCAGGACATGAAACTGACGGTCGAGCAATTAACGCAGGAAGAAGCGATCAAGGCGGCGAGCTATCTCGCGATGGTTGTTGGCAAAGCGCACGCGCGGCAGATGGATGCGGCGCAGCGGCGCGCGTGGTTATCGGAGTTGCGTCGCGCGAAATCGAAATCGCTGGATGCGCCGTCGTGGTTGTGGAAAAGCATCGTGGAGTTGGTTAGCAGTCACGAGGCGGGCTATCTCGAACATTGCCGTCGATATGCGCTGGGGTCGGCGTCGTAACGGAACCTGCGTTCATCGACCAACTAAAAAGAAGGCCCGTTCCAACCAACGTTGGAACGGGCCTTCTTCGTACAGACTGACTTGATGCCTGGTTTGGCGATCTCCTGAACAGCCCGTCAACACTCAATAACCATAGCCGCGGCGTTCACGCCAATGATTCTCGCGCCATTGCTCATGGCGCTATTCGCGGCGATGCCATTCGCGTTCGCGCCATCCTTCGTCGCGATAACCGCCGTATCCGTACCCTACGACAACAGGCGGCGCAACATACACCGGCTGGGGCGCGTAATAACCCGGTACACCGATCCCCACGTCGACATTAACGTGAGCGGACGCTGCCGCCGACACCATCAATACACTCAAGCCCAGTACCGCACCCAGGATCTTCTTGTTCATTGCGTCTCTCCGCGCACTCGATGTGCAAACGTGTGGTTTACGTAATCGAGTGTAGGGAGAACAGTCAGATACAAGTGCTACCGGAATACGATAAAGGTAACTGGACGTATCTCGGTTTAAAACCCCGCCGCCAGCCCATCCCTACGGCTATCGCTAGCCGCCACATACCCGCGCTCGGGATCGTTACGATCCAGCTTCCAGATGTACTGCCCCGACCCGAAGTCCATATACGGATCATCGACGGATTTAATCGTGTGGCCCATCGCCTCAAGCGCCTTGACCGTTTCGCGATCCAACGTCGATTCCACATCGATGGTGAAATCGCGATTCACTTTCCAGCGTGGTGCGTCGCAAGCAGCTTGCGGTTGTTGCCCGTAATCAAGCAAACGCACGATGGATTGCAGATGGCCTTGCGGTTGCATGTCGCCGCCCATCACGCCGAAGCTCATCACCGCTTCCTGTGTGCCGTTCACGTCCTGCGTGAGGAACGCCGGAATGATGGTATGGAACGGCCGCTTGCCGCCTTCCACCACGTTCGCCGACTTGGGATCCATCGAGAAACCGAACCCGCGGTTCTGCATCGCGATACCCGTATCCGGCACAACCACGCCTGAGCCAAATCCCATGTAGTTCGACTGGATGAAACTCACCATCATGCCGCGCTCGTCCGCCACGGACATATAGATCGTCCCGCCCGCCGGCGGCATGCCAAAGTCGAAGTGCTTCGCCTTGTTCGGATCAATCAGCTTGGCGCGTTCGGTGAGATACGCATCGTCGAGCATCTGCTCCGGGGTGACGTCCATGGAACGGGGATCGGCGACGTACTGATAGACATCGGCGAAAGCGAGCTTCATGGCTTCGATCTGCAAATGCTGCGACTCGATCTTGTCGATGGTCAGCGACTTCACATCGAATTTATCGAGGATGCCAAGTGCGATCAGCGCGGCAATGCCCTGCCCGTTCGGCGGAATCTCATGGACCGTATGACCGCGATAATCCTTCGATATCGGTTCGACCCAGTCAGCCTTGTAGTTACGCAGATCAGCAGCGGTCATCGCGCCGCCACCCTGCTTTGAAAACGCCGCGATCTTCTCCGCGATCTCGCCTTCGTAGTACGCACGCGGTCCGTGCTCGGCAAGTATGCGCAAGGTCTTTGCATGACCGGGATAACGCATCAACTCACTGATCTCCGGCGCGCGGCCGCGTGGCATGAAGGTATCGGCGAAACCGGGCTGGTCTTTCAATTCGGGAATGGCCGCAGCCCATTTATACGCAACGATGCTCGCCACCGCGTGACCGCGCTCGGCAATTTCAATGGCCGGTTCCATCAGGTCGCCGAACGGCAACGAGCCGAACTTCGCGTGCAACGCTTCCCATCCCGCGATGACGCCGGGCACGGTGACCGCATCCCAGCCGCGCTTGGGCTGGTTCGCCAAGCCGTTTTGCTCGCCGTATTTGTTCTTGAAGTAATCGACATTCCACGCCGCCGGCGATACCCCCGACGCGTTCAAACCATGCAACTTCGCGCCGTCCCACACGAGTGCGAACGCATCGCCGCCAAGGCCGCACGAGACGGGCTCGACCAGCGTGATGGCTGCTGCCGCCGCGATAGCTGCATCGACGGCGTTGCCGCCCTTCCACAACATCCGCAAGCCGGCTTGCGCGGCGAGCGGATGCGATGTGGAAACAATATTGCGCGCAAACACGGGCAAGCGCGGCGTGGGATAGGGGTTCTGCCAGTTGAAGCGGGTCATGAGAAACTCGTCTCTTATGTGATGAAAGTTGTTGGGGCACAAATCAAAGCTCGCGCGGATCGAGCGCGTCGCGCAGTCCATCGCCGAGGAGATTGAAGCCGAGCACAGCCAGGAAGATGGCAATGCCCGGGAAGATCGACATCCACGGCGCCTGACTGACGAAATCCTTCGCAGTATTTAGCATCGATCCCCACGATGGCGCGGGCGGCAATTGCCCAAGGCCGAGGAACGACAAGCTGGCTTCCGCGATGATCGCCATCGCAACCGTGAGGCTCGCCTGCACGATGATCGGCGGCAGCACGTTGGGAAAAATATAACGGACGATAATGCGAAAGTGCCCAAGCCCGATAGCGCGTGCACCTTCCACATAATCCTCGGCTTTGACGCTGATCGCCTGACCGCGCGTGAGACGCACGAAGCGCGGCATGGCTGAGACGCCGATAGCGATCATCGCGTTGGTGAGGCTCGGACCGAGGAACGCAGCAAGTGCAATGGCGAGGATCAGGAACGGGATGGACAGCAACGCGTCGGTGAAGCGCGAGATCACGCCATCGACGAGCTTGCCGAAGTAGCCCGCGAGCAAACCAAGCGGAACGCCAATCACCACCGCGATTCCCACCGAGACAACGCCCGCCAGCAGCGAAGCGCGTGCGCCCCACAGCAAGCGCGTGAGCACATCGCGGCCGAGTTCATCGGTTCCAAACCAATGACTCGCCGATGGCGCTTGCCGCACCGTCATGAAGCTCGCCTGAATGGGATCGTAGGGCGAGAGCCACGGCGCGAATAGGGCGACCAGGATCACCAGCAGCACGATCACCGCGCCCGCCACCGCCGCGCGGTTGCGCATGAAGCGACCCAATGCGCGATTGCGTTTGTGCGGTAGCGCTGCTGTTTCCAAAGTTTCAACAATAGTCGCCATCAGCTTTTCCTCAGGCGCGGATTGAGCAGGACGTATAAGACATCGGCGAAAAGATTCACCACGATAAACCCTACCGCCGTGACCAGCACGACACCTTGAACGACGGCGTAATCGCGATTAAAAACCGCGTCGACGACCAGCTTGCCAAAGCCTGGAATAGTGAACACTTGCTCGGTCAGCACCGCGCCCGCAAGCAATTCGCCGAACAACAAAGCGAGCACCGTGACGATCGGAATCAGCGCGTTGCGAAAGCCATGTTTGACCACGACCGTGCCGCGTAGCAACCCTTTAGCGCGCGCCGTTCGAATGTAGTCGCTGCGCAGAACGCTCAGCATCGCGCTACGCGTATGCCGCATCAACTGCGCGCCGAGCGCCGCGCCAAGCACAAACGCGGGCATCAACATGGTCTTGATGCTCAGCCAGAAGTCCTCGGTCGGCGACACGTACCCGGACGATGGCAACAACTGCCATTTCACCGACACCAAAAAGATGAGGATGATCCCGAGCCAGAAATTGGGTATCGACATGCCGGTGAGCGCGAGGATATTCGCGCCATAGTCCAGCGCTTTGCCCTTGTTCGCCGCCGATAAAACCCCCAGCGGCACGCCAATGCCAATCGCGAAGATCATCGCCATCACGGCCAGTTGCAACGTCACCGGCAACTTCTGCGCGATGAGTTTGGTCACCGGCACATCGGTTCTGAGCGATGCGCCCAAATCGCCGTGCAGAATGTCCTTCACCCACAGCGCGTACTGCACGGGCACGGGTTCATCGAGGTGATACTTCAGCCGTAGCGTTGCTATGACTTGCGGGTTCTGGTCTTCACCGGCCATCGCCAGAACCGGATCGCCGGGCAGCATTTTTTGCAGGCCGAAGATCATCATCGACACGAGGATGAGTGTCGGGATGGCGACAAGCGCGCGGTTGGCGATGATTCGCAACATGAACGGTTATCCCTTGATGCTCACGCCACGCAGACGGATCAGCCCGTCAGGATAGGGCGTGAAACCCTGCACTTTCTTCGACAACGCATAAGGCCAAGGTTGCGCGTAGAGATAGATGATCGGGTCTTCGTCGGCGAGCAACTTCTGCGCGGCATCGTAGATAGGCTTGCGCTCGGCGACGGTCGGTTTAACGCGTGCGTCGTCGAGGAGTTTGTCCACGTCCGGATTGCAATAGCGCCCGTAGTTCAGGTTGCCCTTGCAGGTCACGAACTGATGCAGGTTGCCGTCCGGATCCGTGCGGCCCGACCAGCCGAGATACAGCAATTCGAAGTCGCCTTTCGTCGATGCATTCAGCGCGGCGGCATAGTCAGTCGGACGCAGCTTCAGGTTGATGCCGGCTTCCGACAGCATGGCTTGCAGCATCTGCGCCATCTGGTTCGAAACCGTGTTGTTGCCGAAGGTCAGCTCCACATTCAGCTGCTCGAAACCCGCCGCCTTGAGCAACGCTTTTGCCTTCGGAATATCGCGCTTGGTCGTCTTGATCGATGCGTCGAAGTACGGGCTGTTCGATGGTATCGCCTGGTTGATCGGCGAGAAAATCCCGCCGCCGATCACCTGGTTGATCGCGTCGCGATCGATGGCAAGTTCGAACGCCTGGCGCACGCGTTTGTCCTTGAACGCCTTCGGCGCACGCGCTCCATTCGAGACGTTGAACGTGAGGTCATAGAAGCCCAAACCGCTCATCGAAATGAAGTTGAGATTCTTGTCGCTTTTCACCGAAGCCACATCGGAAGGCGCGAGGCGTTCCAGCATGTCGAGCGAACCCGAGCGCAGGTTCGCGAGGCGCACCGTGCTGTCAGGAATCGGCTGGAAAATCACTTTCTGGATCGGGTATTTATCGGCGTCCCAGTAACCCGCGAATTTCTGCAGCACCACGCGGTCGTTCTGCACGCGCTCGACAAACTTGTACGGACCCGAGCACACAGGATGCGTGGAAACGCCCGCGTCATCGGTGAGCGTTTTCGGCGCGAGCATCATGCCGGCGCGATCGGTAAGCGTGGCGAGCAACGCGGCATCGGGCGCTTTCAACACGATCGCGACGGTGAACTCATCGACTACATCCACGTGATCGATGGAAGCCAGCTCGCTCTTGCGATTGCTCGCCGGCATGGAACGCGCGCGGTCGAGATTTGCCTTCACGGCGGCGGCGTTGAACGGCTCGTCGTCGTGGAATTTCACGCCGTGGCGCAGCTTGAATGTGAGCGTTTTGTTGTCTGCGCTCATGCTCCACGAGGTCGCGAGCATGGGCACGATCTTCAGGTCCGGGCCAATATCGACCAGCGAATTGCAGAGCGAACTGAACACGATGCGATCGACCACCTGACTGCTGCGCGCCGGATCAAGCGTGCCAATGTCGTCTTGCAAACCGATGCGGATCGTAGAGTTCGACTGAGCCATCACAACGCTAGTGCCTGAAAAACCCGCGGCGAGCGCCGCGGCCAACAAAATCTTTCGCATCTGGACTTCCCCGTGTACGTTTAGTTCGATTGTTCTTGCGCAGCGCCGTCGACCGTAGCCTGACGTTGTCGATACACCGCCAGACGCTCGGTAAGCTTCGGGCTGACGATGGAAACAAGAGGCGCGCCGCCACCCGCGTTTTGGATCTCACGCCAGAAATGACACGCAACCCGGTGGCCGTTTGCGAGCGTTTCGCTGACCGGTTGTTCGTCGGCGCAACGTGAGCGCGCATGCGGACATCGCGGATGAAAACGGCATCCTGAAGGCGGTGCGGTGGGGCTCGGAAGATCGCCGGTCAATGAAGGTTTGCTGCGGCGCTGACGCGGACTGCTCGCCGGGATCGCTTGCAATAACGCTTGCGTATAGGGGTGAAGCGGTTGATCGAACAGATCGTTCACATCCGCCATTTCCACGATCTCGCCGAGATACATCACCGCCACGCGATCGCTCATATGGCGGATCACCGCGAGGTCGTGCGCGATCATGATCAGCGTCAGGCCAAGCTTCTGCTTCAGCGACTCAAGCAAGTTGATGACTTGAGCTTGAACGGAGACATCGAGTGCGGAGACGGGTTCATCGCCGACGATCAGCTTGGGTTCACCCGCCAGCGCTCGCGCAATGCCAATGCGCTGCCGCTGCCCGCCCGAAAACTCGTGCGGATAACGTTCGGCGTAACCGGGTTGCAATCCAACCGTATGCAGCAAGTCCGACACGCGTTGCCGAAGTTCCGCGCCTTTCGCGAGACCATGTAGCGCGATCGGTTCACCAATGATCTGCCCGACCGTCATGCCCGGATTCAACGACGCGAACGGATCCTGGAAGATGATCTGCATCTCGCGACGCAGACGGCGCATGGGCTCGGTGCCCAGATGCGTGATGTCCTTACCTTCGTAGATCACCCGGCCTTCGGTGCTATCGATAAGACGCAGCAACAGGCGTCCGAGCGTCGACTTGCCGCAACCCGATTCCCCGACGATCGCAAACGTCTCGCCCTTCTGCACGGAAAACGAAACGCCGTTCACTGCGTAGACCGTCGGCGTACGCGTGAACAAATTGTGGGTCCCGCCGAAGTGCTTGGTCAGGTCCCTGGCTTCAATAATGGGAGCGTTGAAGTTCATGCCACGGCCCCGCTAAGCGCGTGCTCGACCGGCGCGACCCAGCACGCGACTCGATGCGTTCCATCCAGCTGTTTATCGGGAGGCACCGCATCAATGCACCGTTGCTCCACGAACGGACAACGCGGCGCAAACCTGCAACCTTTAGGCATGTGTTCCGGCGACGGCACGGAACCGCGAATGGTCGCGAGCGCGCCTTCGCGTTTTCCCACCGATGGAATCGCGCCCATCAAGCCGATGGTGTACGGGTGCTGCGGGTCGTCGAAGATTTCATCTACCGAGCCATATTCCACGATCCGTCCCGCATACATCACCGCGACGTAATCGGCGACTTCAGCCACTACGCCGAGGTCGTGCGTGATCAACACCATCGCCGTGCCGGTTTCGGCCTGCAGGCTGCGCACCAGCAATAAAACCTGCGCCTGGATGGTGACATCGAGTGCGGTCGTGGGTTCATCGGCGATCACCAGCTGCGGGCGATTCGCCAGCGCCATCGCGATCATCACGCGCTGGCGCATGCCGCCGGACAGCTCGTGCGGATACGCGTCAAGCCGCGTTTCCGGCGCGGGAATGCGCACGAGGCGCAGCATGTCCAGCGCTTCCTTGCGCGCCGCCGCGCCGCTCAAACCGCGATGCCGCTGCACGCATTCCGCTATTTGATGCCCGACGGTGAACGCGGGATTCAGCGAGGTCATCGGCTCCTGGAAGATCATCGACATCCGGTTGCCGCGGATATCAGCGAGTTCGCGTTCGCTCAGCTTCAAGAGATCGCGGCCGTCGAACATCGCTTTCCCCGCGACAATATTCGCCGGCGGACTGGGCAGCAAACCCATCATCGCCAGCGATGTCACGCTTTTTCCGCACCCCGATTCCCCGACGATGCACAGCGTCTCGCCCGCGTTCACGGAGAACGAGACGTCCTCGACGAGATTCGGAACATGTGCGGCGCGCGAGAATTTCAGCGAGAAACCGCTGACTTCGAGTACGGGATGCCGGGCAGGCGGATTGACCTGAGCGGGGAGATCAGGCTGGTGATCGGGCTGGTTCAGTGGCAGCTTGCTTAACGTCGACAAATTCAATACTCCGCTGCGGGGCATTACACATTACATGCGGCCAACATTTTCGATGAAGTAATTATGTCGGCCCAAATGCATCAGGAAATATTAAACTTTCTTTTCGATACTTAATTTTTTCTTGAATGAGTTTCACTCGAATAAGCCATGGCGACAATCCGAATGCTGAAGACATTCCGCGCGGTTGCGCGGACGGGCTCGTTTGCCGCTGCCGCCGATAAGGTCGCGCTGACGCAAGCCGCGGTCAGCTTGCAGATGCGTGGGCTGGAGCAAGCGCTGGGGCGGCAACTGTTTGACCGCAGCGCGCGGCAGATCACGCTGAACCGGCAGGGGCACGAGATCCGTCCGAAGGTCGAGCAGATATTGGATCTGCTTGATGAGCTGGAAGCTACGCCTGCTGGATCCATGCAGGGGCCGGTCGCGATTGGAGCCGTTGTGTCTGTGATTCAGGCGCTGTCGCTAGGGGTTGCGCAGCTGAAAACTGCCCACCCTGGGCTCGACGTGAGGTTGTTGTCCGCGCGTTCGGACGAGCTCACGGCCATGGTGGAGCAAGGCGAGGTGGACATTGCGGCCGTCGTGGCGCGTCCCGACCAGACCTTGCCGGACACCTTGAAGTGGACGCCGCTCTACACGGAGCCGTTGATGTTGATCGTAAGCCGCGAGATCACCGATACCGACCCGCGCCGGATTCTGGCATCGCATGGATTCTTGCGTTTCGACCGCCGCGTGCGCACCGGCGTGGTCGTCGATCAGGCACTGACCACGCTCGGACTGGAGGTGATCGAGTATCTGGAGCTGAATTCCATCGAAACGATTTTGGCGCTGGTGAGGAAGAACGTTGGCGTAACCGTGCTGCCGCAACTGCATAGGGCCGGATGGCAGACGGACCCGTCGTTGCGTCTGATTTCGATCGCGCAGCCGCCCATTCTGCGCACGGTGGGGATGGTCGAGAGGGCTTCCTACGGGCGCAGCGCCATCACGGCGGCGATTATCGAGACACTCCACGACTAGATTTATGCGCGCTCGGCGGCCCGCAGATCCCCATCTCATTATTGGCAAATTGCGAAAAGTCTATTGCATACTATCGATACAATAAATTGATAGTAAGGGTATACACTGAATTTCATCGACGCAGTGAGCAGAAAAACTAAGCCACTGCGCCCCTTAAAACTCATGCAAATCGGAGCACATCATGAACAAGAATCTTATCGCCGCATTGTTGGTCGCCACTTCCGCAGCCTTGGCTGCCCCCGCATTTGCGAGCAGCGGCTACGGCCCGGCACCGTCGTACAACCCGAGCGTTGGCGCACCGGCATCGCAACGCGGCCAAAGCGCACAAACGGTTGCAGCTGAACAAGCGCAAGCTAACGCGAATGCAACGTCGTACGGTGGCGTGCAAGACACGCAATCGCAATCAGGCAGCCGCGTTAACCTGAGCCAGGAAAAGTCGCTGTACTCGCATAACTGATTTGATAGCAAAGCTGTACGGAAAACCCTCACGAGGGGTTGACGTGCCAAAGCTGTAGCCCGGAAGAACGCAAGTTTTTCCGGGCTTCAGCTTTTTTCGATCTGCAAGAGGGAGACGATCAAGTCTCGATCAGGATGCGCTCAGCGCGGCTTAATCTTCTCTTAAGTCTGGGTCTTTAACATGCATCTCATTGATCCCCCTGTAGTACCCCTCTTCAGGCCGCTTTGCGGCCTTCTTTTTTAGGTACGACCGATGAAGACCCTTTGGCGTTTGTGCGCGGTAGCGGTATGCCTGGTCGGCGGTGTCGGTATTGCGGTATGGCTGTTTTCCTTGATCGTTCGAATTGTCTGACCTGCATCACGCGGCAGACCTTTTCATCCGCCCTTCATTTGCGTCCGCATGTTGAATGCAAGTTTCATCGGTTGCCACTCAACGCTCGTTGCACCCGGCAGCGGACGCTGAAAGCTTGCCATCAACGCATTCCACTCCGTCACGCGCGGATGAGCGTCAACTCCAGCGACGAGTTTATCGAAGCTGAAATCAGGCTCCGTTTCAATCAGCATCACCAGGCGCGTTTCGCGCCGCCAGATCGTCATGTCGATGATGCCTGACGCTCGCAGCGCATCCAGCACTTCAGGCCACACCGCCTCGTGATAACGATCGTATTGAGCGATGACCGCAGGGTCATCGCGGAGATCGAGCGACAGGCAATGGCGCATCACATTCGTGCTCATGGCTTAAGCCGCCGCGCGGGCGTTGATAGAACCATGCGTGCGCTGCGTCGCATTAATCGCATCCCAATCCCAGTCGATACCGATCCCCGGTTCCATCGGCGCAACTGCGTAACCCTGCTCGATCTGAACCTGCTTGCCGGTCAACGCGTCCAGTTGCGGAATGTATTCGAGCCATGTTGCGTTCGGGACGGCCGCGCACAAACTCACGTGCAGTTCCATCAAAAAGTGCGGACAGATGGACACATTCATGGTTTCAGCCAGATGCGCCACTTTCAACCACGGCGTGATTCCGCCTACGCGCGCGACATCGGCTTGCACGATCGAGCAGGCATCTGCCTTCAGATACTCGGCGAATTGCGCCGGGTGATACATCGACTCTCCCACCGCGATGGGCACCGGCGTCGCTGCGCAAAGCCGCTTATGCGCCGCGATATTTTCAGCGGGCATCGGCTCTTCGAGCCACGCGAGTTGCAACGGTTCGAACGCATGCGCGCGGCGGATGGCTTCGGATAACGTGAAGCCCTGATTCGCGTCGACCATGATCTCGAAGTCATCGCCCATGGCGTTGCGAACAGCGGTGAGTCGACGCGTGTCTTCGGCCAGATGCGGGCGGCCGACCTTGATCTTTGCGCCGTGAAAACCGGCATTGCGCGCTTGCAAGGTTTGATCGACGAGTTCTGCCTCCGATAGATGCAACCAGCCGCCTTCGGTGGAATACGTGCGTGTGCGCGGTTTCGATCCGCCGGCCGCTATCCACAACGGCAGATTCGCTACGCGCGTGTTGCGGTCCCATAGGGCGGTATCGATTGCAGCGAGCGCGAGGCTCGTTATTGCGCCGACGGCGGTTGCGTGCGTGTGGAAAAACAGGTCGCGCCAAATGGCCTCGTACTCGGCGGGATCACGGCCGATCAGCAGCGGCGCCAGGTGATCGTGGAGCAATGCGACGATGGACGAACCGCCGGTGCCGATGGTGTAGGTGTAGCCAGTGCCCGCGCTACCGTCGCTGCATTTGAGCGTGACCAGGATGGTCTCCTGCACTACGAAGGATTGGATCGCGTCAGTGCGTTTGACTTTGGGTTGGAGGTCGACTTGGCGGATGTCGACGGTCTCGATTGTGGTCATTGGGGTTCCTTTTTTGATGCTGTTGCGGAATTTTTTTTGGTTGTACGGTGGTCGAGGGGGCGGTTGGGCTGTTAGGTTTTGGGGTTAGCGGTCTGAGTCAATGCCGGGTTGCACGGGTTCTGCGTTAGCGGTCGGAGTCAATGCCGGGTTGCTGCTTTCCAGGTCTTCGCGGGTTTAGTGTTAGCTGATTTCTTTTGCACTATTAGCCACTGCGCGTGGCGGCGCGTCATTTCCCGGTCCTTAGCGACAAAGAAACGAAGCAAAGAAAGCGCTTTCACCGCTCTACCCTAAGTGTCCGCAGCGTGCAGTTTTCATTCATTGGTACCCCAAAAGCACGGTGCTCGCCAGAGCCACGGATGTGTGAACCCCTCTTTCTCCGAACACGGATACCCCACGCTTCGCCACCAGTGAGTGAACCTGCCCGAAGAGCACCCCGCGCTACCCGCGGAGAACCGATCACCAAATTAGTATGCATACCGAACAATACTACCAACGCTCCTCCAAACGAGACCACCGAAACGCGTGAGGCCGTGCGGGTTGCATGGCAATGGTGCTTGCCCGAGAGCGTACGGGGCGAAGCGTGTTAATGTCAGGATTCGCGAGAAAGAGGGGTTCAAACATTCTTCGCTCTTGCGAGCACCGTGCTTTTGGGGCACCCATGAATAGAAACTGCACGCTGTGGACACTTAGGGTAGAGCGGTGAAAGCGTTTTCTTTGCTTCGTTTCTTTGTCGCTTTGGACAAAGAAATGACGCGCTGCCACGCGCAGTGGCTAATAGTGATAAAGAGAACATCCAACACTAAACGCGCGAAGACCCTGGAAAGCAGCAACCCGGCATTGACCCCAAACCACTAACCTACGACCTACGAACCAACCGCCCAAAAACCTTGAACAGAGTGCGAACGAAAACCCCTCATTCATCCCTTCACCCCACCCAACGTCAACCCTGCGATCAAATGCTTCTGCACAATAAACGTCAGCACGATCGCGGGAATAATAATAATCACGGCCATCGCGCACATCCCGGCCCAGTCGACTGAAAACTGCGCAGTAAAATCCATCAACCCCACCGGCAATGTCTTTGTATCGGGGCTCCTGCACAACTGCGTCGCAAGCGCGAACTCATTCCAGCTAGTAAGAAACGCAAAGATCCCTGCCGACGCAATCCCACTTTTTGCCAACGGCAATTCAATACGCCAAAACGCTTGCCAGCGATTACACCCATCAATCTGCGCCGCTTGCGACAACTCGATAGGCACCTCGCGAAAAAAACCATCGATAAGCCACACAGTGAACGGCACATTCATTGCGAGATAAACGAGGATCACGCCAATGCGCGTATCAAGCAGCCCAGTCCACGCCCACAACATAAAGATAGGTAACGACAAAGCAATGCCAGGAATTGCACGCGTCAACATCAGCGCCACGAACATGACCTTCTTGTGCCTGAACTCGAAGCGCGCGAACGCATAACCGCCAAGCACACCAACAGCCAACGCGGCAACCGTGCTCACACAAGAAATAATCAGCGAGTTCAAAAAATACTGACTGATCGGCAACGACGCCATTTGCCCATAACCAAACATGCTCTTGAAGTTATCGAGCGTGTAACTCGCACCAACAAGCGGCGATTGATTCGACAAAATCGCCACGTTCGATCGAAACGCATTAAGAACGACCCACAGACCCGGCAAGCAGATGATTGCCATCACGATGAACACGCCAAACCACATCGCCGACTTGCGCACGAATGCGCCCTTGATTGCCATATCGCTCATGATCTCAGGCTGGCCCCATGTGTTTGCGCGCGCCGCTTAATTTGCGGAAGAAATAGAGCGTGAAGAGAATCGACACCAGCACCGAGACATACGCAATCGCGTTGGCGTAACCCATGCGCGAGTCGTCGTAGGCAATGCGTCCGACCATCGTCCAAAGCAATTCCGTACGTCCGCCCGGACCGCCGTTCGTCATGATGCGCACGATGTCGTAGGCGCGGCCAACATCGAGCGAACGGATCGTCATGGAGATATAAATGAACGGCATCAGGTACGGCAGCGTCACATAGCGGAACGTCTGCCAGGAAGTACAGCCATCCACCTTCGATGCTTCTATCGGATCCTTCGGCAACGCCATCAAACCCGCCAGCAGGATCACCGCGAAGATGGGCGTCGAGTTCCATACCTCGGCCGCAATCAGCGATGCAAGCGCGGATTTCGCATCGACAAGAAACGGAAACGCCGACTTCGCACCGAACAGCGTCTGCATCAGGTTGTTCACAATGCCCGTGCTGTCGTTGAGCATGAACTTGAACTGGAAGCCGACGAGCACGGGCGAAAACATCATGGGGAACATCATCACCGTGCGTAACGCGCGCTGGCCTTTCGTCACCTGATTGAGCAACAGCGCCACGCCAAGGCCCAGCAACAGTTCGAGGTTCAGCGCAATGGTGAGGAACAAAATCGTGCGGCCGAACGCGGCCCAGAAGTCGCCATTCGCAAATGCGCGCTCGTAGTTGCGCCAGCCGATCCAGTGCGAAAGCGTGTCGGGATCGGTCAGGCGATACGCCGTGAAGCTCGTATAAAACGAGAACAACAGCGGCAGGATCACCACGATCCCGACCGCCAGGAACGCCGGCATCAGCAGTTTGACCGGCAGTGGGATGCGCTTGGCGCGTGTGGCAAGAACAGGCTCGCCGCCGATCGAGTAAGGCGTATTGGATTCCATGTTGATCGGTGGTTACTGGTCATCCGCCGCGTCTTGCATGATGTCCGCGACCTTCTTCGCCGCGTTGTCGAGCGCTTGCTGCGAGGTCTCGTCGCCGATGATCGCCTTCTGCAATTCCGGCCACAACGCATTGGAAATCTCATTCCATTGCGCGACGCGCGGCGGGGTGAACGAGTCTTCCTTCGCGGCCTGGCTGAAGGTTGCTACCGCGTCCGCCATGAAGTGATCGTCCTTCGTCTTGAACTCCTGGACGATAGCCTGCTGTGCATCGATACGCGAGGGAATCGAGCCAAGGCGCGCTTCAACCATTTGCGAATCCTTGCTCGTCAGGAACTGGATGAAACTCGCGGCCACTTCCGGACGCGCACATACTTTCGTGATCGAGAAGCTATGCGACCCCGACCAGCCCGGCCGCTTGTTGGCCGCGCCCAGCGGCGCACGAACCACCCCCACATTACCGGCCAGCTTCGACGTTTTCGGGTCGTTATAGAACGATGCAAAACCTGGCCAATCGAGATCGAGCGCGACCTTACCCGACGCGAAGTTATTGCCGAGATCGTCCCAGACGTAGCTTGGAACACCCTTCGGCACCACGCCTGCTTTGTACAGGTTCACAAACCAGTCGAGCGTCTTCACGCCCACTGGCGAATTGAACTTCGGCTGCATCTTGGCATCGAGTAACTGACCGCCGTTCGCCACCAACAGCGAGTAGAACGTGCCCGTCAGCGCTTCATCCTTGCCCGGGAATTGCGTGCCGTAGAAGTTCGGCGCCTTCGTAAAGAACGTCGCCTGCTGCGTGAACTCCGCGAAGTTTTTCGGCGGCGTCAGGTCGGTGCCAAACTTCTTCTTGTATGCATCGCGATTCGCCGGATCGGCGTAAGCGACCTTGTTGTAATACAGGGCTTCAATATCCGTTGATCGTGGGATCTGCACCAACTGTCCCTTTACCTCGGACTGCTTCAGCAACGCAGGCGCGAACGCCGCAAGATAACTTGCGGGGAACAGACCCTTGAGGTCACGGAAAATAGGATATTGCGCCGAGAAATTCGTATGATTCGACGACACGCAATAGTCGATATGCTGCGAAGCAATGTCCTGCTTCAACTCACGATCCAGTTCGAAGTGACTCTTGCGCGAGACAATCTCAACCTTTGCGCCGGTCTCTTTTTCCCACAGCGGAATGCGCGTGTAGAGTGCTTCATATTGCACCCCGCCGATCAGCTTGACGCGCAGCGTATAGCCTTTGTATTCGTTGTCGGCGCGCGCAGCGGTGGTGGCGACCAGACCCGCTAAAGCCAGTACCGACACAGCGATCTTGAGGCCGGTTTTCATCGAATCCCTAACCATGATTCATCTCCTTTGTTATGTGCCGTGACGTCGAGCGGTACGGCTTGCGTGTGGTTTTCTCTAGCTTTTTAGCGCAACCGGCGGCCGGTGCCGGTGTCGAAGACGCGGGTGTTATGCAGATCGGCATCAAGCCGGATGCCCTGGTCCGGGCGCAACGACAAACGTCCGTTCACGATCACGCAACAGCGCTGTCCCGCGACCGTGCCGAATAACTCAGTGGATGCGCCGGTTGGTTCGACTACATCCACGTTGAATGGAATGCCGCCCGTCTCCGCCACCACCAGATGCTCGGGCCGCACGCCCACCGTTACATCCTGGCCATCGCGAGCGTTGACCACGGGCACTTGGATCGAGAAATCGCCAATGCGTACCCGCGCGCCATCGTTTAGCGACTCGTAGCGGCCCGTAAAAAGATTCATGGAAGGCGAGCCGATAAAACTCGCGACAAACAGGTTGTCGGGGTCATCGTAGAGTTCGAGCGGTGCGCCAATCTGCTCGATCGCCCCGGCATTCAACACGACGATGCGGTCCGCCATCGTCATCGCTTCAATCTGGTCGTGCGTCACGTAGACCGTCGTTGCGCGCAAGCGCTGATGCAGCGCCTTGATCTCCGCGCGCATTTGAACGCGTAGCTTCGCGTCGAGGTTCGACAGCGGTTCGTCGAAGAGGAACACCTTAGGATCACGTACGATTGCACGTCCCATTGCGACGCGTTGACGCTGGCCGCCAGACAAGTGGCGCGGATATCGGCCGAGCAAATCCTGAAGGCCAAGAATAGTTGCCGCCTGATTTGCGCGGGCCGTGATTTCCTCAGGCTTCAAATCGCGCAGCTTTAGCGCGAACGTGAGGTTCTCGAGCACGCTCATATGCGGATACAAGGCATAGTTCTGGAACACCATCGCGATGTCCCGGTCTTTCGGCGGCAGGTCGTTGACCACGCGGCCATCGATCAGGATGCGTCCGTGCGTCACGCCTTCCAGTCCCGCCAGCGCGCGCAGCAATGTCGACTTGCCGCAGCCGCTGGGACCCACGAGCACAAGGAACTCGCCGTCCGCAACAGTCAGGTCGATCTGCTTCAACACCTGTACGGCGCCGAACGATTTCTGCACCTGTTTGAATGCCACTTCAGCCATCTACGTTCCCTTCTCTGGTCCCATGCTGTGTGTTGCGGCGAATCACTCCGCGTTGCGGATCGCGTGTCTCGCACGTCCTGCGGACCACTTTTCCACCGATGCAAATCATTTTAAAGATAAAACGCCATTTCATACGTGAATTTTTATCGGTGTTTTCCCGATGTCCACATTCACGCGTTTTTCATCGACGATCGCGTCGAACGCAAGGGGTTGGCGAGTCTACAATCACGCCATGCAACAGCCGGATCTCACTACGCTGAGACCGGTTGAGAGTGGACATGTGGCTTTGGGCAAGGAGAAATTTTGGACAACACGCGATACTCAGCGCCGGCGCTCGAGAAGGGGCTGGACATCATCGAACTGCTGGCGAGTCATCCAGAGGGCTTGTCACTCGCTGACCTGGGGAAGACGCTTGGTCGTACGACAGCAGAGATCTTTCGCATGGTCGTTACGCTGGAGACGCGCGGATATCTGCTCGCAATAGGCGACCGTTATGTGTTGTCGTTGTTGTTGTTCCAGCTTGCGCATCGACATCAACCGGTGCGCTCGCTGGTGACCACCGCGCTGCCGTTGATGACGCAACTGGCCAACGATGTCAGGCAATCGTTCCACCTATGCGTGTATCAAGACGGCCGCGTGCTGATCGTGGCGGGCGTGGAAAGTCCGGAGCGTTGGGGCTTTTCGTTGAAGGTGGGCACGTTGATCGGCATGACCGACACCGCGTCGGGACAAGTGCTGATGGCATTCCAGGAAGAGCTGGAACGCAAGCGGATGCTGAAGCTTCACGTCCCCGTTGATGGCGAACTTCCGGTCGATGCAAAACAGCTTGCCGCGGATCTCGCACGGATCAAGGAACGCGGACACGCGCGCATGCCTAGCCGTCAGGTCAAGGGCGTCAAGAATCTTGCTTATCCCGTGTTTGGACGAAACGGACATGCCATTGCTTCGCTGACCACACCGTTCATAGAACGCATCGATCAGGCACCTGTGCCTGCGATGAACGAGGTGGGAGAAAGGATGAAAACGGCGGCGCAGACCCTGACCGAGTTGATGGGGTTAAATGTTTACTGGGAACCAGGTCCGGACGGGAATTGAATTGAATGGAATTGATAAGCTGATTGATAAACAAGCATCCCGGCTCAAGTGTCTTGGCTGAACCGGAACTAAAACATGCAGCGAGTCCGGCGACCGGGCGTCTCGCCACGCCCAGCCGCCGGCACGCTACCTCTCCCCTCGTTAACTATTTAATTCGCTTCGTTTTCACTGACTGCTTTTTTACTTACCGGTTGAACGCCGTTTTTATTCCATCCCCGTTGCGTTGTCGCCGGTAGCCTCTCGCTGAACTTCAATGCCAGCTTGTCCCCCGTCTGGGTCTTTTTGAATTCTCGTATACGCCGCGCAAACGTTAGTGTTCGACACCGTCCGTTGCTTTATTTGTTTCGGTTAGCTTAGGACTTTTTCGTTCGAATCGTTAGGCTCATTTAGCCACGAGATTGCGCGGGGCGCATCCCTACTAAAGCAGGCATACAAATGTGCGTATGGGTGATCGAGGAAGTGAGGTACGAATCAAGGCAATCGAGTGTCGCACTATAAACGTGCCATTGATGCAGTGAATACATTTAGCTCCGGTGGTAGCGGTTCCACCGCATAACCATGGCGCACCCACTCGTCCAGGCCGCCATATAAGATACGAACATTCACAACGTGCTTGCCGAGCAACTGCTTGCGAACCTTCCTCACGGCCGCATCGTTTGAATACATGCCGTACACCACAATGTTGCTCGCCGACAGACTCGCGTCCGTGGACTCCAGCGATTCAATATCAAGCAGCACCGCCCCCGGGATTCGATACGACTCGTCACGCCGAACCGACATTGGACGCGCATCGAGAATCAAGGGCGGCGTGCTGGAACGCATCATCCGGTCGAGCCGTTCGGGCGATACGATCCTGCGGCTCAGCCACTTCCTGAAACGCCAGCGCAGCAGGTATCGATACGTCATGTAGAGAACGGCGGCGGCGAACAGCACGTCGAGTATCGATGCTCCGTGTGGCCGAAGCACGCTCAGCAGCAACCCAAGTTGCCGCTCGAACAGCGCGCCGCCGAGCAACCAGAACGAAGCCCAAGCCACCGTACCGAGCGCGTCCCACGCAACGAATGCGGCCGGCGCGATAAGCGTGGTGCCCATCAGCGGCGGCGTGATGAGCGCAAGCCCTGGAACGAACTTCGACACTGCCACGATCGCCACGCCAAACCTTTCGAATAATGCGCGTGTGGTGCGCATGCTTGCATCAAGTGATAGCGACAGGCGCCCGAACATATCGGTCAGCCGGCGACCGTAGATACGTCCTGCGGAAAACCACACGCCATCGCCGATCAACGCGGCGACCACCGCGGCGCACAGCACGTGAGAAAAAACGAGGTTCCCGCCGGCGATCGCGGAGCCCGCGAAGACAAGCACGGGGATTGCCGGCAGCGGCACGCCCAGCCGCGTGAGCAGCACGTTGCCGAAGACTGCGGCACTTCCCCAGTTCTCGATTGCCGAGGGTGGAATCTGTATCAAGTACTCGCCTCCTGAAGCGTTCGGCATTGCGTAGCCGTTGCTTCAATTCATAGTGCGTTTCACCGCTCGTTTGCAGACTAGCCGACTCATTGCTCCCCAGATACCACGAGCGTCACTGGAATACCCCCGCAGCCCGCGCTGTTCGCTACTTCCAGGCCGCGCCAAGGCGATGCGTCGCCGTGGGTTTCGATCATCGGCTCGAGCCGCTTGTCCGGACGCAACACGTTGAACGGCCACGACGGCCGCAGCAACCGTTCGTGAACGAGCGAGCCGAGCCAGATCGGAGTGGGCGGCTGTCCGCCGCGACGCGTCACTGCATATTGCGTCGGCCAGAATCGCAAGACGTCGCGCTCGTCCGCACTCATGTGAGCGCGCGTAAATACGAACGCCGATGGTTCGCCATTGTTCAACCTTGGCAACACCGGAAGCGCCGTAGCCGCCACATCCGGGGAAACGAGCGACAAGATGCTATGCGCCGATAAATGCGATCCTTCCGTCCACCCTCGGCTCTCTAATTGAGTCCTGATCTCCGCTGCCGTCGCGGTCCACTGAATGGTGATGGGTTCAAGGCGGTCACCGTCCATGCTCGACCGATAGCAAGAAAAGGTCCGCCACACAGTGTCCATCCATTGCATTGGCGAGATCATGACAAGCGGTCGCGTGGGCTCGACCGCCATCGCGTCAAGACTCGTCTTGAACTGCAACACGACACTCGCGCAAATCACCACCAGGACGGTGAGCGGCATCATGACGCGAGGTACCGGTTTCGCGGGGTATCGCCACACGGCGGTGAGCGCCACGAGAAAGACCCAGGTGGCGGCAAGTGCCGCGCCGCCGATAGCATCGGAGAAAGTGAAGTGGCCGAAATACAGCCCCGAGAACGCGACCGACACCAAGATGGCGATGGTCGCCATCGCGACGAATACCCTCGCCACCGGCCCCACGCGGCGCGCCAGCAAGAACGAGAGAAAGCCGTAGATCACCACGCTGGCCGCGACGTGATTGCTCGGGAACGCGCGCAAGCTGGACGCTACCGCGCCCGGTAGCGGACGCTGGATCGTGATCTGGATTGCGAGGATCAACAGCTGGGAAAACGCGACCGCGGTCAGCCAGTACGCGACGGTGCGCCAACGGCGTTCAAACATCATCCATACGACGACCAGCAACGTCACCGTGGCGAGTGTCTGCACGCTGCCCAGCGTGCCGAGCACAGCCAGGACCGAGTCGCCCCATGAGGATCGGAACGATTGCAGGAAGCGATAAACCGACACATCGACTTGAACCAGCGGATCGCCGTGCGAGACGCCGTGCAGCGTCGAAAAGAACACGGTAGCCGATGCCAGCAGCAACACAGAGATCACGGCGATAAGCGCGGCGGCCTGATGCTTGGGGTCCAGGATACCGAGCACTACTCGTCCAGCTGGGCCAGGATGATGACGCGCCCAAAGCAGCAGGCTTCGGCGCGAGGAATCCGTCCACGCCCGCGCGTGGGACACGAGGAGGCTCGTCAGCTTGAACGTCAGCCAGGTCACGACAACCAGGATGGCAATCACCGCAACGAGCCGGAAGGACACGGCGCCCGCCAGTTCGATCGATGCGCCGAAGACTACGCCAGGAAGAATATGCACGGGCGCCCAGACGAGCGCCGAGACGATGTTGATGACGAGGAAGCGCAAGGGCTGCATGCCCATCATCCCGGCGACAACGGGAACAACCGCGCGCAGCGGCGCGATGAAACGCGCAAAGATCACGCTTTTTGCGCCGTGCGCTTCGAAGTAGCGCTTGCCCGCCGTCAGCATGCCGGGGTGCGAGCGGAAGGGCCACAACTTCGCGATGGTGTCCTTGTGGCTGCAGCCGAACCAGTAGCTTGCGGCATCGCCGGCTACGGCGCCCACGAGGGCGCAGACGAACACCCAGCCGAGATTAAGCGTACCGGTACCGACCAGCGCGCCAGCCACGAACATGGCGGTGCTGCCGGGAACGAATGTACCGATAAAAGCGATGGATTCAAAAAACGCGGCAAGTAATACGACTGTGAGCGCCCATCCGGGATGCCCCGACAGCAGATGCAGCAATTTGAAATAGGAATGCTCCATCGATGTCTCCGGACCGCTCTGTCCTTTCAGCAGATTTTAATTCTGTCCTCGCGAGGCTTGAAGCCGCGTGGCTTTTGTTGGGTTTATTGCCCTTTTTAGCTCGTTGAATCTCGCTTATTGCCTGCTTGGTGCTGGTTTGAACGGCCAGTATGTTCCTGCAACGCTGTTATTGCGGCGACCAGCGCCAGACATATGCCGGCGCATGTCGCTTGAACTCAAGACAAAGTCTGACAGCCGCGAGGGCTCGGATTCAGAGAGAGTAGCAAGACTGCGACCTGCCATGGCGCGCGGTCACGAGCGCAGCACGTTCCAGAAGGGCATCCAGAGATCGGAAAACGACCGGACGCGGTCCGCGGGCGCCGGGTCCTCTTCTTGCTTCGCGTTGGGCGTATCGTGCGCGTCTTGCTTGGGAGAAGCGGCCGCTTCAGGTTCCATCGATGCAACCTCGGACTGCCTTGATGCGTGCAGTGCAAGGACGCTATCGGCGATGCGGCACGCAAGTTCGTCGTCGCAATCGTGGGCCAGCAACACGCCGCGGACGACGTCGCGGTTATAACCCTGCGTCGCGAAGCGCATGGCCAACCCGACGCGGCTGGCATATTCCGCTTCCTGCGCGGCACGCAACTCGGCTTCGCGTTCTGCCTGCTCCTGTTCCTTACGCAGTCGCTGCGCTTCCTGCCGTTTCATTTCCTCAGCAAATACGGAGTCGTAGACTTGTCTTTGCGCGGGATCGGAGAGAATGGCGTAAGCATTTCGAATGTCGAGAAATGCGGCTCGTGCGACCTGCTCCTGACCGACATTGCGATCTGGATGCCAACGCATAACTGCTTTCCGATAAGCACGTTTTATTTCTTCGGCCGTCGCATTTTCCGGGACGGACAAGGTGTCATACAAGGTTGTCATCGCAATACCTCAAGCTTATCCGCGAGACATCCTAGCATGGGAAAAAAGACATTTTTATAGCGCGACAAGAACTAACCGCGCGTTCACAAGCGGAGCGACGCTCCTGTAACATGAACCCTCAAACACGCAAAATGGCTAATGGAATGCACAACAAATCTTTGGAAGAAAAGCTTCGTTTGCAGGCATACCATCTATGGGAAGCAGACGGTCGTCCAGAAGGACGCTCCACGGAGTATTGGGAAAAAGCACGCGCCTTGCTGGAACAGGAGCTCGCTTCCTTGATACCGCCCCAGGAAGGACACGAAGCGGACGCAGTTGCCGCGGCAGCCGTAAAGAAGCCGGTCAAGACGAAATCAAAAGCAACGCCTACGGGCGACGACAACGTCGAAGCACCGAAGGCCAAGCCTAAAGCTGAAGGGAAAACCACCGCCAAGGCTGACGCAAAAACTGAAGGCAAAGTCGCGCGCAAGACGGCTGCCAAACCCAAAGCTGCCGACAACGACATAGCGCCGAAAAAGCAAAAGGCCGCGGTTAAGTCCGCTGCCAAGCCTAAGGTACTCGCTGAGGCCGGAGAGAAACCTGCTAAGAAAACAGCCGTCAAAGCTACAGCAAAGGTTTCCAAGACCTCGAAGAAGTAGTTCGTTTTGCTCTTGAGGAAACTCGCCTCAGGGTGAAAATCGCGCGCTAGTTTTTAGCGCCGGATGATGCATTGGCGAGTCTCTATTCTGTTCAGATTTTGTGGAGCACCTATGCGAAGATTTCTCGCGGTCATCTTGTTGACCGCTGCAGCGGGCGCCGCCATTCCCACGGTAGCCGAGGCTCGGCCCCGGCAGGAATGCAGGCGCGTCTGGGTTCATGGTCATTATGTGCGGCGCTGCCGTCCGTTGCCGCCGCCGAGACACCATCATCATCGCCCGCCGCCACGGCATCGGCCGCCGCCTCACCGGTATTAGAGATCGCTAGCGGGCGTCTTCACGATCCTAGTGCATGACACAGCAGCATCAGCGGCTTGCCGGTCGAACAGATCGGGGCCGCTCACCCGCACCTCTACATTTCTCTCTTCGAGTCGGCGTCATCCCAGCGTTTCGCAAAACTGCATCGATATCCTGCGCATTTACTTCCAGATCCGAACGATGCAAAAATCGTGCGGCTGAATAACGCAGCGCGAGTGGCGAAGATCTGCGCTTCGCCCCTTTTAATAGTCCACAAGCAAGCCGGATCTAACGCTTGTCGTTCAACGCGCGCTGCCTAAAGCTGAGTCTTTTTGTCATAGATTGAAACAAACTGTATTAAGAGGTGCGTACCTTTAATACAGGGCGCTACTGGCCGCTTCCGAAATCAGAGAACGCATGGCATAGTGCCGGCAAACACTCTTAAGGAAACCATAATGCCTACTCTGGAACAGATTCAAGCCAAGCTGAAAAAGCTGCAGGCTCAAGCGGAAGCAATGATCGCAAAGCGCGCGCAATCCGTGCTCGACGACATCCGCAAGCTAATGGAAAAGCATGGCCTGACCACGGCTGATATTGAAGCGCATTCATCCACGAAGAAGCGACGCGGCCGGCCTGCAGGAAAATCAACCAAGTCTGACGTCAAGGCAAAAGCAGCGGCTAAGCCAAAGCTGCCTGCCAAGTATCGCAATCCCAAGACGGGTGAAACGTGGAGCGGCTGGGCCCGTCCGCCGCTTTGGATCAAGGACGTCAAGGACCGCACGAAATTCCTGATCGATGGCCACGACGATAGTCATGCCGTTGCAGCTAGCAGTACAAAACCTGCGAGCAAGAAGGCAGCAAAGAAAACGACGGCTAAAAAATCGACGGCGAAAGCGCTAAGCGCAAAGGCGCCGGCAAAAAAAGCTGCTGCTAAAAAAGCGTCGATCAAAAACGCGACTGTAGCGAATGTTCCCGCGAAGAAAGCAGCAGTCAGGAAACCGGCTGTGAAACGTGTGTCGGCCAAGAAATCTGCAACCGCGGCTAGCAAGACAACGCCAGCGGCTAGCCAGGATTCCGCATCGGCGGTTGCCGTAACGCCTGAGGTTTAAAGACAAGCAAAGAGCGTCCTTTATCGATAACTGAGGGCGCTCTGAGTTTTGATATCGAGGAAATGATCCGCGTCTGTTTCTCTCGGTCGCAACACTGCGAAGAGGTCGAAACAGGGTCTGGGAAATTTGACCGGTGAACGAGAACGTTAGAGAAGCTTTACCGGAATCAGCGCGTATAGTCATCTGGCCGTTTGCTCTGCTAGCCGTGCTTTAGCGCAAGCTCTTAGCACCGGCGGAGAGTTTCACCGGACAGTTGATAACGGATAAACCGTCCGGCGAAATCGATGCCTTGCTTTAGAAGCCGCCTAGTCAGGCTAAGTCAGCGCAATTAAGATGATGCCGTCCTAGCCGCGACCGCCACCGTGCCCGCCGCCGCTATGGCCGCCACCGCCGCCCTGCCACTGTCCACCGCCGCCGCCGTGGCCGTAACCACCGCCGTGGCCCCAGCCGCCGTGGCCGCCACTGTGAAAGCCACCGCCGTACCCATGGTTCCATCCATGGTTGTAGTAGTGCCCACCGTACCAGCCTCCGCCGCCACCGACGTAGATTCCGCCGCCGTAGACAGCCGGATAACCCGAGTAATAAGGCCCCGAATAATCCGTTGCGTATGGGTCGCCGTATCCGTATCCGTCGTATCCATAGCCGTAGCCCGGTCCCGGCGGGACAACACAGCCGCCCAGACAAGCAACAAGCGCGAATAATGCAATTGGTTTAAGCATGTGATCGTCTCCCTCGCCTCTTAAGTAGGAGCCGAAGAATCTTGCTTAGTTCAAGCGCAATTGTGTCTCTGGATTACAGAATCCATGCTCGTGGCAAAGGCATATAGGGTCGACTAAATTCGCGCACCAGTAATGCTGCAATTGCTAATGATGCTTAGCGTCTTGGCCATGCGCCGGATTCAACTTTCGTATTCGGCCAAAGCCTTTCGCGGCGACTAGCACCAAGCGAATCCATAGCGATGTCGATGCGCAGCTAGGCCAAGGACAACCGACCACCATTCCCGGCGTCCGGCGCACGCTGCGCATGCCATTGCTCACTGCACGTTCTTTGCAACACCAGCACCCTTGGCGCCGTTCGACGGCATCGCGCTCATTCCAGCGCTGCTATCCATGCCGGGGTTCTGCATATTGCCGGGCGTGTTACTCGTTGGCATGGCAACCGGATCGCCCCAATGCGTCATTCCAGCCGTTGCCGCGCTGTGCGCATTACCACCGCCCGTGCCGCCGTTCCCGTTGCCGCCACCCTGCGCGAATACTGCCGCCGAGCCGCACAAGAACGCCACCGACACGCCTGCCGACATCGCTTTCCGCATTGCCTTGTTCATGGTTTTTCTCCTTAGGCCGCAAGTGCAGGATTGCCTCACGTCAATGCTATATACGGAGCCGACTGGACACTGGATGCAACGCGGGACTGATCGAGGAAATCCGCGGCTTAATGAATGTGGCGATGATGAATATCCGGGAAATGTCCATGGGTGTGCGTCATTGGCGCATGTTGGTGCGGGTGCGTGTGCGGCTCCTTTCCGTCCCATTTGAAATCGTGTGTGTGTCGGTGATGCTCGTCATGGCGATGCCGGTGGTTGTGGTCCATCGACACATGCGTATGCGCGTGCTCGTGGCGTTCGCGAATATGCAGCCACACGCCGAGCACCATCAGCGCGGCGGCGACCCAAAACAGCGGGTCCGGAATAGCCGTCCACAGGATCAGCGAAAGCGTCACGCCGAACAGCGGCGCAACTGAAAAATACGCGCCCGTACGTGCGGTGCCGAGGTTGCGCAACGCGACGACGAACAAGACCAGGCTGACGCCGTATCCGGCCAAGCCGGTGAACATGGCTGCCGCCGTTTTCGCCAAACCGGGAAGGTGCGCGCCGAGCACAAGGGCGATGCAAAGATTGACCGATCCGGCGATCAGCCCCTTCAAGCAGGCGATGACCATGGCGTCATTCGTCGATACCTTGCGCGTCAGATTGTTATCGATCGCCCAGCACGCGCAAGCGGCAGCAACCAGCAGCGCGCCGGCGGATAGTCCGGCCGCGCCCGGTTGCCATGAGAGCGCCACGCCGCCCGCGACTATCGCCACCATGCCGAGAAAAATCTGCCTGTCCACATTCTCACGGAATACGACCCACGCGATCAACGCCGTGAAGACGCCTTCAAGATTCAGCAAGAGCGAACTCGTCGCCGCTGGCGTGAGGCTTAGTCCGAACATCAGCAGCACCGGCCCAGCGATACCACCAGCGGCAATGGCGCCAAGCAACCAGGGTACTTCTGCCAACTGAATCCGGCTTTCGTTAGCGCGCTCGTTTTTGGTCCGCGTGATGCGCTGGAAAGCGATAGCGACAGCCAAACCAACGCCGCTGCCTAGATAAAACAAACCTGCGACCATGAACGGCGAAAGTGTGCCAAGAAGGGTCTTGGCAAGCGGGGTCGTCGCCCCAAAGAGCGCGGCCGCGAGAAGCGCGGTGAACGCAGCGTTGTGGCGTACAGGCATGGATGTTCCCGACTTGCGTTTAACTATGATTCTAAAGAAAGTTGTGCGACTTTGTACGCGCGCTTTAACCTCCTGGCGCCGGGGTATTGTCCACGAGCAAAATGATTATATTTTTGGTCCGTCAGTAAAATCTATGGGCGAGTTCTGGCTCAGGAAGTTTGCCAAGTACGTGATATAGCGAGAGTTCCGTCATTTTGAAGGTGCGATATCCATAGGCTTTTCTCATAGTGACTTTGGCTTTGTTGTTCAGTCCCTCAACGATGCCACTGGAGAACGCCTTTCGCGCCCGGAAATAGTTGAGCAACAGCTCTCGATGGGTGCGTACTGTGCGAGCGAATTTCTTGAGCGGGTCGATGCGCGAGCGCATGACCTCGCTGCACCACTGATCCAGGAATTTGCCTGCCCATGCGGGTGACTCGTAGTCCCAGAATTGCTGGAAGTATTCTTTGAAGAGGTAGGCCCGTACGCTCTTGAGGTTATAGCGCAGCACCTCACGCAGCTTGATGCGCTGGGAGTCGGTCAGGTTCCCCGGGCGCTTGAGCAGACACCAGCGCGACTTCTTAAGCACCGGCTCGTAGCCGTCCTTGACCAGTTGGCGTGCTTCGCCCGCACGGACCTCGTCGATGGCAAGATTGAGTTTAGCGACGATGTGAAAGCGGTCCAGAATGTTCAGCGCCCCTGTGCAATGCAGTTTGATCATGTCCAGATAGGGTTTCCACATGTCCGAACACACAAACTCGATGCCCTGCGCCAGTTCCGTGCCGATCATATCGAAGAACTTCTGGAACGCTTCTTTGGTGCGCTTCTCGCCCACCCAGAGCAGGCGCGTGCAGCCCGCCTCGATCTGGTAGACCAGTGTCAGATACTCATGACCACGACCGTAGGCGATTTCGTCCACGCCGATGGCCCGGATATGCCCCAGCTCGCGATGCTCCAGACCCCATTGCACGACATAGGCCACGGCCTGTTGGACCTTCTCCCAACTGGTGTGGAAGGACTGTGCCGTGTCCTTCCATGAAAGCTTGCGCGCCCAGTGCGCCAAGTACAGCATGTACGCCCTGGTCAACTGGTGCTTGCCCATTGCCCAGGGCACCTCCTCTACCTTGACCCCACATCGCCTGCATTCCACGCGCCTCATGCTGTACAGTAAAAACACCGCAAAGCCCCAGATCGGGATGAACTCGAAGCGGCGTTGGGGCAGTTGGTCGTAGCCCCTGGCGGGTTGATGGCATCCTGAGCAGCACGCTCTGGAGCCTTTGCGCGGGCGCACATCGATCTCGATAGTATTGCTATGCATGCACAAGCGCGCGGTACCGTAGACGAAGCCAGGGAAATGGTGGCAGGCATTAAGCAGACGAGTCAAAAGCATGAGCAACAA
>NZ_JBLKRU010000045.1:0-60043 GCF_047608185.1 Caballeronia eucalypticola
CCAGTCAAGCTGGTTGATGGCACCGGGATCTCGATGCCTGATACGCCGTCGAACCAGGCCCGCTTCCCACAGCCCGGTTCCCAGGCCGAAGGCGTGGGATTTCCGTTAGCCTATCTGGTTGCGGTGATCTGTCTGGCAAGCGGCGCAGTGCTGGAGGCGGCGCTCGGAACTTATGCGGGCAAAGGCAGCGGGGAGCTGGCGGCGTTTCGCATGCTGCAAAGCTCGTTTCGTCGCGGTGACGTGATCGTTGCTGACGCCTTGTACTGCCACTACTTTCTGATGGCCTCAATGATCGCCGCCGGGGTGGATGTCGTGATGGAACAGCATGGGGCGCGCCACACCGACTTTCGGCGCGGCAAGTCGCTGGGCACGCGCGATCACCTTGTGACGTGGCCCAAACCCCAGCAGTGTCCCGCCTGGATGACGCGTGAGCAGTACCAGGCCTTCCCCGATGAACTGACAATGCGCGAGTCCAGGCTGCATCACCAGGTGCTGGTCACCACGATGCTTGATGCACGCAAGACCCGCAAACAGGACCTCTCGCAGTTGTATGCCAGGCGCTGGAACGTGGAACTGGATCTACGTAACATCAAGACAACGATGGGCATGGATGTGCTGCATTGCCAAACGGCCCACATGAACGAGAAGGAGATCTGGGTCCATCTGCTGGCCTACAACGTAATCCGGCTGCTGATGGCCCAAGCCGCCAGCCACTACGCCACGGACCCGAGAGCACTGAGCTTCAAGCACACCGTGCAGCTATGGACTGAATGGCTGGCCAGAGGGCTGACGGCAACGCACGACCAGAGTCTCCTGTTCAGCCTGATCGCACAGTCCCGTGTTGGGAATCGCCCCGGTCGCATCGAACCACGAATGCGTAAACGTAGACCGAAGTCTTATCCATGGCTGAAAGAGCCTCGTCACATCGCTCGCGAGCGCGCCCGAAAATATGGGCACGCTCCTCGGGCTTAAGTAAGTGCCATTCGGTCTAGAGGCAGTTCCCCGCCATCCCGATACTCATTCCTTTGTTGCGATCTGGTCAACGGCGGTCAACCATTCAACAGGGAGGCGAGTGTGACCGGCCCGCGGTAAGTCGTCGTTGGCCGCCAACTGCTTGATCCAAGCCCGCATCTGTTCGGCAGTATCAAGACCGAAGAGCACGCGTAGTTTGTTGAAGAACTTCATCGAACTCGCACGAGCAAAAACCGGAAAGGGTGCTCGCCCAGGTCCAAGATAAATCGCTGTGTACGGCCACCAATAAACACCCGCCCGCTTGAAGTGCATGAAAAGCAGGACATCGGCTTGAGCCAACGACTCGAAGCGAGTGACGGCGGTCTTGCATCGGTCATGCAGCAAATCGGCCCGAAGCGACGTTCGCCGCAGATTTAGTCGTGTATTTCGCCGTTCCAGCGATCCCACGTCCCGGTCGATAGCCGCCGCGGAACCATCGGCTCACCTGTGAAGGCACGGTTTTTCCCGACGTAGAAGTCAGTAGCCGTCAAAGTTCGCGCTTGTTCAAAGCGGTCGCCATCGATAAGGATCGCGATGGTGTGCAGAAAGAGTTCGTGCGTGATAAAGAGAAAGTTATCGAAATCCCAATCGGAGTAAAGCTGCCTGCGCCGCCGTTTCCATGATTTGTTCGCTCCGGCCGAGCGAATTGCAGTTACTCTACGACCGTCTGGCCAGGGTCGACTCGGCCGCTGAAGCGCAGGCGTTCATGGTTAATGTTTACTCGATGCAGTGAGCTGACCCGGGAGCTGACCGTCGCGGTAACGGATGGTGTATTCGGGGATAGCGATCGACTGAGCCAGCATCCTGTCGGCCTGAAGGTCCATATCAAACAGAACGCCGTGGCGCGGCGCATGTCGCTCAGCCAGTCGGCCAAGGATGATTCAGGGTGTTTGGAATACCAATCGGAGCGCGCCAAAGCGGGGGCACTACGCTGCGATATGGCGAGCATGATCGTTGCCTGCGAGCGCTGGATACCATCGCTCGAAGCATGATCGCAGTTGCTCATTCAGGACGGCAGTCCTCACCTGCAGAAGGCCATGCGCATGAGCCGGTCGCCACCCTATTTGCTGCCGCTTCACAAACCGTTTGCTGACCACCCGGTTGACCGCCGACTCGACGAAGCTCGACGAAGCTCGACGTGATCGGCTCGCCATGGCGATAGCGGTCCCCGTAGTTCACGATAAAGCGCTGGTTGTTCTCGATGTAGCCGCCGAACTCCTCCTGTCTGGCCAGCAGCCTGGCCTCCTCGGGACTGCGATCCGTGGCGAGTTCCCAACCCAGGCTTTCAACCCGCCGCAGTGCCGGATAGGGGCAGCCGTGCCAGAGGTGCCACTTTGCACTGCGCAGCCCATCGATCAGCACGTCGACACTTGGCCGTTCGCCGCGGTCCGGCAGCCCCTTGATCTTCTGTTCGAGATTTTGTACCCGCATGGCGACGTGAAACCAGTCGACTACATTCTCGCCACAATCGCCAAAGTCGATCTGGGTGCGGCGCACGGTGTCGCCGCCATCAGACAGGAAAGTCACCGGCTGATCCGCGGCGACGCCTTCCTGCGCGAGAAGCGCCAGCATACGATCGACGGGCGCGTGCTCGTGTGTATGAACGTACGCGAAGCTGTGTCCGCCCGTCATCGCGCATTGATTTCCCGACGATGACTTCGAACCACCCGTCCTGTCGACTACTGTGCCCGGCGAGCCGGATAAGGAAGTGCCAATGGTGCGTGTGAATGACACGTACAGTACCCCGGACATGGCGACTGATCTTATGGAACACGATCTCAAGAAATTAAATGTTCTTTACCAGCGCGGCGGCCAATCGTTTAGCAAACACGAAGACGAACTCAAGAAACTGTTGATCTAAGGAGGACGAATGGCCATACCAGAAGACCAGTTGACTCAATGGGCTCAGATCGGGGCGCAAGTTACCTCCAAGGACACGTACGCGACAATCAAATTGGCGCTGGAAAGTGCCGACGCAGGCTATGCAAACAAAAACTATAAGATTTTTCTGCAAGGGTCATACCGCAACGACACCAACATTTTTAAGGAAAGTGACGTCGACGTCGTCATCATGCTCGAATCGGTCTTTTATTATGACCTCACGCCCCTTCCCGAACCCCAAAAGGTCGCATTCTCTGCGGCTCATCCTGATGCTCTATACACGGCGGAGGCATTTCGCGCTCATGTGTTGGATGTGTTAAAGAAGCGGTTCGGCGATGACGCTGTGCCCGGGAGCAAGGCCGTCGAGATCCAGCCGCGTCACAGCCGACGTAAGGCTGACGTTTTGATCGCTGTGGAACACAAGAAATATCGCCGGTTTACCGCAGTTGGCAACGAAGAGCAGGTTGCTGGGATCTGTTTCTTCAAGTCAGACGGCACAAAGGTCGTGAACTATCCGAGGCTGCACCGCAAGAACCTTACGGCGAAGAATCAAGAAACAAACCAGTGGATGAAGCACATCATCCGTATCTTTAAGAACGCTCGACAAAGAATGATTGAGCAACGAGTCTTGGAGCATGGCCAGGCTCCTTCATACTACCTTGAAGGGTTGCTTTACAACGTTCCGGTCGATCGTTTCGGAAACACATACGACGACTCGGTTGTCAGATGCATCAACTGGCTGGTGGAGGCGAATCGCGCGACTTTTCTGTGTGCCAATCGGCAGTACAGATTGCTCGACGACTCGCCCGAGGTGTCCTGGAATTCGAAAGACTGCAACGCTTTCTTGAACGGTTTCGTTCAGCTGTGGAAGGGCTGGTGAAGCGGACTATGTGTTAGTTCGAGGGCGCAAGCTTCCGGACTTATTGCAGAAATATGCAGGTCCGCGTAGCTGTTCAGTGACACGGTTGCTGGAGCGAAAGCGAGCGCAATGGCTACAGCCTGATGCTCACGTGTCGGGCCTGCATCGTCGAACCCTACGCATACCTCGTGCACGTGCTCACCGAATTACCGCAGCGCGCACCGGATGCCCATGTCACCGACTTGCTGCCCTTCAACTTCGCGAAGCTTACGGCGCCAGCACTTAACCCCGCTTGATCCAACTGGCGCATTGGCGCGGACTTCGCCGGATCGACGCGGTGAGACATGATCGCCCACCCCGCAGGATATCAATTCCGTGTGCTGGATCGCGCGCTTACGGAGGAGATGCCAGCGTCGCCTCATACTCGGCGATCCAGGCGTCCAGCTCTGCGACGCACAGGCACTCGTTGTTGCCGGCGTCCTGCTGCGCACCCTGCTGGGCGACGCCCGCCACGCGAAACAGCTCGTCAACGACCGGACCACCCGAGTTGCCCTTACGGATCAGCTGGTTTATCTCGAAACGCTGTAAGCCGGTGCGGGGAAAGCGCGCGGTCACAACCGCCGGCTCGATGTTCGCGCGCCGCCCCCTGTTCCAGTTCGGAAATCCGATCAGGTGTCCGGGGGAGTGTCGGTTGATCGGCGCGTCCATCCCGGAGAAATGTCGATGTTCGGGCGCGTCCTCGAACTCAAGGATTGCGAGGTCGCGATGGGCGTGGCGATGCATGACCCGGAGCGGCCAGTGCTGCCCCGTCACAGGGTCTATCGCGGTCAGGGTTGCACCTTGTACCTCCTGCGCGTCGATATCGGTGGAGAACGGGACGCGATTGATCTCGCCGTGGCCGCCCAGCACGTGATCGCAGGTGATCAGGCGGTTATGGCGCTTGTATGCGAAAGCCGTGCCCTGGCTGTAGACCATACCCGTTTCGCCGCCAGCCGGCGGATGATAGTCCCCGGTCCATTCCACAACGAACACGGCCCGTTCGGCGTCATGCGCGTTCCGAACGATCGCCTCGACGGGCAGAGTCGAAGCCTTGAACGTCTGGCTCGTCTCGCGTTCCCTCGCCACGAGACGGTTGTAGGTCTCCGCTAGGCGGGTGTAGATCGCATCGTCGGCGCCGCGCACCATGCGCACGAACAGGAGCTTGCCCCATAAGACGTTCTTCAGCGTGGGAGGTTGGCCCGTGCGGGTTTGCCGCTTCCACGGGCGCTTCTCATATGCCAGGGCAGCGCCGTCGGCGATAAGCTTTTCCCAACCCGCCTGCGCGGCGTCGTAGCCATACTTGTCCCAAGCGTGCAACGCCCCTCGGATCCTGTCGATGAACACGCGCTTTACGTTCGGGAACTCGTTGATGACGATCCCGGTGACCTCCATCCGGCGCTGGCGGGTGGACATGCGCGTCTTGGCCGCGTTGATCCGAAAGCTGTGTTGGTTGATGATCCCGGTCAATTCCTGCCCGAGGGTCACCACACCGCTGTCGAACGTGCAGATGTTCGCGGGCAGTGCAGCACGGTTCGGCGACGAAAAGCTGAACGTCATGTCGTCCGCGTAGCGGGTGTAAGTGGCCTGGTGACGCTTGGCGAGGGCCATCAGGTCACGGTCCAACGATCGGCAGACCTGATTCGACAGGAAGGGCGACGTTGGCGCACCCTGAGGCAGCTCGTTCTTCACGACGCACATGTGCGCAAGCATCGTTGCGACCGAGTGCGAGAAGTGAAACGGCGCTTTTTGCAAAACACCGCGAATCCGGTAGAAGGTGATCGACGGGAAAAACCCTTCAAGGTCCAAATTCAGCACGAAGTGCGGTCGGCGCTCCAAATGTTTGCGCGCGTTCGTGACGATGCTGCGGTCCTTCGTGAAAGCGTGGGCGCACGGCTTGGGCGTGCCGGCCCGATCGAGAAGGTAAGCGAGTAGCTTTGCTTGGAGCAGCTTCAGCCGCCGCCGGGGCTCGCGGATGAGGCGATGGCCACCGCTGCGCTTGGCCATCAGAAAAGCCTTGTACGGCGGCGTTGGGTAAAGAATGCCTTGCACGTTTTCGTACGCGAGGTCGAACACATCGGCTGCGAAAAGATGGACGTCCGTGTGTCGCCAGAGTTCCGCCCACTTCGCGCTTTCGGTTAGGTCTTCTGCGGAAATAATCAGGGGAATGTTCATAAGGGTAAGGTGCCGCCCCGGGTATCTTTCTCCTGTACCTGCTGCGCGCAATCCGTCAATCGGTCAGGCTCAGCGGAGCGGGGTTTCCATGATGCAGCGTCCGCGTTAACGCAAACGAGATTAAGTCCTGCCCAGGGCGGCGTTCGATTGTAAGCCGTTGCATAACCTTCAGGCAACGACGTGCTAGTCCCGGTGCGCCTCCTTTCTTGAGCAAAGAGGCCATTTGTGAGCGGCCAAAGGGAGAGGTTGGTTGCTGCCGGCAGCGCCAAAGACGGGGTGCACTCAATATTCGGATGAAAACGTACGATAGCCGCGCCGCATCACTAGGCGAATCAATGGTCTAGCCGCAGAGACAAATTGCCGCCGAATTGACTAGCATAAGTACCGAGCCTCGCTCCATAGGGCTTTTCAGATAACAGGCGTACGCAAAAATCCGAAGCCTGAGAGAACTCCATGACTGTTGATAAAATAGCCTATCGTTAGCCGCGACGTGGCAATCCGATGCTCCCAAAGTCGTGACACCAAACTCGACCTCACGGCGCACGGCCGGTCGGCACCCGTCGACGAATACGCCGTAGGAGGTTTCATGAAGGTTAAGTTTGATGTGAACCAGTTGGACAGCGACATGCGTTCGGCTCGGGAATTTTAGCCGTCTCCGGCACAGCAGGCCGCAAGGCTCTTTTGAGTCGGTTGAGAAATGATGGGGCGCGGCGGGCCATCGAGATCGCGAAGAGTGTGATAGTTGACCCGAGCATCTACGCAGCGGACCGGTCAGCGACGCTGAAGTGGCTAAAGATGCACACCAAGAGGTAGTCGCATGAGGGGCGCATGCCCCTTCGTTGCAGCGCGCCGGGGCCGATGCAGTCTCGAGTGCAGGCTATACGCCTGCCATCTCGCGGCGGCATTTTCGGGGCGATGCTCGCGCGGGTCACGTGCGGTGCCATATTACCGTCGCTCGCCATCAACAACACAGGGCTCGCCAGAAGAAAATGAAAAAACCCAAGACAGGACCGCAAGACCCGAAACTGCTGGACAGGATCAAGAGCTTGGCGGTCCAGGCGATGTTTTCCGACGACGAGCTGTTGGAGCAACTAGTGCTGAAAGGCGGCAACGCAATGGCGCTCGTCCATCAGATCAGCGCGCGTGCTTCCGTCGATCTCGATTTTTCGTTGAAGCAGGATTTTGGCGAAAACCTAGAGCACGTGCAGGCGCGGATCTTCAAAACACTCTCGGATACATTCCGTGCCAACGGGTTCGAAGTTTTCGACTTCAGAATGGTCGAGAGACCAAAGGCCATAACGGCGGACATGAGGGATTTCTGGGGCGGCTATGGCGTCGAATTCAAGCTCGCAACCGCCGAGATGCATGTCGAGCATTCCGCAAATCTTGAAGAGTTGCGCAAGAGAGCGATTAATCTGGCGCAGGGCACAAAATTCCTTATCGATATCAGCCGCTTCGAATATGTGGAAGACAAGCAGGATTGGGACTTCGACGGGACGCTGATCTACGTCTACTCACCCTCAATGATCGTCTGTGAGAAGTTGCGGGCCATCTGCCAGCAGATGCCTGAATACGGTCCGGTCGTCAAACGAGAACGCCTGGGGAGTGCCCGCCCCAAGGACTTCGTCGACATATTCGTGCTCACGAAGGCGCTGGAGCTGGATCTGTCGGGCGAGCAAATGCGACGAATCCTGACCTCGATGTTTGAAGTCAAGAAGGTGCCCCTGTCACTCCTCAGCCTGATCCCGAACTACTACGAGTTTCATCTGGCCGGTTTTGCGGCAGTTGCCGACACAGTCTCCCCGGATTTTGACCTCCAGGAATTTGATGTCTATTTCAACTATGTGCTCGAGCTGGTTGATCGGCTAAAACCCACTTGGGACAGATAGGCGCCACTGCTTCATGTAACTGGTCTCGCCCATCTCGTGCATCAGGTAAAAATCGTGTTCGATTGGCAGGCGCCGGATCAGATTGATCTGGCTCGGCTTGTAACCCGCGCGCTCCAGGTAGTAGCCTATCGCTTGGTGATAGGGATACGCAAAGTTAAGCTTGCGTAGCATTGCAACCAACCGGTTGATGGAGACTCGATCTTTCGCGAGCTCAAAGGCCTTGGCAACTTCAAAGACGCCACCGGCATAGACGGGTTTCACGGTAATGTCGATGAGGGTGCGTTCTAAGTTGGTGAGGCGTGCAAGGACTTCCTGGCCTCCTTCATCCGTAACGCGTTCGGTGACGATACCCAGATGGCCCGTATGTGCGCCGTTCAGCAGGTAGATCTTTTTCCCCGCATGCTCGACCCAGTTATGCGAAACCCGTGGAGCCCGACTGAATGCCTGGTCGATTTCAGCTTGTCCGAGCTTGACCTGCTCGCGCTGATCGCTGCCGCCGCTGCTGCGCTCATCCGTTATGTAAATCGTTGTGGGTGACTGCTCGGTTAGCCCGTGCATCCGTACTGCTGTGTAATGACTGAAATAAAGGTCCTTCCTCAGCGACAGCAGAATGCTCAGTAGCGGAACGTCGCCCCAGACATAGCATCGCTCCGTGCGTTGCGGAAACGGGAATTCAACTTCCCTGAGCTTGGCGTGCTCTTTCAGAAAGTCTGTGAAGCGCTCGGCAGTGGTGCTTTGCGCGAGACGCCAGAAGGCGCGTTGGCTGGCAAGAATCGTCCGGATTTCCTTCAGCTTGAGGGCGTGCTTCGGCAGCTGATCGAAATGCTTGACGATATCCGCTTTTGCGATTTGGATTCTTGTTCGGTTCATCCCAAATATTAGGGAATATTATGATGACGCTGCACTGGCAGCATGCATGCTGCCAGTGCAGCGTCAAGAATTCAATCTAAGGAAAGGACTTAGCATTGTTTGTGTACAAACCACTGCGCTACGCAGCGTTGACGCTGCGTAGCATAGCGCATATTTTTCTAAAAATCAACGCTGTAACCCTTGATGTTGAGGCAAAGCGCCTTGAAAAATCCCTATAAATAGTCTATGCTATGCAGCGTTGACGCTGCATAGCACGCCACTAAAACCTATTTTAGCCCGATTTCGCATCATTCTGTTAGCGCTGCATCGAAAAATCAACTGAGAGGGGAAGACTTCTAATTTTTCATCACGACGTTACGCAGCGTTGACGCTGCGTAACGTATCATATATTTTTCTATAAATCAATCCTGAAAGCCTTGATTTTTAAGGTAAGACATCGTTAAAAATCTCGATAAATATGTTATACTATGCAGCGTCAACGCTGCATAGTACGGATAAATAGGAATTGATTTGGCCGACGCATCTTTCGTCAAGGACTTTCTGCACGGAGTCAGAAATGAATCCGTTCGAAGTCGTCCAGGCTGATCTCGTGGCGACACCGGCCATAGAGCTGGGTGGTGAGTGAGGTGTGACTGGCGATTCGAAGGTGATCATTGCGCTCAACAAGGACGCGGAAGCGCCGATTTTCGGCGTGGCGAACTAAGGCCTCGTGGTGATCTGTTCACGGTCGTACCGGAGTTGACTGACTCGCTTTAACGGTCTCGTCTAGTCGCCGAAGCCGGCGGCTTATTGCTGCGGTTGGGTAGATCCCGCGCGCCCTGGCTTCAGGAGGTTAGCGGCGCCTGTCAAGGGCGCGGATACCCAGTTCGAGAACGAGTCAAACGCAATTATAATTTGACATAATCTTATTTGTCATATTTTAGTACAAACATCCTTTTATTTATATTCGCACAATGTGCATCGCGCACTTAAGATCCGTCGCACGCCACAACTTGGTTAACGCTTCGCGAAGTGGCTGACGGCCAGCTACAGCGGATTATCTGACCGCGCGAGCAGCTTTCTTTAGCTCGCGTCTCGGACGTGGCCGGAGCGCTGATTCATTTCGCCTAGGTTTCGGCAGCGATGGCGGCATCCGTAAGCACCGATCGATCGTCGGGTGCGCTGAATTTTAAAATTGCCCAGAAAGATATACAATATGGAAAATGTGTATCCAAAGGGGTAATTATGCAAGTCGCAAAATGGGGCAACAGCCTTGCCGTCCGACTGCCCGCTAGCGTCGTAGAGGCGCTCGGACTGCAGGAAGGTGACGACATCGAAATCTACGCCGACAAATTTGGTGCGTTCTCCGTGAGCAAAAAGCCCACCGTCGATGAACGGATCGAGCGTCTGCGGAAGTATCGCGGGCGCCTGCCTGCCGACTTCAAGTTTGATCGGGAATCGCTCAGCGAGAGAGGAAACGCTGAATGACCGTTGACGCACCGACGCGGTTCGCCGTCGATAGTAACGTGATCGCGTATCTGTTTTCTGGCGATCAGACAAAGGCTGAACGGGCCGAATCGCTAATTGTGAGCAGCAATCCGCAGCCCGTAATCAGCACACAGGTAATGAACGAGGTCACACTCGTCATGCGCCGTAAAATGGACCTTCCGTGGCCCGAGATCAACTCGCTGTTAAGCGATGTTGAGGAATTCTGCGAAATCGTACCACTGACGCTTGAAGTGCATAAGGAAGCGCGCCGGGTCGCCGAGCACTACGGCTTTCGGTTCTACGATTCGTGCATCATCGCGTTCGCGCTGATTGAAAATTGCGAGGTTCTGTATAGCGAAGACATGCAGCATGGCCAGGTGATCTATGACCGGTTGACGGTGGTCAATCCATTCCATTCGCCAAGCTGATCACCCTGCGATCTCCATTCAGGCGTCATACGGTACTGCTGTGACACCTTTTGTGTCTGCTCATCTCAGTGGCCGTGCATCGACGGCGCGACGTGCGCAATCTCGTATCGCTAGATCCAGAGCAGCAGCGCGATCGCTTCCAAGCCACCCCGTGAGGTTTGAAGCCACCCGGTGAGACCGGATCTGGATCAACTCGCACAGCAGCGCGTATCGCATCGCGACCTGTCGATAGTTGTCTGGCGGCTGGAACAGGATTCGCAGCACGTCGGTCGTGGACACCGAGTCGGGGCCCGACGGCCGAGGTCCAACGGCAGCCACTCCTCGCACGCAATCGCGCGTCTGCCCTGTTCGCTCAGCACGCGCTCGATGTCGTCCGCGTTCAGTGCGATGTGTGCCGTGAGCGCTGAGGGCCCGGACTCGGCTGGGTCCTGATTCGCTACTTCAGCCGCGTTTCCTTACGGTCAGTCACACCGGTAAGTCAGTGTTGCGGGCGGATCTTAGCCGGCAGTGTAGCCAGCTCCTCGTCAGATCTGCACAGGGCTTGAAAGCAGTCCACGTTCCCGAGCTCGACTGGAAAAGCATGCCAGTAATCAGAACGCTGTCGATGAAGACGATCCAGACTCAGGCCTCTACGTAGCCGCCATGATAGCTGCGACGCTCGCGCTGGCGGCTGAGCCACTACCGATGCTGACGGCGCGGAGTAAATGGAGCAAGCCTGAAAAAACACTGCCTTAGAATAAAAAGCAGCTGACGCGCAAGCAACACGTCTCTCCCATGCGCAGCACAGAGCGGTTTGTCGATCGGAACGGTCGCCAGACCGGCGCGCGCGACGATGCGTTCTTGTCTGTACAACGGAAGGTGATCACCATGTTTCGAAACAAGCACGTGTGCCAGCAGGCCGGCGGTCGGAATGCTCTTGTCAATGACATGCAGGGGCACCAGGGCTTGGGTCAGCCGCGAATGGCGGATACGCTGCTGCGCGTAACCGACATCTCGCAAGCGAGGGATATCACGGTCCCTGCAAACCGTTGATGAATCTGGTCGCAGAACTCCCTGCTCATTAACCAGCGCCCGCGCTTGATTTACTGACGGACGAGTTCATCGAATCGATCCGCCCGCGCTGGCAGGACTCGAACTATCGCAGTTCTCGGTACTTCCAGCCTCGTGGGTCAGGCAAAATCCACGATGACTTTCATCGCTTTTGACCGGTCGTTCGCCGTTTCAAAAGCCTTGAGCGAATCGCGGTAAGAGAAGATATCGGATATCAGCGGCTTGGTGTCGATCAACCGCTTGTTGAGCAGTTCAACCGCAATAGCAAATTCCTCACGAAACCGGAATGCGCCGCGCAAATCAAATTCCTTGGCCACAATCAAATTCATCGGCAGCGGCACGTCGCCCCCGAGACCCACCTGCACGATGATGCCGCGCGGCCGCAGCGGGTCGAATGCGCTACGCAATGCGGATGCATTGCCGCTGGCCTCGATCAGCACGTCGAACGTGCCCTTGCCCGCAGCGAACGGCAGGAGCGCATCCGGCGCCTGCAAGATGTTGAACGCGTGGTCGGCACCGACCTCGAGCGCGATCTTCAGAGGAAACTCATTCACGTCAGTTGCGACGATATGCGCGGCCCCGGCACGTCGCGCTGCCGCGACGATCAGTGCGCCAATCGGACCGCATCCCGTGACCAGCACACGCTTGCCGAGCAACGGTCCCGCCCTGCGTACCGCGTGAAGCGCAACCGACAGAGGCTCGAACATGGCGGCTTCAGCATCGCTCAATCATCCGACACAACATGAGCCTGCGACCGATCAATCACGATCTTCTGGCGAAATGCACCCTGAACGTGCGGCGTACGCATGCACTGCCGTAGTAGCGCATGTCGAGACAGTGGTTCTGCAGACCTTGCTGGCAGTATTCGCAGTGTCCGCAAGGTCGGCTGGGACTGATCGACACGCGCGTTCCGACGGGCATGTCGGTGACATCGGCACCGACGCGCGAGACCACGCCGGATACCTCATGCCCGAGCACCATCGGTTCCTTGATGCGAACCGTGCCGAAGCCGCCGTGATTGAAGTAGTGAAGATCAGAGCCGCAGATGCCGCCGGCGCGAACGCGAATCAGCAGTTGATGCGCTTCCGGTTCGGGCGTCGGGACATCTTCAATGCGCAAATCCAGCGGCGCGTGAATCACGAGTGCATGCATGGCGAAAACCCCTTGTTAAGCGGTACATTGAGCGGTGCTGGAACGGTACATCGGACGTGCTCCACTCTACGGCCAGGTCTTCAGCTTGAACAAGATCGATTCGATCTGGATCAATAGGCGTACCTTATGATCGCCACTGCGATCCCACTGCGATCCCACTGCGATCCCACTGCGATCCCACTGCGCGCAGCGTGAGCCGCGCGCATTCATGACCAGCCGCTGCGTCGATCAGAACCTGTGGCGCAGGCCGATCGTTGCTTCGAACAGCGAGTTATAGCCATTGAAGGGTTGGTTCGAGCCTGCATTACCCGCCAGCGTGGTCCATGCGCCGGTCAGGTGATTGTAGTCCACACCCACATAAACGTCGGTCCGCTTGCTGAGCAAGTAGTCAAGCGTCGGGCCGGTCGTGATCCGCGTTCCGCTTGTATTCGCGTGACGCAGGAAGTCGATATAAACCGGCATCATCAATTGCAGCGAAGGCGTGATGAAGTAGCTTGCTGCAACGGAGAACGAATCGTTCCGGTAGTCAGCCGGATACACGTGGCTATAGATGTAGGAGCCGTAGAGCTTGGCATTGCCAAGCGTGTAGGTCGCGCCCGCGGTAAATACCTTCTGCGAACTATCCGGGATCGTGATGCCGAAATACGTGCTGCCGTAAGCCGTGGCGCCGGCGTCAGGCCACCGATATCGTTGATGACCTGATAAGCGGCGCCCACGCTAAGCGGCCCGTGGTCATAAGAAAGACTGACCGCCGGCGAAGAGTTCTGATGGCAATGCCAACTTCGTCAGCGAGGCCGGTCTCCTTTGAGCGTGATGCGATGCATGACACGCCGGAAACCGTGATAGTCGTTGACAGGATTGTGCTGTGCGGCCCGGTTGTCCCAGAACGCAATAGCATTCGGTGTCCAGGTAAAGCGGCAGGTGAATTCCGGCCTGACCTGATGCTTGAAGAGAAACTCGAGTAATGGTGTGCTCTCGTCTGTCGTCATCCCCGCAATGCCGATCGTGTGCGCAACGTTCACGTAAAGGCTCTTGCGCCCGCTCTCCGGATGCGTCCGCACGATCGGATGCTCCGCGACATAATTCTCGACCTTGCTTGCTTTACCATCGCTTCGAATCCGGTCTTCTCGTGTACGGGAGACATCAGCTTTCGCTGACGAACTGATTCCCTTGAGTCCGGCCAAAAGCGTTTTCATTGTGTCCGATAAGGCGTCGTATGCGAGTTGCTGATTCGCAAAAAGTGTATCCCCCCCATATGGCGGCACTTCGCGAGAGAGCAGCATCGAACCCATTGGCGGGATCTCAAGGTACGTTGTATCGGAGTGCCAGACGCCGCCGAAGTTGACGGTCTCGTGCTCCAGCTTTTTCACTTCGATAATTTTCGGATAACCGTCGACGCCGTTCACGAACGGATAATCGATCGGCTCTCCCATGGCGCTCGCGAAGTCGAGAAACTGTTGCGATGTCAGTGGCTGATCGCGCAGAAAGACGACCAGATGGTCGAGCAGGGCCTGACGAATTCCATCGATATCGGAACCGCTCATTCCCGCCGTGAGATCGACTTCCAAAATCTCGGCGCCGATAGCGCCAGCAATTTTCCTGACTTGCATGTGAACCCCTTCCTTTTTGAGCGGATGCAAGAGCGCAGGTCGCGTTACCGCCAGGCGCACGACCATCCACAAGAGTTTCGAGTTTCAAGCTTTTCGTTATTTCGAAAAATTTTTCAAAATAGGCGATTCAAATATAAGAATCGTCGATCCGCGTGTCAAGGATGGGAAATCCCGCGAACGAGGTCATGCAGCGTTTAAATTCGGGTAATCCCCGGCTTCACACCGCTGGTGCGCAAACCGACTTTTTCTTATACTGAATTCGTTCTGTCGAAAATTTCTTCGAGATATCGAAAGCGAATGAAACCTACTGACCGCGCGCTGAGTATCTTCGAAGCATTTGCGGTTTCCGAGCGGCCGCTCACGCTGAGCGAGCTCGCTGAGGTCGCAGGGCTGCCCGTCAGTACCTGTCACGGTATTGTCGCGACACTCGTGCAGCGAGGCTATCTCTACCTGACGAGCCGTCGCAAGGATCTTTATCCGACGCGTCGCTTAGCCGATATGGCCGAACGCATCGGGCGGCACGATCCTTATCTGGAGCGGCTCGAAGCGCACCTGGAAGTATTGCGCGAGGAGACTCAGGAAACGGTGATTGTCGGCAAGCGGCAGCATGACGAGATTGTCTATCTTTCGGTTCTCGAAGGGCCGCAAACGATTCGTTATAGCGCAAGCGCGGGCAGCATCAAGCCGCTGCATTCCACCTCCATCGGCAAGGCGCTGTTAAGTTCTCTCGACGATGTAACCCTGCGCGCATGGTTAAAAACGCAAGCGCTTGCAGCTGTGACATCGTCCACGCTCACCAGCGCCACGAAGTTGATCAATAACCTCAGGGACGGTCGCGAGCGCGGATTCTTCGTCACGCGCGGCGAGAGTGTGAGCGACGTGCTCGCGGTTGCCGCGCCTGTCGTCGTTCAAAGAGAAGTGCTAGGCATTGCCATCGCCGGTCCGATGTATCGCATGGACAAGCGCATTGACGAGATGGGCGCCATGCTGCTGCGTACGAAGGCGCTCATCGAAGCTTCGCAAATTTGAACAATCCGGGATATTTCTCGTCCCCCGCGCACGTAATGAAAACCACAAGGGCCGATCAAGAGGCCCGCATAGGAGACGACTGTGAAACTGCTTCGATTACTCGCGCTGTCGGCGGCGGTCGCTGGCTTGGTATTGCCGCTCGCGCAAGCCGTTCGAGCCGATGACTCCGTGCACTTGAAAATGGCACATCAGTGGCCAGACGATCCAAACGATTATGTGGTCCTGACGGGCAAGAAATTTGCAGCTGAAGTGGAGAAGCTGTCGGGCGGCAAGATCCATATCGACATATTCCCGGCGGAGTCGCTCGTCAAGTCGCTCGCGACGCATACCGCGTTGCGCAACGGAACCGTTGATTTATCGATCTATCCGTATATCTATTCGGCGGGCGCTATTCCGGAGATGAACCTGACACTGTTACCTGGACTCTGGAAGACGCCCGACGACGTCTTCCGCTTTCGCAACTCGGACGCCTGGAAGGATGTCGAAGCGAAAGCGGAGACGTTTGGGTTCAAGACGCTCTGCTGGATTCAGATATCCGGAGGCGTAGCGTCAAAAGGCAAGGCAATCAATGTACCGGGCGATGTCGCCGGCACCAAGGTTCGCGCGGCCGGCAAGATGATGGAAGCCGCGTTGCAAAAGGCGGGCGCGAGCACGGTGTCGATGGCGTCTTCGGAATCGTATAGCGCTATGCAACTGGGGTTGCTCGACGAGATGTGGACGTCGTCGGGCACGTTCGGCTCATATCGCATCTACGAAGTTTCAAAGTTCTACAACTCGCCCGAAAACTTCAGCGTCTACTACACGATCGAGCCTATCGCGATCAGCATGAAGACCTGGAACAAACTGACGCCCGAGCAGCAAAAGATCATGGTCGATGTAGGCAAAAGTCTCGAGCAGGACGCGTTTGAATCGGCAAAGGCCGATGACCGTCGCGTGACCAAGCTCTTCGCCGATCACGGCGCCGCGATTCACAATATGACCGGCGACGAGTGGAAGCAATGGCAGACGCTGTTCCAGCAAGTCAGCTTTCCCAAGTTCCGCGCCGAAGTGCCGGGCGGGGGCGCGTTGCTCGACAAGAGCCTCGCGTTCTACAAGTGAGCGACGAGGTCGCAATGCCTGCTAAAAAACGCCCCTTCACGCGCTTCCTCGATGCCATGTGCCACGCCATTGCGCTGTCAGTAGGCTGCGCGGTGCTGCTCACGGTGGCGGTCGTATCGTACGGCGTGCTCGCGCGCGAAGTGCTGAAGCTCTCCGACGTATGGGTCACGGAAGTCACCACCTATTTGATGGCGTACATGACTTTCGTGGGCACGGCAACGCTTGCGTGGCAGGGAAGGCATCTGAAGGTGGATGTAATCGGCCAGCATGTCGGCCCGAGCACGGCACGGGTGCTGACGATGATCTCGTGCGCGATCGTGACCGCCGTGGCGCTCACGCTGTTCTGGCTCGGCTACAACTTCTGGCTCGACGCGTGGCAAAGCGGCGAAAAATCCTGGGGCATGTTTTCGATACCGCTCTGGATTCCCTATTCATGCTTGCTGATAGGCAGCGCTTTACTGGCGTTCGTGCAGGTTGTACGTCTCGGCAAGATGCTGCTCGCGGTGCTGAATATCGGCAGCGAAATGCCGGACGACGAGACGCACGTCATCGTCCGGCATTGATCGCCGACAAAGGAAAACGCCCATGCAAATGCTGATCGGTGCAGGAATGTTCGGCGGCCTGCTTGCCGTGCTGTCACTCGGCGTGCCGATTGCGTTCTCGCTCCTGTTCGTCGCGCTCGTGTCGCTGTTCATTACCGGCGGCGGGTGGGACGCGCTCAACCTGATCTCGAGCACCTACTGGAGTTCGGTCGCGACCTTCACATTGACATCGGTACCCATGTTCATGTTCATGGGCGCCATTGTTTCGGCATCCGGCATGGGCGCTCGTCTGTACGGCGCACTCGCGACCATACTCGATGGCGTGCCGGGCGGTCTGGCTGTCGCGACGACAATTGCATGCGGTGTGATGGCTGCCGTATCGGGATCGAGTGTGGCGACAGCGGCCGCGATCGGTGGCTTTGCAATCGCCGAGATGCGACGCCGCGATATCCCGGTTAAGGAAGCGTGCGGCGCGGTCGCGGCGGGGGGCACGCTCGGCATCTTGCTTCCGCCAAGCATTCCGTTAATCGTGTACAGCGTGATCGCGGAACAGTCCATCGGCAAACTGTTCATGGCGACGCTCGTGCCAGGCGGCATCATGGCGGCCAGCTTTGCGGCCTATCAGATCTATCTGGCGTTGCGCAGGCGCGCAAAGGGCATTATCACGGATATCCCCCCACGCACGCGCGCGACAGTCATGGAACGGGTAGTCGCGTTGAAAGACATTGGGCCGTTTGCGCTGCTGATCGTGATTATTCTGGGTTCGCTCTATAAGGGCCTGGCGACGCCGCAGGAAGCGGCATCGCTCGGCATCGTCGCCAGTCTTTTGCTGGCCGGACTCGTGTACCGCGAATTGAATTGGCCGCGCTTTCGCAAGATCCTGCTGGACACGGCGCAGAGCAGCGTGATGATTCTTGCAGTGATTGCGTCGGCCATTGTGTTCGGCTATGTGATGACCACGAGCCAGGTCGCTACTGCATTCACCAGTGCAGTAGGCAACGCGCATGTGAGCCCTTGGGTACTGTTCATATCGATCAATCTGCTGTTGATCTTCCTTGGCTGCTTCATGGAGACGATTGCGATCATCGTCGTGACGATGCCGATTCTGATTCCCGTCGTTACCGCGTATCACTGGGACTTGATCTGGTTCGGCGTGGTCGTGGTGATCAACATGGAGATGGCGTTAATCCATCCACCCGTGGGTCTCAACCTGTTCGTGGTTCAGAGCGTGGCCCCGGACGTCGGCCTTCGTCGCATCGTGTTGGGGACCTTGCCCTACGTCTTTATCATGATGCTGGTGCTAGTGTTGATCGCGGTGTTTCCGGGGCTCACACATCTCATTTCGTAGGCCTTTCCGAGCTGTGCACTTTGTTCGGGCATTCGCACATGGCACAGCCGCCGCTGAGCCACCAGATTCCCCCAGACTACGCCGGCGATCTGGTTATCTCCGCGTGAGAGGTCAGATCTTGACCGTCCTTTATCTGCTGTTTCAGGAACGAGAGTCCCCCCCCTGCGGAAACAATGTCCATCACGAAAGGTGGCAGCGGCTCGACACGATATTCAATAGCCTTGTCCACCTGCCGAATGACGCCTGCTGAAAAGTCCACCGCGATGGTTTCTCCATCAGCCAGGGAATCATAGACATCCTGACCAATCTCCAGAAACGGCACGCCCATGTAGACCGAAATCCTGAACGGCGCGCGAGTCAGTGCGACGGCGAGCAGCCCAAGGCCGAGTTCTTTCATGGCGATGAATGGATGGCTATGCTGGCTGCCGTGCGCGAATCGTCGACCGGCCAGCAGTAAATCGCCCGGTGCTGCCGTGCCGGCGAGTTCGGGCCGCAGTTCGTGCAGCAGGTGCTTGCGCAACATCCGCGGATCGTATTCGAAAACGTGCTCGGCCGCGATCAGCGCGTCGCTCGAGACGTTGTCGGGCAGCTTCCAGCAGCGCCCGGTGGTTGCGAGGCCTGTATTCATGAGTGAACCTCGTGCAGATATTCGCGTGGGTCGGCGATGTGTCCGGCCAGCGCCGAGGCCGCGACCGTCAGCGCGCTGGCAAGATAGATCTGCGCCTCCGCGCTTCCCATCCGGCCCGGATCATTGCGTGTGCTCGTGCTGATGCGTACCTCACCCGCTGCAAGCTGGGCAAGACCGCCGAAGCAGGGACCGCATGTCGAACCCGCTATCTGGGCGCCTGCTGCCATGAGTGTGCCAAGCACGCCTTCGGTCATCGCTTGCTCATGCACGCGCCGCGTGGCAGGAATGACGAGCAACTGCACGTCCCGATGCACACGCCGGCCTGCAAGCAACGCTGCCGCCGCCCGCAGTTCAGCGAGACTGCCCGACGCGCACGAGCCAATGTAGGCATGCTGGATCTGGACGCCGCTCAATGCGGCAGCGCTGCGAACGTGGGTTGGAGAAGGCGGCACGCTGACGAGCGGCTCAAGGGTGCTGGCATCGATATCAATGGCCGATGCAAAGAGTACGTCCGCGTCGCTCTTCAGTATCTGCGGATCCGCGACGCCGGCTGCACGCAGGTAGTCGACCGTACGCGAATCGGCAGCAACCAGACCCGCGTCCGCACCCATGTCGACGGTCAGCCCGGAAATCGTCATACGCTCAGGTACACCGAGCGCGGCAATGGCTTCGCCGCTGTATTCAACGACGCATTCGTTCGCTTCATCGGGACCGATCAGACGCATGGTATGCAGCACGATATCGCGTGCGCTCACTCCGGGACGCAGCGTGCCGTGGACACGCACGTGGATCGTCTGCGGCACCTTGAGCCAGATGCGGCCGATCGCCATGATCATCGTGACCTCGATGCCGAACGGCATGGCGAGCGCGCCCACGCCGCCGAGTCCCGGCGTATGCGTATCGGCGCCCGCGACGAACATGCCGGGTAGCACCAGGCCACGCTCGACTGTCAGCGGATGCGTGATGCCCTCGCTATCGAACAGATGGCCGATTGCCATCTTCACGGCAAGCTGGCGGGTGAGACGGTTGCGTTCGGCTGCCGCCACGCTGTGTGCGGGTGTTTCGTGATCAATCGCTACGACGATGCGCTCTGGGTTCACCAGCCTGTCAATACCGATATCCGCAAGACGCTTCACATAGGCCGGATAGGACACCTCCGGCATGGTGGTCAAATCGGGCGCGGCCCAGATGACTTCCCCGGGTTCAACCTGGGCGCGGCCGCTTGCGCGGCCAAGAATCTTTTGCACGAGAGTCTGTGGCATGGGTCAGGCGCCCTTGATCACGCTGGCTTCGAACGCGGCATAGCGCGATGCGCCGAGCATGTCGGTCAGTTGAGCGAGCGGCGTCATATCCGGCACGAACTCCGCCGTGCTGCCGTCGCGACGCAGTGCTTCGAGCAGCGAGCGCTGCCAGCCCACCATGCCCTGGATCAGCGTGATCGGATACAACGCCATCCCCAGCCGGGTTTGCGCCAGGGCCGACTGCGAATGAAGCGGACGGATGGTTTCAGCGACCGTGTGAATCACTGGCACCTTGACTGCTTCGGCCACACGGCGGCAATCGTCGATCGACGACAGCGACGGCACCATCACTGCGTCCGCGCCTGCATCGGCCATGACCTTGAGACGGCGCACTGCTTCGTCCATGCCATGCAGCGTAGCGGCGTCCGTGCGCCCGATGATCAGGAAATCGGGCGAACTCCGGGCGCGTAGCGCGGCACGCAGGCGGCCGCTCATTTCGGTGTCGTCGACCAACGCCTTGCCTGCCATTGCACCGCAGCGCTTGGGCGCCATCTGGTCCTCCAGATGCAGCCCCGCGACGCCCGCGCGCTCGAAGCTCCGCACGGTTTCAGCAATGTTGGAGATGTCGCCGTAGCCAGTATCGGCATCGACCAGCACGGGCAAGCCGACCGCTGCGACAATCTGTGCCGCCTGGGCAATCATCTCGGTGCCGCTGATCAGGCCGATATCCGGCTTGCCACGGCTTGCCGCCACGCAATAGCCCGACATGTAGACGGCCTCGAAGCCGGCCGCTTCGATCAGCATGGCGCCGAGCGCGTCATGACAGCCTGGGACCGCGACGGCCTCCCGGCGCGCCAGCATGGCTCGCAGACGCGCCCCCGGATGTTGTTCGTCCAATCGGTTCATCGGATGCACCTCAGGATTTTGGCAAAGTCGCAACCGCCTGACCGATGGCTTTCGGGTCGAACTGGTTCGCGGCGGGGATAAACTGGTTCGTGTAGACATCTTTCGCTTCGACCGGTCCTGCCAACTGTTTGTTCGCCCGCAGGAAATCGACCATTGCCTGGGCCGATGCGGGCGGTGTCTCGCCCCATTGCTCGCCCGGACTGAGCTTGAGGTATTTGATCCGCATGTCGACAAGCGCGAGCGCCTGCTTCATGGCGGCAGCATCGTCGAGACCGGCTGGCTTGCTGGCGGGAAACTCCTGCCAGTGTGCGCGGATCGCGCCGCGCGGGTCGGCTATCGTGATTTGAGTTCCCTGCACCGCGCAACGCAACAGTTTGGCGACTACATCAGGATGTGCGTTGATGTAGTCGTCCCGGGCAAAATACGCACTGCCGAAGGTCAGTTTTTCTGCCGACGGCGATGTGAAAACGCGCAGCTTCAGCCCCATGTCTTCGGCCAGCGCAATCTGCGAATCCCACGTTCCCCAGATGTCGACGCGGCCCGTTCTCAGCGCCGTGATCGCTTGCGCGCCCGTGCCGGTCTCGACGAACGTCACGTCCTTGTCGGGATCGATGCCCGCTTCGGAAAGCTGGCCTTTGATGATATTGACAAGCACCGCGCCGTAGGAGATCACGCCGATGGTCTTGCCCTTGAAGTCCTTGATGCTCTTGATCGGACTGGATTCCAGCACGACGGGAAACTGAAAATTATGGCGAATGTTCAGATACACCGAGCGCAGCGGCGCGCCCTTGGAACGCGCGACGATCGCCGCGCCAGGCGCCATGTTGACGAACTGCGCCTGTCCGGAGAGCACTGCCTGCATGCCCGCGGTCGAGTTGATCGGCTGGATGGTGACGTCAAGACCTTCTTTCTCCCAGCACTTCGTGTAAAGCGGGATGGAGGTATTGTTGGCCTGCGATGCATCTATCACCGTCGTGCCTACCGCGATCGTGATTTTCTGCGGCTCCTGGGCGGTTGCATGCACGGATGCCAATACGCAGACGCCGATCAGGACTGCGGCTAACCCGATGCGTGGCGAGGTTTTCATGATGTTTGTCTCCCTTTTTACTTGATCTGTTCGTTGACAGCGATGCTTCTTTGGCTTCGTCTATCGGCCCTCGAACCGAGGTGACCTGCGTTCCCGGAATGCGCTGCGTCCTTCGACGAAATCGCACGTGCTGAAAAGCAATGTTTGTCCTTCGAGCTCTCGCGCCAGCGCATCGTCGAGCGTGATGCAGCCTTTCGCCAGCGCGCTCTTCGTCATGGCGATAGCCACCGGCGCGGTCCCGGCGAATGAATCGGCTAACGCGAGCGCGTGAGTCAGCAGTGCGTCGGGCTCGGCCAGTTCGTCGGCGAGGCCGAGCGTCAGTGCTTCTTGCGCATCGATCACGCGGCCGGCATACAGCACACGTTTCGTTTGCGCCAGGCCGATGCGGCGCGGCAGTGACCACAGCAATCCGAAATCGGCCATGAGCCCGAGCTTGCCGAAAATGGCGCCGAAGCGGGCCTCGGCGCTCGCGATCACAAAGTCACACGCGGCGGCTATTGAAAGTCCTGCGCCGTGTGCCGCGCCGTTCACGGCCGCGATGACGGGTTTATCGCCCGCTGCGATAAGACGGATCAGCCGCTGCCCGCGTTCCATCCGGGAGCGCACGGCGAGGGGATCATGATCGACGAGTCCGTCGAGATCGCCTCCCGCGCAGAAACTTGCACCACATCCGGTCAGTACGATTGCGCGGCACGCAGGGTTGCGTTGCGCGGCCTCGAAGGCGACGATGAGCGCTTCGCGCAAGGCCGCAACAAGGGCGTTGCGTTTATCGGGCAGGTCCATCCGTATCAACGTGGTCGAGCCCAGCTCTTCAACCAGCACGAGCGGCGCAGTGTCTGCAACGGGATTCATGCGTGTCTTTCCTTGCGCGACTGACGCAGATCCGCGGGCCCGGGCTGTTTCATCCGTCGAGCCCTTCGCGCACCACGCGCTTCGATTTATGTGTGCTGCGAGGCAGGGTGCCGTGCGGCACAACATCGACAAGCGCGCGGACCTGTAAGCGAGTGCGGATCTCGTGAGCGAGGCGCTCGGCGATATCAGGCGATGCCGCTGTGCCGAGTGCTTCGACGCGCAGGCGGATGCCGGTGAGGAAACCGCTGTTTGCATCGCGCACGGAAGGGTCGAGCACGATCTGATACTCGCTGCTGAGTTCTTCGAAACCGTGTACGATCTGCTCCACCGATGAAGGAAACACGTTTACCCCGCGCACCACGAGCATATCGTCCGCGCGCCCCTGGACGCCGCCGGCGAGCCGCGCATGCCTGCGCCCGCACGTGCAGGGCGTGCTGTCCCTCACGACGATATCGCCAGTCCACCAGCGCACGAGCGGACCCGCCTGCTTGTCGAGATGCGTTAGGACCAGGACGCCCGGCGTGCCGTCGGGCACGTGCTCGGCGGTGTTGCTGTCCACCACCTCGGCATACAGGAAGTCTTCGGCGAGATGCGGCCCCGCCTGCGCATGACAATCCTGCCCGATGGTCTGGAATTCCAGACTGCCGTAGGCATCGAAACACTGTGCGTTCCAGTCAGCTTCAAGGCGTGCACGCGTTGCCGGCACGCTCGCACCGGTTTCGCCCCCCAGCATGATCCGGCGCACTTTGGACTCACGCGGATCGAGTCCCATTGAACGCGCAGTCTGCGCCAGGTGCGCGATGAACGAAGGGGTGCTGGTGAGCACGCTCACGCCGAATTCGAAGATGGAACGGATCTGTCGTTCAGAGTCCTGACTACCGCCCGGAATGCAGGTGGCGCCCAGGCGCTGATAACCAGCCGTGGCGCCCAGGCCCCCGACGAACCACGCATAGCCGAAGAGGCACTGATAGACATCGCCGCGCCGCACGCCCTGCGCGTGCGCATAGCGAGCGTAGAGGCCTGCCCAACGGTCGAGATCGTCGTCGGACCAGTACTGCGGTGACGGCGTGCCACTAGTGCCCGATGAAAAATGGATACGGCGCACGTCGGCGGGATCGACCGCGCGAAATTCGCCATATGGCGGCACGCGCGTGACGGTTTCCACATAGTCGGTCTTGCGCGTGAACGGCAATGCCCGCAGATCGTCGAGGCTCTTCAATTGCGATGCCGACCAGCCGGTTTGGGCAAAAACCCGGCGATAGTAATCGCTATGACGTCCTACATAGTCGAGTTGTGTGCGAAGACGGTCCAGCTGATACGCGGCGATCTGCTCACGGGACCATGTCTCGCAGGCGTCGAGCGGGGCGTCATGACAATCAGCGCCGGTGTCAGGCTGCATACGGCGCTCCAAGACCGCGCACGCAGAAACCGACTACGCCATCGGCCGTCGCACTGCGCCCCGCGGCGGTCTCGCCGCGCCGCGGCCGGTACCAGATCGTCGTCCAGTTGAGCGCGCCGAGCAGTGCCTTGACCACGACATGTGCATCCTGATTGGGCAATGTCTCGCGGCGCATCGCCTCTTCGATCGCCTCAACGAACATCGCTTCGTAACGGTCACGCATGGCGAGCAGTTCGCGCAAGCTCTTGCGTTGTTGCGGCGTGATCTGGCCATGCATGTGCATGTCGAGACCCTGCACGACAACGCATTGGAATTCGATGTTTTTCATGATGACAAGCACGTGTGCACGCGACATGGCCGCGATCCGCTGAATCGGATCGGCGACATTTTCAGCGGCCTTTCCCGTCTCCGTCATGATCATCTGCATGGCTTCACGATGAACTTCGAAGAAGAGGTCGGTCTTGCTTTTGAACGAATAGTAGATGCGGCCCTTCGTGCAGCCGAGCACGTCCGCGACATCGTCGATGCTCGTTGCGGCATACCCCTTCACCATGAACGCGCTCGCGGCAGCGCGCAGAATCTGCGCCGCGCTGCTGGCGTCGTCGTCGATGGCGGCTTTCCTGCCGCCGGTCGCGGCCTTCGGCGATTTCTGCGGGCGGGGCGCGCGGGTGCGCGGCGGGGGAACTTCTACATCGATTGTCATACAGCATCTCCTGTTGCTTGGGCCCGGATCGCGCGTGCTATCAGCAGGCGCTGGATCTCGGAAGTCCCTTCATAGATTTGCGTGACCCGCTGATCGCGATACAGCCGCTCGATCGGATTGGGCTTGACGTAGCCTGCGCCGCCGAAGATCTGCAATGCCGCGTCGATCACGTACTGGCTGGTCTCGCTTGCAATCAGCTTGGCCTGCGCCGCGAGCACGGACACGTCCTTGCCTGCGTCGTAGACGCGCGCGGCTTCGTAGGTCATGAGCCGTGCCGCAGAAAGCCGCGAGGCGAGGTCCGCCAGTTTAAAGCCGAGCGCCTGATGGTCGATGAGCAGTTCGCCGAAGGTGCGCCGCTGGACCGCGTAACCGACCGCAAGACGATAGGCGGCGAGCGCCATGCCGCATGCCTGCGCGGCCACGCCGACCCTCCCGACATCGAGCGATCCAAACGCCATGCGCAACCCTTCGCCCGGCGCAGCGAGCATGTGGCCCTGCGCGACCCAGGTGTCCAGTTCGATCGTGCTGGTGCGCGTGCCACGCATGCCCATCTTGTCTTCCAAACGGGTGTCGTCGACACCAGCTTCCTTTGCCGACACCAGGAATGCCGCGATCCCGCGCTTGCCTGTACCCGGCGCCGTTTGCGCGAAGACGACATACCAATGCGCGGCGCCGCCGCCGCCGATCCAGCACTTCTGGCCGCGAATGCGCCAGCCGTCGTTTTCGCGGTAGGCGAGCGTGGTCATTGATGCAGGATCGGAGCCCGCGCCGCGCTCGCTCAACGCGAAAGACACCGCTTCCCCGCGTTCCACCAGACCGCGCAAGAGCTGCGCCTTGAGCGACTCGTCGCGCATGAGAAGGAGTGGCGCCGCGCCAAGCTGAAGGGTCGCGACAATTCCACTCGTCGATGCGCAACTTTGTGCGATCTCCTCGACCACCGCGCAGTAGCCCACAAGGCTCGCGCCGCCGCCGCCGTGCGCGAGCGGCAACAGCATGGTCGCTATGCCGCTTTCACGCAGTTGCAGCACGCTTTCTTCCGGGTAGCGCTGGTCCCGGTCGATAGCCGCAGCGAGGGGTTCGAAATGGGCCGCGCTCAACTGCGCCGCGAGCGCATGCCAATGTCCTTCCGCTTCCGTCAACTCCGGTTCCCAAACGACACCGCCCCTCATCTTTTTCTCTGAGGATTGCTTGGCTGGAAGCACCGGCGCCACCAGTGGCGTGTGCGCGGATTGTTCGTTCACCGCGACCGCCGCGCCTGCTGAAATGTTCATTCGGGAAGACCCTGCGTGGTTCAAATCGGTTGACCTGGAAAAATACTGTGTAGTATTCTCGGTCATCAAATAATACTGATGAGTATGTTCCTGGTCAACAGGAATTCCTGCAGGGAAACCCCGTAAGCAGGCATGAGGAGACGAACCGTGGAAAGTGAACTTGCCGTTGCCCGTGCGCCATCGCAAGCGGTACTTCGCGTGTTTTGGGCGCCTGGTTGTTCGAGTTGTCTGCGCACCAAGGAATTCCTGAAGCGTCATGGCATCGCGTTCGAATCAGTGAATGTGGTGGCTGATCCGGCTGCCATGGATGAGTTGCATCGGTTGGGGGCGCGCAGCATTCCCGTGCTTGCGATCGGTGAGCGCTATGTGTATTGCCAGTCGCTCGCCGATATCAAGACGTTTCTCGATCTTGATCTTCCAGACGATGTCCGCCTCCCGGCCGACGTACTGGTTGAGCGCGTGAAGATTGTGCTCAAGAAGGCGATCGGATTTGTCCGGCAACTCACCGATGCCGTTCTTGACGGCCCTTTTCGCAACAGCTGGGCGCCGCCGCGCGGGCTGGCGCATCACGTCTTTCGCGTGGTCGAAGCGTTCCTCGAAGCACGCGACGAAGCGTGCGAGTTGAGTTACGAAATGACCATGCGTGGCACGCATGAAGTGTTGCCGGGCGAGGACGTCATCGCCTATGGACAGAGCGTGAAAACACGTCTCGACGCGTGGTGGACGAGCAATCGCGATGCAGATTTCACCACGATCCAGCCGACGTATTGGGGTGCACAGAGCCTGCACGAAGTGCTCGAACGCACGACCTGGCACTCGGCGCAACACGCGCGGCAATTGATGGTGGTGATCGAAGCGCAAGGGCAGACCGTTACCGATCCGTTGACTGCGGACGATCTGGCGGGTTTGCCCATGCCGGAAAAAGCATGGGACGACGAGTAGAGCGGGCGACAAGTGAGGAAGACGTGAATCTTGAAGATCAAGTGGTGGCGGTCACGGGAGCGGGACGGGGTATCGGACGCGAGATAGCCTTGCTGTGCGCGAAGGAAGGCGCGGCGGTTGTCGTGAATGACTACGGCGGCCCGTCGGACGACAGCGAGTCCAATCCTGGTGCAGACGTGGTGGCGGAGATCATCCAGGCGGGCGGGCGCGCGGTGCTCAATACGGCGAACATCGCAAATGGCGATGAGGCCGCCTCGATCGTCGACGATGCGCTGCACCACTTCGGGCGCATCGACGCAGTAGTGAACAACGCGGGAATCTTGCGGGATCGCATGTTCCACAAGATGAGCCATGCCGAATGGCACGACGTGATCGATGTCCATCTCAACGGCTACTTCCACGTGTCGAAAGCGGCAGCGTCGCATTTCAAGGAGCAGGGCAGCGGCGCGTTCGTGCACTTCACGTCGACATCAGGGCTGGTCGGCAATCTGGGACAAGCGAACTATGCGGCGGCGAAGATGGGGATCGTGGGTCTGTCGACTTCGATTGCGCTCGACATGCAGCGCTTCGGCGTGCGCTCGAACTGCATTGCGCCTTTTGCCTGGAGCCGCATGACGGCGTCCATTCCCGCGGAGACCGAGGCCGATCGCGCGCGCGTCGAGCGCCTCAAGACCATGTCCGCCGACAAGGTCGCGCCGCTTGCTGCGTTCCTTTGCTCGGCTCACGCGCGCGAGGTTACGGGCCAGGTCTTCTGCGCGCGGAAAAACGAGATTTTCCTGTTCTCGTTGCCGCGCCCGGTGCGCTCCATGCAGCGCGCTGAGGGCTGGACCGTCGATACCCTGGCCTCGGACCTGCTGCCTGCTTTCAGGCCGACCCTGCAGCCGCTGCAGCGTTCCTCCGATGTCTTCTCGTGGGACCCTGCATGAGTTCCGCATTCGACCCGCAGCGCTTGATCGACATGCCGCCACGCGAGACAGTTGCCGTACACGATGCACGCGATGTGATCATGTATGCGCTTGGCCTGGGTATCGGAATGGATTCAGCGACCCGCGACGCCACGCTGCGGTATGTCTTCGACCAGGACCTCCAGGTATTGCCGACCATGGCCGCGGTAATGGCGTGGCCCGGCTTCTGGATGAAAGAGCCGCAGTACGGCGTGACCTGGCAGAAAGTGCTGCATGCCGAGCAGTCGCTGGAAGTTTTCGCACCGTTGCCCGTAGCCGGCGAACTCATGAGCGTGCTGAAGGTGGAGCGTGTTGTCGATAAAGGCGCGGAGAAGGGAGCCATTCTTTACTCGCGGCGCGATCTCTACGAAGGACGTGCCGGCACGCTGCTCGCGACTGAAAGGCGTGGCACGTTCCTGCGTGGCGATGGCGCACGTGGCAGCGCGGGAGATGCGCCCGTTTGCGCACCGCACAGCGTGCCCGCACGTGCGCCCGACGCGATCGTGACGCTTCCCACGCGCGGCGATCAAGCGCTGCTCTATCAACTGAGCGGCGATCGCAATCCTTTGCACATTGATCCACGGCTTGCCGCATCGGTGGGATTCGCGCGGCCGATCCTGCATGGCTTGTGCACCTATGGGGTCGCGGCGCGCGCGTTGATCGAGTCCGTCTGCGAAGGCGATCACGCGCGCTTCAGGCGCATGGACTGCCGTTTTTCCACGCCGGTGTATCCGGGCGAGACGATCGTCACGTATGTGTGGTTCGACGACGACGGCGCTGCGTCGTTTGTCGCACGCACCGCCGAGCGCGATGCGCTGGTTCTGGGCAACGGCCAGTTCCTTTACCACCCTGACGCGGCCACGGCGAGCCGGGCGAGGAGACCTCTTCAATGATCGGGATACTGTCGTACGGCGCGTATGTGCCGCGCCTGCGCCTGCAGCGTGCGGCGATCGTCCAGGCGCACGCGTGGTTTACGCCGGGACTCAAAGCCCACGCGCGCGGCGAACGGGCGATGGCGAATTGGGACGAGGACGCCATCACGTTGGCGGTGGAAGCCGCGCGCGATTCGCTGTCGACCATGGCACGCGATGGTATCGGTTCGGTGTTGTTGGCATCGACGAGTTTGCCGTTCGCGGACCGGCAGAACGCAGGCGTTGTGAAGGAAGCCCTCAATCTCGCGGATACGATTTTCACGCAGGACGTCGTGGGCAGCCAGAAGGCTGGAACGGGCGCGCTGATCCAGAGCTTGCGTGCGGCGTCTGCGAGTGACGGCCCGACCTTGTGCATCGCGGCGGAACGCGCGAATGCGCGGCCGGGTTCCGAAGCCGAACTGATCAATGGCGACGCGTCGGCGGCGTTCGTCATTGGCGAGGGCGAACCGATCGCTACGCTTCTGGCCAGCCATTCGCTATCGGTGGATTTCGTCGATCACTTTCGCGGCAAAGCCGCGCAGTTCGACTACGGCTGGGAAGCGCGATGGGTCCGCGACGAAGGCTACGGCAAGATCATCGGCCGGGCGATTCGCGGGGCGCTCGATAAAGCGGGTCTCGCGGGAGATGCAATCGACCATTTGATCGTGCCCATTCCAGTGCGCGGCGTGGCCGAAACGCTTGCACGCGATGCCGGCATTCCGCCCGCCGCGATTGTTGATGGACTCGGCGAGTCGCTGGGTCATGCAGGCTGCGCGCAGCCGCTCGTGATGCTCGCCATGGCCTTGCAAAACGCCAAGCCGGGCGAGCGCATTCTCGTCACGGGTTTCGGGCAGGGGGCCGATGTCCTGATCATCGAGACCACGCTCGCGCTCGCGCATCATGTGCATCCGCGTGGAGTGGCCGGTTGGCTCTCGCGCAAGAAAGCGGAATCGAACTATCTGAAGTACTTGTTCTTCACCGGTGGCATCCGCCTCGATACCGGCATGCGCGCGGAGCTTGAGCAAAAGCAGCCGCTCACGGCGCTTTACCGGAACCGGGCGACCGTGCTGGGTCTTGTTGGCGGTATCGATACCGAGACCGGCGACGTGCAATATCCGGCGACCGGCTTTTCCGTGGCCTCGCGCGTGGCACGCAAGCTCGAGCCGTATCCGCTTGCCGAGCGCCCGGCGCGCGTGTTGACTTTCACTGCCGACCGACTCGCTTTTACGCCCGATCCGCCGGGATGCTACGGCATGGTCGAGTTCGATGGCGGTGGCCGCATGCTCGCCGAATTCACCGATGCCGACAGTGATCAAATCGAAGTCGGGCGTCCAATGCGCATGACCTTCCGTATCAAGTCGGTCGACCAGCAGCGCGACTTCACCAAGTATTTCTGGAAAGCGGCGCCAGCCGTATAAGGAACTCACATGCCCAAGGGTATTCGCGACAAAGTAGCCATTCTCGGCATGGGATGCGCGCGCTTCGGCGAGCGCTGGAACGACGACGCCGACGCGCTCATGGTCGAGGCTTACACCGAGGCGCTCGCCGATGCCGGCGTCGAGACCGCGCAGATCGACGCAGCGTGGCTGTCGGTCGGATTCGACGCGATGAACATCGGGCCGTCTGGCATCCCGCTCGCCATGGCGCTGCGGCTTCACGACATTGCGGTCACGAAGGTCGAGAACTATTGCGCATCAGGCACGGAAGCGTTTCGTGGCGCGGTGTATGCGGTGGCGTCGGGCGCGGCAGATATTGCGCTTGCGCTCGGCGTGGAGAAGCTCAAGGACACGGGTTACGGCGGCCTGCCCGTGCGCTCGCGGGGCACGACTTTCGACATGATTGGTGTCGTCGGTTCCGCGCCCGGCAATTTTGCACAACTGGCAGGCGCCTACCGCGCGCGGCATGGCGTGTCGCCGGAGGATCTCAAACGCGCGATGGCGCACGTCTCCGTGAAAAGCCATGCGAACGGCGTGAGCAATCCGAAGGCGCACCTGCGTAAGGCCGTGGACATGGACACCGTGATCAACGCGCCGATGATCGCCGAACCCCTGGGTCTCTACGATTGCTGTGGCGTGTCCGATGGTGCCGCCTGCGCGATCGTCACCACGCCTGACATTGCTCGCGCGCTCGGCAAAGGCGGTGAACTCGTGACAGTGAAGGGGCTGCAACTGGCGGTATCGAATGGATGGGAGTTGCAGGGTTCGGGCTGGGACGGCAGTTATTTCCATACCACGCGAATCGCCGCCAAGCGCGCTTACGACGAAGCGGGCATCACTCATCCTGCCGAGCAATTGAGCCTGATGGAAGTCCACGATTGTTTCTCCATCACCGAGCTTGTAACGATGGAGGACTTGCACGTGAGCGAGCCGGGACAAGGCTGGCGCGATGTTCTCGACGGCCGCTTCGACGCAGATGGCGACATCCCGTGTCAGATCGATGGCGGCTTGAAGTGCTTTGGTCATCCTATCGGTGCGTCGGGGCTGCGGATGATTTACGAAAACTATCTGCAACTGTTGGGACGCGCGGGCAAGCGGCAAGTCGGCAAGCCGCCGGTCTTCGGCCTCTCGCACAACCTGGGCGGCATGCCGAACCAGAACGTGAGTGCGGTCGCAATCGTCGGACTGGAGGGCGCGTAGATGACGATCGATGCCGAATTGCTCGGTCAGCTAAAAGATTCCGTGCGCCGCTACGTGCACGACAAACTCGTGCCGCTCGAGTCGCAAGTCGCCGATGACGACCGCGTGCCGGACGCGATCATCGACGACTTTCGCCGCATGGGGTTGTTCGGCCTCAGCACGCCGGAACATTACGGCGGCCTGGGACTGGGCGCAGCGGATGAAACCCAGATCATCGTCGAATTGACGTGGGCGTCGGCGGCCTTCCGGTCGATCGTCGGGATCAACCTGGGACTCGGTTCGCAAGGCATCCTGATGCATGGCACCGAGGCGCAGAAGGACCACTGGTTGCCGAAGATCGCGAGCGGCGAGGTGATCACGAGCTTCTGCCTGACCGAGCCCGATTCCGGTTCCGACAGCGCCGCTCTTCGAACTCGCGCAACGCTTGACGGTGACCACTATGTGATCAGCGGCAGCAAGCGCTACATCACGAATGCGCCCATTGCCGGATTGTTTCTCGTGATGGCGCGTACGCATGCCGAGCGCTTGCCGAAGAACGCGCACATCAGCGCGTTTCTCGTGCCCGCGGATACGCCTGGTGTCACGGTCGGTGAGCACGACAAGAAAATGGGGCAGGCAGGCGCATGGTCCGCCGATGTCTACTTCGACGACGCGCGCGTGCCGGCGAGCGCGATCATCGGAGGCGAGCCTGGACGCGGTTTCGTCACCGCGATGAAATCACTCGACCGTGGGCGTATCAACGTGTCTGCCGTGTGCGTAGGGCAGGCCCGGCGCATCCTGCACGAAGCGACACGCTACGCAGTCGAGCGCAAGCAGTTCGGCCAGCCGATCGGTGACTTCCAGCTCGTTCAGGCCATGCTCGCCGACAGCCAGGCGGATCTCTATGCCGCCGAATGCATGTTGCGCGACGTCGCTCGCCGGCACGACGCCGGCGAGCGTGTCTCGCTTGAAGCCTCCTGTTGCAAGCTATTCAGCTCGGAAATGGTCGGGCGCATTGCGGACCGTGCCGTGCAGATTCATGGCGGTGCGGGTTACATGCGCGACAGCGCCGTCGAGCGTTTTTATCGCGATGTACGACTGTTCCGCATCTACGAAGGCACGACTCAGATCCAGCAATTGATCATTGGCCGCGAATTGATGCGGCGCGCGCGTGGCTAAAACAAGGGATACAACATGGATCTGGGGATAGCAGGCAAGGTGGCGATCGTCACGGGTGGCGCGCGCGGCATTGGCGCGGCGATTTGCGACCGGCTCGCGGCGGAAGGCGTTCGCGTGGCCGTGGTGGACCTGGATGGCGATGCCGCCCGCATGCAGGCAAACCGGATCATGGAAAGCGGTGGCGAAGCCATGTCGCATCGCGTCGATGTCAGCGATGAAGCGTCTGTCAGCGCCATGACGGAGGTGGTCACGAAGGCATGGGGCAGCGTGCATCTGCTCGTGAACAATGCGGGCTTCACGCGCGACATGCGCATCACGAAGATGGCCATGAGCGACTGGGACAGCGTAGTCGATGTCATCCTGAAGGGCGCTTTCCTGTGCACGCGCGCGGTGCTGCCGCACATGACCACGGACCCGCAACGCTGGGGGCGGATCGTCAATATGTCGTCGCGCGCGCATCTTGGCAATGCGGGGCAGGCGAACTACTCGGCGGCAAAAGCCGGACTGATCGGATTCACGCGCGCGATGTCGCTCGAAAACGCCCGCTTCGGCGTGACGGTGAACGCGGTGGCGCCGGGCATTATCGATACGCAGGCCGTGCGGGCGCTGCCGCACTATGACAAGGTGCGCGAAGCTGCCGAGAAGACCACGCCGGTGCCGCGTATCGGGCAGCCCACCGATGTCGCCGACGCCGTCGCGTTTCTCTGCTCCGAGCGCGCGTCCTACATCAGCGGCGATGTCCTGCACGTTTGTGGCGGCCGCTATTGAATGTCGGCGCGATTTCGCAGTTGAAGGACGCACGTCCTCGCGACAACACCTTGACGCCGCGCTCCGCCGCGAACATGTCGAAGGTTTCGGCGCGCTCGTCCAGCTCGACACGTAATGTCTCGCCCGGATAGACCGGTGCAGTGAAGCGCGCTTCGATCGTGCGCAGTGCCGCAGACGGTAACCCGGCAGTCAGCAGCACGGCAAAACACGCTATACCGAATGTCGCCATGCCATGCAGGATCGGCTGAGGATAACCCGCCGACATGGCTGCACCTGGGTCGGCATGGAGTGGATTCATGTCGCCGTTGAGCCTGAACAAAAGGGCGGCTTGCGACGGGACGCGATGTTCCACCGTCACCGATGCTTGCGTGGGGGTGGATACGGTAGCGCGGGAACCGGGAAAGGGGCCGGCCATGAACCCGCCATCCCCGCGAAGGATGGACGTCATCTCGAGCGTGGCCACCGGCGCGCCGCTATCCGCTTCGCTCAACTCGCGCCGGGTCACGACACGCGCGCCACGTTGTTGCCCCCGATCCTCCACCAACATCACCCGGCTGCGGCTACGAACGAGTGCAGCCCCCGCCAGCGAACGATGCAGCGTGAGCCGTTGTTCCGCGTGCAGCATGTTGGCCCAATTAAGGCCGAGGCGCGGGTCCGCGAGCCAGGGCCCGGGATCGGCGAGAACGCATGCGAACGAGGGGAGTACCTCAAGGCCGGATTCGTACACGAAACGCAGGTGCGAGCGATCAGCGGCTTGCTCGCCGATGCCCAGCGACAGCGCGTAGAACATTGCGTCTCGTTCGTCGTAGTGCTGGACCACGTCCTCGATACGCCAGTTCAGCAACTGCGCGGGATCTAGCGACATTCGGCCGGCCGATACGGCTCAGCGCGCAAGTGCGATTGCCGCATCGTCCGCAATGCGGCCGCTCGCGTTGCCAAGCAGGGTGGTGCGAAACATCATGCGCGGTTGCGTCTGGTCGTAATCCGCGAGCGCGATATGCATGGCGCTGCGGTTATCCCACATCATCAGGTCCCCCACTTGCCATCGATGCCGGTAGACGTTTTCCGGCTGCGTGCTGTGCTCGTGGAGGTATTCCAGCAACTGGCGGCTTTCGGCGCGCGTCATGTCCTCGAAACCGACCGTTGTCATTTCGCTGACGTAGAGGGCCTTGCGCCCGGATTCGTCATGCACGCGTGCGACCGGCTGAAAAACGGGCGGATTGCGGCGCCGGATATCAGCAAGCTCATCGGCGCTGCGGTTGGCCTGCGTCTCCCGTGCGACCGCCATGTCGTGGAGCGCCAGCCGTCCATCCAGCATCGATTGCATGCCTGGCGACAGTGTTTCCCAGGCACGGTACATGTTGCAGAACATCGTGTCCCCGCCGACAGGAGGCAACACCGAGCAGTAGAGCAGCGAGCCTTTCGCTGGCCGGGTGGTCGTCGATAGATCCGAGTGCCACTGGCGGCCCACCGCGAGCCGTTTGCCGCCTGATTCGTAGTTGGTCACGAGCAGCACTTCCGGGTGTTCCGGGTGCCGGAACTTCGGGATGGAGGCGTGGTCGTCCAGCGCACCGAAACGGCGGCTGAATGCGATGTGCTGATGATGATCGAGCGTTTGCCCGCGAAACAGGAGGATGGTGTGCTCGTGCCACGCGTGGCGCAGTGCTTCAATGCATTCGTCGGACAAAGGCTCGCGCAGATCGAGCCCGATGACTTGCACGCCGATTGCCGACGCGAGCGGTTGGAGAGTAAAGGTCATGACGATATCTGGAGAGGTGACCGGTTCTGGGCGCAACGCTCAAACTTGTGAGATCTGCTGTTCTTCCGCCCAGAAAAGCAGGCGTTTTTGCAGCGCGTGCATGAGCATGTGCAGCACGATACCCATGGCGGACAGCACCACGAGCGCGGCGAAGACGCCCGCTGTATCAAGGTTGTTGTTCAACTGCATGATGAGATTGCCGAGACCCTTTCGCGAGCCCACGAATTCACCGACGATCGCTCCGAGCACGCTGAAGATCACTGCGATATGCAAGCCCGCGAAGATCATTGGCGCCGCGCTCGGCAAACGTACCATCGTGAAGATCTGCCAGCGGCTGGCGCGCAGGGAACGCATGAGTTCGACGCGCGACGAATCGGTCGAACGAAGGCCCACGATCACATTCACGAGAATGGGAAAGAACGCCACGACAGCGGCCATGATGACCTTCGACGTCATGCCGAATCCGAACCAGATGATAAAGAGCGGCGCGACGGCGACCTTCGGTGTTGTCTGGATGGCGATCAGATAGGGATAGATCGTTTTTTCGATGAATCGCGACTGTGCGATGAGCGCGCCGAGAGCAATGCCCGCAACCGTGGCGATCAGGAATCCGAGCAACGCCTCGGCGAGCGTCGTCAGGCCGTTGCTGATAAAAAGACCGCTGCGAAAACCATTCAGCAGCGCATGGTAGATATCGGACGGCGCGGGCGCGATGTACAACGGCACCGCCGCCATCGCAAAGCCGATTTCCCACACCGCCACCACCAGTACAAAAAGTCCCGGCACGCAGAGCCATTCTGGATGTTCCCTGAAGGCGGTCAGGACCGGATGGCGAGGCGCTGGCGCCGGCTGCGTCATGGCAAGTTCGGAACTCATTCGATAAACCCCTTGGCCTGGAAATGTTGACGGATACGGCGCGTGTAGATACCAAAGCGCTCCGTGGTCATGACATCGAGATCTCGTTCGACGCCCAGATCGACGTCGATCATGTCGGCAATGCGGCCGGGCCGGCTCGACATTACGAGCACGCGGCTGCCGAGAAACACCGCTTCGGGAATCGAGTGCGTCACGAACAGGATGGTTTTTCCCGACGCCCGCCAGATGCGGCGGATTTCGACGTTCATGGTTTCGCGGGTCATGGCGTCGAGCGCGCCGAATGGCTCGTCCATCAGCAATACGGCGGGATCGTGGACGAGCGCGCGGGCGATAGCCACGCGCTGCTGCATTCCTCCCGATAGCTCGTTCGGGTATCGCTGCGCGAAATCGGCTAGTCCGACCGTATTGAGGAGTTCATGCGCACGCGCACTGAGCTGAGTGCGATCCAGTTTGAGGACCGTCGCGGGCAGCATGACGTTCTCGAACGTGGTCTTCCACGGCAGCAGCACGGGGCTCTGGAATACGACACCAATGTCTCGCTGCGGGCCGTCAATGGCCGTACCGTTGACGCGGATCGTGCCTGATGAGCGGGTGATCAATCCCGCCAATAGCTTGAGTAAAGTCGATTTTCCGCAACCCGAAGGGCCCACGACAGTAATGAACTCCCCGGTATCGATAGTCAGGTCGATCGGCCCGAGCGCCTGGACCGGCTCGCCGTGACGCGTTCGATATTGCTTCTGCAAGCTTTCGATCTGTATGAGCGCGGCGAGCGGGAGATGCTTTTTCGCAGCAAGAGAAGTCAACGGGATGCGATCCATGGCAGGACGTGCTCTCCTTGAGCGCTTGGCAACAGTCAGAACATAGCAGCGATGCAGCGTTTTTTCGACGTCATCATACTCATCGGTATGTATCGACAAATAATACTGATGAGTATGTACCGGGTCAATAGAACGGCGTAGGTGTTTACTCTGGACGCATCGAGCGTGAAGGGGGAGACGCGGGCTTGGAGGGCTCCTCAAACCCTCTACGATAATGACGACCACGCGCGTGACAGCTTCGACTATCAAAGCTGCAATAAAGGGGTATGAAAGCGATGGTGCGTCAAGTTCCGTTCAGCACGGGGAGAGCCCGAATCACCGCGACTTGCTTCTGTTCCCCGCAAGTCGCAGCGCAAGTTCAGGCGCGTGCGGGCGTCTGGGGTCCCGATACTTGACCCGCTCGGGCAGATAACAACCGTTGCCACTTACGTGCGTTCTTGCCCGGTCCGCGCACTTAGATGCGCGCGTATATGGAGCTCCCCACCGTTAGCGTCGTAGCCGTGGTTGTAGAGAATCGGATTTCATAGAGATCGCGTCCAAAGTTGCCCGGTATCTTCACTGACATTCCGCCCAATGTGTCGCTGACCAGCGTAAATAGCTGGTAGCGGAGGTCTTCATTACCATACAAGATGTAGCCGGGTAATTCCGACAGCGTGGTGAAGAACGCAGGAGGATTGCCGAGAACGGCAATCGGCACAGCCGATGGCGAATCGTTCGTTAACGTCCACTGGCTTCCGACGCGCTGCTGCCAGCTGTTCGAAAGAGACGCGGCGGGCGCGAATTGTTGACCGACTGGGAGTGTCAAGTAGGCATAGCCTGCGCCCGGCACCACCCGCTTCATAAGGTATCGATAGTTGTATGGATTGGCTTCGCTGTCTTTGCCTGCCACAACCGTAAAACGATAAGACGCTGTGTCGGCGTCGCTCCACCACCAACCGTCACTCCGAGATTGATAAGTACCTATGGTTTGCCAACCGCGTGTATCTGCGTCCCATTGGCTGAGCTCAAAGCTACCGTTCGAACCAGCAATCACTTGATAGGGCGAATCGGAATTTCCATAAATGCCGGCACTGGTCGATAGGTTAGCCGCGGCAACAACTGATGGTGCCTGACTACTGATCTTTGGTGGCAAGGAGGCAATTGTGCTGTCTTCTTTTAACGCCGACATTACCAAAGTTTCGGCGATCGTACGCGCGTCGTAGCCAGAATTGCCGGTTACCATCAACGCGAATTGCGATTGGGGCACCACGAAGAATTCGGTCGTGTAAAAAGCTGTGCCACCGTCCTTCTCCCAGCCAAGCACACCAGCTGCGTTCAGCGCTGGTTGTACAACCGAATCCCAGCCGAGACCCCATCGCCATTCGGGCGATGGATTGATCGTCAAGTTTTTTGTCTGATCGGAACCCATCTCCGCGACGCTGGCAGCGGAGACAATGCGTTGCCCCTGAAACACTCCACCGTTGTATATCATCTGCGCCAGATTCATCATGTCAACGGGTGTCGAACTTAGCCCACCGGTCGCATAGGCGTTGACAAACTCTTGGTATTGCGTACCGTTGGCCACCGGCAGCGAGAACGATCCGCCGGTAGGAACGCTGGTCAGGTAACTTGAATTTGCCATCTTTAGCGGAACGAGAATCGCCGATGTCACGAAGTCCACGAAGCTCTGTCCAGTCACTGCGAGCACAAGCTGCTCAACCATGGTGAAACCATCGTTGCAATAAACGGCTAGCTCGCCAGGCAGATGCTTTAGATGCGAGTTGGCCAGTTCGGCTTGCGTGTCAGCAGCGTAGCCTGCAATAGGCTGAAAAGTGAATAAGTTGCGACCGTTTGTGCCGGGTAAGCCCGATGCATGCGAGAGCAAATGGCGTGTGGTAATTTGCGCGTACTCGGGCGAGAGCATGGTGAACGTTGGCAGATATTCAACGATCGGTGTATCAAGCGCGATCAATCCTCGATCTACAAGTATTGACGCAGCGAGCGCAGGGAAAAGTTTGCTTACCGAGCCAATGTTGAAGCGCGTCCGAGGTGTTGCGCTGACTTGTCCGGGGACCGATGCCATTCCAAATGCCTGCTGCCAGACAATCGTGCTGCCTTTTACCATTGCGACCGAGATCGCAGCGACCGGGCGGCTGGGGTTGCTGACGGCCGCCTGCATCATCTGCTGGCCCATTGCTATGGTCTGCTGATACGACTGCGAATGGTCGTCGTGCCCACCACAACCAGGCAGAAATGCCGCCAATAATCCAGCGCTGCCGTAGCCGAGAAATTGCCTGCGCGCAGGGCTCATTGCCTCAAAGTTCTTGCGATCGAACTGGACCACGGTAGGCTCCGTTTTGTTGGTTAGTTTTCAGCGATCAAACTGTCTGCCACAATTTTGGCTATCTGATCAGCGGGCGGCGTGCCATCGGGCGCGGTCGCCGCGGTCGCGAACACGACGATCATGTTTTGCGTTCCGGTTGATGCGAACGATACGGCGTCACCTGCATCTGCACGTCACATCTGTAGGATGCCGTATTAGTTTACCTGGAGTCAACGTTCGCCCGCCCTTCCTGTCAGCGTGCCGTGATAGTCACGGAATCCGAAGGCGCAATCTCCAGAGCAATATTCTCGAACAATCGCGATGCCGCAGACACGTCCGGCGAGTCGGCGTTTTTAGTTGCCGTTACCGCGATCGAAATACCGTTTTTCTCAAGATACGCCGATACACCTGAATAGCCGAAGAACGACGGATTTTGCAATAGCCAGCCATTGACGACGACAATACCCAGCCCCCCATACGCTTTGCCGCGTGACGTCACGGGATTCTGCGCGATCATTTCTGCTCGCGCGCGCGCTGAAATCAGCTCACCACTGCCGATTGCCTGAGTGCTTTTGAGAATGTCGGGGATCGTCGAAGACATGATTGCGCCATGTGCGAGCGTCCAAGAGGGATTCCAGGCGGTCGAATTCTGGTAACTGCCCAATTCGTCTGAATACGCATTCAATATCGGCAAAGGCATAAACGCATCGTCGTTGCTGAAGGTTTGGGTTAGTTGCAACGCACGCAAAATTCGTTGGCTAATAAGGGTGCCGAGCGGCATTCCCGTGACTTTCTCGAGCACCTGACCAAAGAGCACGAAATTGGCGTGCGAATACGCGAAACAGGTTCCTGGATCGCAAACCGACGGTTTGGCGAACGCGTCAGCGAGCAATTCGCTTTCTTGCCACTGACGATAGACGTTCTGTTCGAGCGGAATGGTATTGACGTATTCCGGAAACCCCGAAGTCGATCCAATCAACATTCGTAGCGTAACCTTGCTCGCGTCACGAATATCAGGCAGATATTTCGACAAGGGATCGTCTAGGCTTAACTTCCCTTCGTCCTCGAGTTGCAGCGCAACCGTCGACATGTATGAAATCGCGATAGCGCCGATACGCCAGTGCATGTCGATGGTGGCTGGCACGTCGGGAGTCGATTCGCCCCAGGCCTGCGTGAGCACGACATGATCGCCCACGCTGACGCCAACGACCGCCGCGCGTAGATCCAGTTGTTGCATTGTGTCTTGTACAACTCGACGGACAGAATCGGCGACTTGCGAGGTGTTTGTGCAGCCGCTTTCCAAGTGAACCTGATCCGCGCCACACGCTTGCGTGGAACTGCCGCCGCAACTGGCCAGCAAGCCGCACGCCAGTGCGACCGAAGCTGTCCTTGCAAACCAATCAGATCTTGCTAGCAGCATGAGCGAACGACTCCCAGAGTTGCGCGGTCCTTGCAAGATAAAGAATTACGTACAACGGGGCAATGCCCATACAAAGGCCTCTCGACGGCGCGTTGTCATACGTAAATGCGGCAACGCAACTTGTCCATCTTTTGACGAACCGCCCCTCGAGCGGAAAAACATGTATGCATTCTTACAAAGTATGACTTATTATTTCTGAGAAGTAATCAATTAGAACAACAGAATCGTCTAATTAAACCAGGATCGGCTCCGGTCTATTATCGGCATCGAGCGGCGATCTTCAAAAGCATTGCGTCACAACCAATAAGGAAAACGAAGCAATGATGATCGTCCGCCCGGTTCCTCGGACGCACTTCGCGTCCAAGGGCTATGTCTATGCGTTTACCCTGATCCTGTCTATGCTGTTGCCGGGGTGCGGCGGCGATGATTCACCCGAGCCGGCATTCGTCAGCGCCGCCAGGCCGCAAGTCATCCAGTTGATGAGCGACATGCAGGCGCCGGGCGCCGTTGTCTATGTGCAGTCGCCCAAGGGCGACTGGCTTGAATCCTTCGGCGTTGCAGAGCGGGGCACCAGCGCCACGATTCCGACAAACGCGAATTTTCGGGTCGGCAGCGTGACCAAGACATGGACTGCCACGGTCATCCTGCAACTGGTTCAGGAAGGCAAGCTGAGCCTCGCGGATCCCGTCAGCAAGTACATCTCCAACGTGCCGAACGGTACAACCATCACGATTCAGCAATTGCTCGCGATGCGAAGCGGCCTCTACAATTACAGCCGCGACCTCGGTTTCAACCAGACGCTCGATTCGCAGCCGGCGTTGGTGTGGACGACAGACGAGCTCTTGGCCATTGCATACAGCCACCCCGAGGTATTCCCGCCCGACACGTCCCTGGATTATTCGAACACGAACTACATTTTGCTGGGACTGATCATCGAGCAGCTCACCGGCATGAGCGCCGCTGATTCAATCAAGGCGCGACTCTTCGCGCCGCTTGGGCTGGCTGCGACCTATATGTCGCCGGAAGACAATACGGCGATGCCCGCGCCGTTCGCGCACGGTTATCTGTGGGGCACGAATGTGGAGACGGCGACCACCTCGGCCTTGTCGCCGGAACGTCAGGCAGCCGCGAAGAACGGCACGTTGCAGCCGACGGACGTCACGAATGCATCGGCGTCGTGGGGCTGGACCGCGGGATCGGGCATCTCGACGATCAAGGAGCTCGCGGCCGTCGTGCAACGGATGGTCGGCGGCGGCTACCTGAACGCGGACCTGCAGTCAAAGCGCCTTTCCACCTGCACGTCGGTCAATGCGAGCAACCCGAACGCGCCGGCGTATTGCCTCGGCATCGTCAAGTACGGGACGTACTACGGACACAACGGCCAGATCAGCGGCTTCAACACGTTCATGGTGTACGACCCGGCGACCACGACGACCGTGGTCGTCTGGACCACGACCGCGGAATCGCCCGATGGCCGCGCGCCCGCTGACACGATCGCGCAAATGATAATCACGGAACTTGCCAAGCCGTAACGTGAAGCCGCTCCTCAAATGCGCCATAGCGAATAAAATCATTCAACCCGGAGACGGCGATGAAACCATTGATCGAAGCGAGCTGCGAACGGTGGCCAATAGCGGTTGCGGCAGCGCTTCTGCTCGCGTCCTGCGGCGGCTCGGATCACAACAGCACGTCGGTCCCTGATGCGATCATGCAGGTGATGCAGAAGCCCGCGTACAAGGGCGCGACGTGGGCGATGCAGGTTGTCGATGTCAATACTGGCCACGTCATCTACGATCTCAATTCCGGCTCGCAGCTGTTCATCGCTTCGGTTCGCAAGGTGTTTACCACGGGCAATGCGCTCAACATCCTCGGCGCGCAGCACACGCATGTCACTCCCGTGTACAAGCAGGGCACCGTTGACGCAAACGGCGCGCTCAACGGCAACCTGATCATGGTGGCGAGCGGCGACCTGACAATGGGCGGTCGCGCCAACCCGGATGGCACGATTGCGCTCACCGCATTCGATCACAACGAAGCCGATGGTCTCGGCAATGCGCTCCTGAGCGCGCCCGACCCGCTGGCGGGATTCAACGCCATCGCGGCTCAAGTGGCCGCTGCGGGCATCAAGACGGTCAATGGCGACGTCGTGATCGACGATCGACTTTTCGATGCGTTCCAGTATCGCGATGAGACCGGCTTCAACGTCACGCCAATGATGGTCAATGACGATGTCGTCGATATCTCGTTCAGCCCGAGCGCGCAAGGTGCGCTTCTTCTGTTCACCTATCGGCCCATGTCCGCGGCATTCTCCGTGCAGTCCACGCTGACAACGGGCGCAGCGACATCGGATTTCGCCGTCGATCTCAATCCCGAACCGCCGGATGATGTACCCCGGTGCTTAGGCGCGGCGAATTGCATGGGCGAAGTCAGCGGGACGGTGCCCGCGGGTGTCCCGCCTCCGCTGACCGGCGCATATCCGCTCGTACGCACGTTCCGTGTCAGCCGGCCGTCCACGTATGCGCGCACGGTCTTTATCGAAGCGCTGGCACGTGCGGGCGTGACGGTGACTGCCGCCCCGCTCGAGGCCAACCCGGTGGCGTTGCTGCCCGCGCAAGGCTCATATTCGAGCGCGCAGCAGGTGGCTGCGCTCACGTCCGCGCCATACGCGCAAGACCTGCGGTTCGTGAACAAGGTCAGCTATAACATTGGCGCCGACGTGACGCTGTTGCTCTACGGACTCGCCAAGAACGGCTCGCGGACGATGGCCACTGCGCTCGCAACTGAACAGAGCGAGCTTTCGTCTACGTTCAAGATAACGCCGGACCAATATCACTTCGAGGACGGCAGCGGCGGCGGCGATACCACGGCGACCGCTACGGCTGTGATAGCGATGCTGCGCGGCATGCGCCTGATGCCCGACTATGCAACCTACGTCGACACGATGCCTTCGCTCGGCGTCGATGGATCGCTAACCACGGTCACGGATTTTGAGTCCGACCCGACCCTGGCCGGCGCGAAAGGCCGCGTGTACGCGAAGACGGGCACCTATGTCGGCCTTAGCACGACCGCACCGCAAACGCCGTTTCTCAAGGCACAAGCGCTCGCCGGTTACATCGACGCGAAGAGTGGCCGCCGGATCGCCTTCTTCCTGACGATGAACAATGCCGTGTTCGAAGGCTTTCCAACCGTCCTGAACGCCTTCCAGGACGAAGGCGAGATAGCGGCGCTACTCTGGAAGCTGCAATGACGCTGCGGCTTCGCACATCGTTTCCGGTTGTCTTTGCGGTGATCGCTTCCTGCGTGCTTGTCGCGAGTTGCGGGAGCGGCGGCGACAGCACGACTGACCCGATCGCACAGGTCATGAACAAGCCGCGCTATACGAGCGCGAAATCGCAGTGGTCGCTGGTCGTGATGGACGCGAGCACGGGCGAAGTGCTCCAGTCGCTGCAACCGGACAAGCTTGTGCTGACTGCATCGGTACGCAAGCTGTATTCGGTGGCCACTGCGCTCAACGTCATCGGCGCGGATCACCGGTTTGTCACGCCGGTGTATCGCAACGGAACGGTCGATTCGTCCGGCAAGCTCATGGGCGACCTGATCCTCAAGGCGTCGGGAGATCTCACGTTTGGCGGACGGCAGAAGGCCGATGGCACCATCGACTACACCGACTTCGATCACAACGATGCGCGTGGTTTCAGCGGTGCGATCCTCACCCCCGAAGATCCGCTGACCGCCATGAACGATCTGGCGCAGCAGGTGAGGGCGTCGGGCATTACGTCGGTGAGTGGGGAGGTGATCATCGATGATCGTCTGTTCGATGCATTTCGTGTTCCTAACGGTCTTGTATTGCTGTTCCTTTAAAGGCTCCCTGCGAAGCACCCTTCTTTAGTTCGCCAGGAAAAAAGCGTCGAGTGCAGTTTCTCGCGGACATGTACCATTCGGCTCGCCGCGGCGAGTCCACCGCGCATATCAACCATTTCAGAACGAACGGCGCTGTAGCCTGTTTTACTAGCCGCGCATGCAGCGATTCCTCGCCAAGCGGCCAATTTAACTCCGATTATGTTGTCCGTAAGGGAGGCGGTACAGCGGCGCCAATTTGACGCTTTGAAGAACGACGGGTCACGACAGATTCAGCATTGCTCGTTGATCTAAAGCGGGCAACCTGCCCATGTGAGAAAGGATATTGACGGTGCGCAGGTAGGTGGATCCTTTTCAGAAAATTTCATCGGGCATGTTGCCGGAGTTAGAACCGCCCTTAAACAACTTCGCCGAACAAACGCCCCCAGCTTGCCAAGCGGGACGTGTCATAGCCGGCGAGCTGCAAGGACTTCCACACGGCGGTCGCGCTCGTGTCGTAGACAGGAATCCCGATTTCCTGTTCAAGTTCGGATACGATGCGAACGGCGTTCAGGTTGGTGCAGAATATTGAAATCGCGCCGGGCCGCGACGTCGCGACTTCGCGGACCATTGTGCGAATCGTGTCGACCGGGACTTCGGCAAAGGAGAAGTTTACCTGCAGATTCAGATGCCGCTCGTTCACAAAGGTGACGCCGGTACGATGATAGTTGTCGATGATTTTCTTTTGTACGCTATCGACATACGGCGTCACCAGACCGAGTTCGCGTACATTGGTCTTCCTCAAGATCTCGTTGAGTGCCAGCACCGATGTGGTTGCTGGAATACCAGTAATCTCGGTAATCCGACGACATAGGCGATCGTCGGTTTCAAAGCCGAGCCATCCTGCGGATGTACCGTTCCACGCAATTACGTCGACTCTCGCGTCAGCTAGCATCTGCGCAGCATGAGTGATCGCCGACTCGTCGAACTGTCCGAGGGAATGATCGCTAAGCAAAATCTCTGAGACGGGGAAGCGCGCGAAGTGAGCCGTAACATCCGGCAAGCTTGCAAGCATCGCCCTTGTCAGCGGTTCGAGCCATGTGTTGGACGACGGGGTCAACATGCCAAGCAAAGTGCGATTCTTTGTCATTGGGATCTCGAATGGAAAAAAGACGTCGGCAAACCTTTGGACGTAAACCTCGCATTGTCTGCCGCTGGAAACCTGCAGAAAGCATCTTCCTTTGGTTGAGATTTATTGGCAGGCGCCTTCGACGCTTACTCCTCTCAATTGCCGAGCTAAATCACGTCAGTGGTTGCGACCGAAGACCGACGGGCGACGCGAACGTGAGCGAGGTCGACTGCATTTCGAACGCTCGCACCACCTGCCGAGTCAATACCCGGTTCAGACAAGCAAGAGCTGCACCGCTTTCCGTGCGTCCCGCCGAAGCTCTCCGAGATCCATACCGGGGATCTCACCGTCGTCGACGACAACACGGCCGCCCACGACGCTGTATCGAACGGTCGTTGGTTCGCCCGCCGCAACCGGTGCGATCGCTATATCGTGGAAACCATTGAAACGCAGTGCGTCGACATCGTACAGCACCAAGTCGGCCGCATTGCCGACTTCGAGCGTGCCTACCGCGTCAAGACCGAGGACGCTTGCGCCGCCAGCAGTCCCCCAATGAATCGTTTCTTCGACGGTTGTAGCAGAAGCCCCCTGCGACGCGCGATGCAACAGCCACGCAAAATGCGCTTCGTTGGTCATGCTCCCCGACTCGTTCGAGGCCACGCCGTCCACGCCCAGTGACATGGGCACGCCTGCTGCCGCCATCTGCGGCGCGAGCGCAATACCGCTGCCAAGCCGCGCATTGCTGACCGGGCAATGCGAGCAACCGGACCCCGTTTCCGCGAGCATGGCGATCTCGCCGGGTTCCAGATGAACCAAATGGGCGAACCATACATCTGGGCCAAGCCATTCATGCTCGGCGACAAACTCAACGGGCAGCATGTCGAATTTCTCCCGGCAGAAGTCGACGTAGCGACGCGTTTCGGACAGATGCGTATGCAGACGCAAGCCCATGCTGCGCGCTGCGCGTGCGATTTCCGGCAACAGCGCGGGCGGCAACGAAAAGGTCGGCGTGGTGGGCGCGACCACGACCCGGCGCATGGAGTCGGGGCGGGCATCGTGATAGCGGGACTTCAGGCGCTCGATGTCGCCGAGCATCTGGTCAAGTGACTCAGGCTGCAACACGCTGTTCGCAAACCCCGGATGGTCCCCCGCCGCCTGAAGTGCTCCACCGCGGCACAGCACGAAACGCATGCCGAATGCAGCCGCTTCCTCGAACAGAAGGTCGCCGGTTTCTGTCGTGCCTTTTGCGTGGTAAAGATAATGATGATCGGCGCAGGTGGTCACACCCGAAAGCAGGAGTTCCGCCAGCCCCAGCCGGGCGGCGATGCGAACGAGGTCCGGTGTAAAGCGCGCAAGCCGAGGGTACGGCACCGCAGCCAGCCATTCCTGAAGATCGGCGTTTATACCGGCGGGGACCGCCTTCAGCAAGTTCTGGAACAGGTGATGATGCGTGTTGACCCACCCCGGATAGACGACGCAGGAACTGGCGTCGATGACTCTTTCATTTTCTCTCGCCACGAGTTGCGGACCGATTTCCTCGATCCGTCCCGCGCGAACGCGCACGTCGACTTGACCGAGCCGGGCGCGTTCGCCGCGCAGGCCGCTCATGACAGCAATCGGATTCTTGATCAACAGGGCTTCGCTTTGGGTGTTCACGTTTTGTTTCTCCTTGCAACGCATTTCCTGCAGCGGCGCAGAGACGGCCGCTACATAATTCGATTTGGCTCATTCCCGGATCAGTTGATGTGTCTCGACCACGACCTCGTCGTGCGCGCCGTTAAGCACTGCATTTAGAGCCACGGAGACGAGACAGGCGAGCACGACGCCGCTATGCAGGAACGGCTGGGTCCACTCGGGCATCTGCTTGAATACCTCGGGTGCCATCACGGGAATCAGCGCTGTCGCGATCGTGAAGCCCACGATCAGCACGTTGTATCGATTGCTTTCGAAGTCGACCTTCGAGAGCGTCTGCACGCCCGCTGCCACGACTACGCCGAACATGGCGATCCCCGCTCCGCCGAGCGCGGCGGAGGGCGTCGCTGCGACGACCGCGCCAATCTTCGGCACTAGGGCTACGATGCACATTAGCGCTCCGCTTGTGGCAACCACCCAGCGGCTTCGCACGCCCGTGAGGATCACGAGCCCGACGTTCTCCATGAACGCGATAAACGGAAACGCCGCGAACATGCCTGCAATGGCGCTGGCAAGCCCGTTAGCGCGCAGGCCGCGCACGACGTCTTCCTCGGTGACCTGCTTGTCGACAATCCCGCCGATCGCGATGAAGAGTCCCATTGACTCGACCATCTGCACCACCATGACAACTATCATGGTCAGCACCGGCACGACGGCGAATACCGGCGTGCCGAAGTGGAACGGATAAGGTACGGTGAACCATGGCGCGCTGCTGACACCGCTATAGTTCCCCATCCCGAGCAGACACGCGACTACACCGCCGGCAATGAGCCCGATCAACACTGACAGGTTGCGCAGGAACGGCGAGCCGAAGCGATTGACCGCGAGTATCACGAGGGCGACGAACAGCGCGACCAGCAGGAATGGCGATGCGCCGAATTGGGGGTTCTGCCGTCCGCCCGCTGCCCACTCGTAAGCCACCGGAAACAACTGCAAGCCGATCACTGTCACGATGCAACCGGTCACGACTGGAGGAAAGAAGCGTCGCAGCCGGCCGATCAGGGGGGCGGCGAACAGCGTGAACAAACCCGCCCCGATCACGGCGCCGCACACCCCCGCGAAGCCGACATTTGGATTCGAGCCAATGGCGATCACCGGTCCGACACTGCTGAACGCAACGCCTTGCAGGATCGGCAAGCGCACGCCGAATTTCCAGAAGCCAATGGTCTGCAGCAGGGTCGAGATACCCGAGCAAAAAAGCGCGGTGCTGATCAGGATGGTCGTGTCGGCGGACGACATCTTGAGCGCCGACGCGACGATGAGCGGCACGGCAATCGCGCCGATATAAGCAACCAGCATGTGCTGCAATCCGAGCGTAATTACCTGGCGCTTCGGCAGACGCTGATCGACAGGGTGTGGGGCGGTGTTCATCGAATGTCTCCTGAATTTCGTTATTGACCAGCCCGCGGTCCGCGGCACAAGTGCGCGTTTGCACGCGTCGTTTTGGCAGCAGTCGCGCCACGAGTCATCCGCGGGCCGGCTGTTCAACCCGTCAGGCCGTTATAGGTGCGCCGAGACAGGCATGGAAGCGGTCGGTCAGCTCGGCACGATCGAGATCGCGGCCGATAAAAACAATGCGGCTAGTCCGAGGCTCGCAACCCCAGGCCTGCGCCGCGCGCAGCTCGATCACGTTGTGCACGCCTTGCAGCACGTAGCGGCAGGGTTGCCCGCGCACGGCAAGAATGCCCTTCATGCGAAACAGCTTGCTCGCATCCGATACGCGTAGTTGGGCGAGCCAGTCCTGCAATGCGTCGAGGTCGACCTCGGCGGATACCTCGATACCTACCGACGAGACACTGGCGTCGTGTTCGTGTTCGTGCTCATCTGCGTGCTCGTGGTGATCGTGATCCTCATGCTCATGCTCGGAAAGTCCGCCCGCTTCGACCAGCTGCTGTGAGAACTCGGAGGCGCCGACGCCAAGGATTCTTCCCAGGTCGATCAGTGCGTAGCTCGACGGGACAATGTCGGCGGTGGCGTTCAATGCGCGAATCCGTGTGGTCAGGGTGGCCACTTCCTGCTCGCTCACAAGGTCTACCTTGTTGATCACAATGCGGTCCGCGCACACGATCTGGTCTACTGCCTGATTGTCAGAACCGTCGAGGAGGATGTCGTCCAGATGTGCCGCTATATGCTTCGCGTCTACCATCGTCACGACCGCGTCGAGTGTGACCTGTTTAGCGATTGGATCGTCGAGGAAGAAGGTTTGTGCGACCGGATACGGATCGGCAAGACCGCTCGTCTCCACAATGATGTGATCGAGCCGCTCGGGCCTGTCGATCAGTGTGCGGACGATGCGCACCAGATCCTCGCGCACCGCGCCGACACAGCAGACACAGCCGTTCGTCATCTCGTAGATTTCTTCGGTCGATTCAAGCACGAGACCGCCGTCGATACCTATTTCGCCGAACTCGTTTTCGATCACGGCAATCTTGCGGCCGTGATTTTCGCGCAGGATGTAGTTCAGCAGCGTTGTTTTGCCCGCGCCAAGGAAGCCGGCCAAAATGGTGACTGGAATTTTCTCGGCTTCATGATGGGTCATGTGGATGGTGTTCATCGATCGTCTCCTGGTGGTCATACTGACTGCTGATGCGTGGCCAGGCTTCATGCGAACTTCACGCAGTAAGCGGTTCTTCGACGGCTTCCCGCCACCGCGTAACGGTGCCTGTCTCGAGTCCGAACAAGTCGAGCACACGGCCGAGCGTGTGATCTATCACTTGTTCGAGCGATTGCGGCCGGGTATAGAACGCGGGAACGGGCGGCGCCACGATGGCGCCCATCTCGGTCACGGCAGTCATGTTGCGCAGATGCGCCAGCGTGAGCGGTGTCTCGCGCGCGAGCAGGACAAGCGGCCGGCGTTCTTTCAGCGACACGTCGGCTGCTCTTGAAATCAGGCTGAGCGACATGCCGTCAGCAATTTCGGCGAGCGTCTTCATGGAGCAGGGCGCGACAATCATCCCCATCGTGCGGAACGAGCCACTTGCGATGCTTGCTGCGAGGTCGTCGCAACGATGAGTAGTCGTAGCGAGCGCGCTGACGTCGGCGAGTTTGTAATGGGTCTCGTGGGCCATCGTAAGAACGGCCGCCCGCGAGATGATCAAATGCGTTTCCAGATCCAGTGCTCGCAGCAATTCGAGCAAGCGCACGCCATAGACGAATCCCGATGCACCGCTGATGCCGACCACCATGCGGCGGCTTTTAGCGATCGTCATGCCGGCACTCCCCGCTCGAGACCCGCAAGCAATGAACGCGCATGCTCAATCGCACGTTCGCCGATGCGTGCGCGAATGCCGTCGAACGTGGAGCCGCGAGTCGCATCGATACCCATGCGCGAAGTCGTGCCTGAAGCCGACGACGAAGGATCGAGCGGACTGCCCGGCAAGCCGTCGATCACGAACAGGTCGCGATGCGGCTGGAAATGCGTGGCGAGCGCCCATAACACTTGCGAGTCATCGCTGATGTCGATGTCGCTGTCCACCGCGATGACGTTCTTCAGATAAGGGTCCCAGCCGAGCAATGCGAGCATGATCTGGCGCGCTTCACCGTCGCGCGACTGGTTCAGTGCGACATAGCAATGGAAGTGCGTGCCGGAGTTCGGGTAATGAAGTGCTGTCACGGAGGGAAAACGCGCCTTCAACTTCTCGCTCATTTCCGCCTCGCGCGGCAAACGCGCGAGCGTCAGGTGCTCGGCATACGGACCGCCGACCACGTCGACGAGCCATGCATCGCGGCGGCGCATCATGGTGTCGACGCGAAGCAGATTGTTGGTCGAGCGGTCCGACGAATAACCGGAGAACTCCCCGAACGGACCTTCTTCGGCGTGCTCGGCCGGATCGATCGTGCCTTCGAGCACGAACTCCGCAGCGGCCGGTACACCGATGCCGTAACGCGGCGTGCGCACGAGTTCGAGCGGCGCGTTGAACAGGCCACCGGCTATCGAACGCTCATCCGTCCCGAACGGTACCCGCGCGGAAGCGGCCAGCATGAACAGTGGATGAGCACCGATCACCATTGCAACGCGAAGCACGTCGCCGCGTTGCTGCGCGCTTTGTAGCATCCGCCAGAGGTGGCCGCGTGAGTGCAGGCTGGTGGCGAGTGCATTGCGCTCGTGGCGCATGGAACGGTGGTAGCTGAGGTTGGCGATGCCCGTCACCGGATCTTCGGCGACGATCACCGCGTTGGTAATGTAAGGGCCGCGGTCGGTATCGAAATGCCGGATCATTGGCAGGTGATCGAGGTTGACTGCATCGCCTTCGGTGACCTGATCGAGAACTGGACCGTTCGCTACGAAACGCGGCGCAAGCGGCGCATTCGCACGGCTTTGATAGGCTTCAAACAAGTGCGGCGGTTCGACACCGAACAGCCGCGCAATGCGACTGCGGGATGCAAAGACGTTAGTGACGAGCGGTGTGTCCAGACCATCGACCTGCTCGCAGACCAGCATCTCATGCCGGCCTCGCGCCGCCAGTTCCGCGACCAGCGCAGTCACATCCTGATCGGCGGACAACGGCTGCTTGATCGTTAGGACGTCATCGGGAAAGAGGTCGCGATAGGTAGACACGAACGCGTGAAAGTCCTGCGTCCCCGCGAGTTCGTGCAAGCGTGCATCGGCCATGATGGGCTCCGGCGTGTGGATAAACGAGGTGAGACGACCGCGGGCGCGGACTCGGATACGGATACGGATACGGCGCCCGCGGTCTTTCATCAACTACACATAGCTCGCCTTGAGGCGCTTCTCAGCCTCGGCCAGATCTTTCGGCGGTTTGCTCGGCTCGATGCCGACCAGCCTCGCGATGTTGTTACCCATGTAGTCTTCGAGTCCGTCTTCGTCCAGATCCATGCCTTGCGGCGCCGGCGAACACAGCATCTCCAGTTCACGCAACCACATGCCCGGCTCGTTCGGTGGCGAGTCCGTGCCGAACACGATCTTGTTGCGCGGCAACTCTTTCGCGAACTCAACAATGCGCGACTGATAACACCAGCCCGACTCGCAATACACGTTCGGCGTGTCCATCGCCATCCAGAAGGATTCGAATGAATAGTTGCCGCCGGTCTGAATCCCGAAGTGGCCGATGATGAAATTCACCATCGGAAATTCGCGGATGATCGGATAGAACTGCGTCGGGATGGTGTACGGTCCGTCGCCGGTATGAATCAACACGACCACGCCCAGTTCCGCGCATTTCTTCATGGCGGGACGCAGCCAGTCGAGCGCCCGGTCGGGCCGGTAGCCATGCATGTTGGCGTGCAGCTTCAGCATCTTGAAGCCGTACTCCTTCACATGGAACTCGAGTTCGGCCGCGCCGTTTTCCGGGCCCCAGCGCGGGTTGTAGGTGAAGTTGCCGATAAACCTGTCGGGGTATTTCTGCGTCAGTTCGGCGATATACGCCATGTAGTCGCGAATGCCTTCGCGGCCACGCCGGTTACCGTCGCGATAACCCGTGTTGCCGGGCGGCGGCTGGATGAACCCCATGTCGATACGGCGGGGTTTGCCGTTGATCATGTACGGGCCGTCCATCATCTTGAGCAGGCGCTCGCCGGTGAACGGCTCGCCGGTATGGCGCCAGGCTTCGTCGACGAGATTGGTCGGGTGCAGATGGGTATCGATGATCATGCGCGGACTCCGGCAAACTGGTTCAGATAATCGTGTGCTTGCTCCACACTGCGCGGCGGCGGACTCGGTTCGAGGCCGATCATTCGCGCGAGGTTGTTGCCGAGATAATCCTCGAGCGTCTCCTCATCGAGATTCAGACCTTGCGGTGGCTCGTGGCACAGGACTTCGAGCAGGCGCAGCCACATGCCCGGTTCGTTCGGCGGCGTGTCTGAGCCGTACAGGATCTTGTGCGTGGACAGCACCTTCGCAAATTCGACAATGCGCGATTGCAGGCACCAGCTCGATTCGCAATAGACGTTGGGGGTATCCATGGCCATCTGGAACGGCTCGAAGCAATACACGCCACCGGTCTGCACGCCGAAGTGCGCCATGATGAAATTCACCGACGGAAATTCCCGGATCAGCGGATACCACTCGGTCGGAATGCTGTATGGACCATCGCCGGTATGAAGCTTGACGAGCAAGCCCAGCTCGGCGCATTTGCGCAAGGCCGGGCGCAACCAGTCAAGCGCGCGGTCCGGCCGGTAGGCGTGCATGTTCGCCTGCAACTGGACCATCTTGAAGCCGTGCTCCTTCGCATAGAACTCGATAGCCTTGGCCCCGTTCTCCGGACCGCAACGCGGGTTGTAGACGAAGCAGCCGAGCAGCCGGTCTGGGTAGCGTTGAACCAGCTCGACGGTGTAGGCCATGTAGTCGTCGATCGACTCGCGGCCTGAGCGCTCGCCGTCGGTCCACGTATAGATGGTGTTGCCCTGGGGCGGCTGGATGAAAGCCTTGTCGATGCGGCGCGGTTTGCCGTTGATGATGTACGGCCCGTCGAGCGTCTTGAGGAGGCGTTCGCCCGTGAACGGTTCGCCGTCGTGGCGCCAGGCGAGGTCGACCAGGTTGGTCGGGTAACAGCTTGTGTCGATGATCATGTACTCGATCTCCCATAACAGAGGAACTGGCATTAACCAGTTGCCGGATCGCTGGCAGGCGCATCTGCGGATGTGCATTGCGGCCCTTGTCAAAGCACTATTTTTTTAGCGCTTTCCCCTCGCCGGCATCGAGTGTCACACTGATGTGCACTGCTGCTTGATTCGCAGTCTCTTCAAACAAAAGCGCTCTGTACAATATTTTTTAACGTGACTCTTGATACGTAGGCGATATGGACATCCGGCTGTTGCGTTACTTCGCGGTGCTTGCCGACGAGTTGCATTTCGGCCGCGCAGCCGCGCGCCTGCACATTTCCCAGCCCCCTTTGAGCCAGCAGATCAGGCTGCTTGAAGAAGAGCTGGGCACGGCTCTTTTCACGCGCTCGCAGCATCGTGTCGAACTCACGGAGGCAGGGAAAACACTGAAGGAACAAGTGCCCCTGGTGTTCGCGCAGTTCGAACGGGCGATCGATCTGGCCCGGTGCGCGGGTCGAGGGGAGGTAGGGAACCTCGAGATAGGCATCATCAGTTCGGCCATGGTCGACGCCATTCCGCTTGCGCTGCGCGCGTTCGACGAGCGTTATCCCGCCGTACGCTGGACGCTGCACGAAATGACGCCCGCCGCGCAGATACAAGCGCTGAAGGAGCACCGCCTGGACGTATGTTTCTTTCGTATGACCCATGACGACCCCGAGATCCAGAGCGAGGTGGTCGTCAGGGAATGTGCCATGGCCGTGCTGCCGCCGGGACACCGGTTTGCACAGAGACAGGAGATCGCGTTGAAGGAGTTGCACGCGGAGCGCTTCGTGTCGTTTGGCCTGACGCACTCGAAGCTTGCGAGGTTCTTACGGGACCGTTGCATTGAAGCCGGGTTTACGCCGAAGATCGAGCAGGAGGTGGTCGAAGTGCAGACGTTGTTGTGCCTCGTAAGGCAAGGGCTTGGCGTGGCACTTGTGCCGTCCTCGTCGCAGCAGTTGACGACCGGCGGTGTCGTCTTCAAGCCGTTGAGCGGACAACCGCCGGAGGTGTCGCTCTATGCGCGCTTCCGGACCGGCGACACGTCGCCGGTGCTACGGCTGTTTCTCGAGACCGTTCGCCAGTGCGCTGAAGCACCTTTCACTCAAGGCTCTGCGCCACCAGCGCCTTAAGTGTCTCCACAACGTCCGCCACTCTCTCGCGTTTGCCTTGCGGCCACACCGCGTACAAGTTGTAGTGGGTTGGAATGGCGACCTCGGTCAGCGCCACGAGGTGCCCCGCACGTAGCGCATCCGTCGCGAGCAAACCCCGTGCAAGGCCGGCGCCTACGCCGGCTGTCATGGCTTCAATCAGGCTCGCCGCGTTGTCGAACACGGCGAGCACGTTCGACGGTTCGAGCGCCGCCAGGCCGGCCGCTTCGAGCCAGGGAATCCATGATCGCTTCGTGTAACCGAGCAGCGGCAAATCGAGCACCGCTTCGGGCGCGAGCGGCAAACTCAAGCCGAATTTTTTCACCAGGGCTGGTGAGGCCATCACCGTCAGCCGGTCACTGCACATCAGCCTGTTTTCATAGCCCTCCCATTCGCCGTAGCCGTATCGCAACGCTAAATCGACGCGTTCGAACGCTGTGCGCTCGTGGCGAGGCGTGGACAGCACAGTCAGCGCACGTCCGTCCAACGCCTCGATCAATGCGGGAAGGCGCGAGCTAAGCCAGCGTTGTGACAACTCTGGATCTACATCGAGCGTAAGAGAGTGTGTGACCAGCCGCTCTTGCACAGAGGACAGCGCGCGGTCGATCTGCTCGAAGCCGTCGCCAAGCAGGTTGGCGAACAGCACGCCCGCGTCATTGAGCATGACGCGCCCGCTCTTTCGCTCGAACAACGGCTGCCCGACAAATTCCTCCAGCGTCCGGATTTGCTGGCTGATCGCGCTATGCGTAAGGTCCAGCTGCCTTGCTGCACTCGAAAAGCTGCCGCCGCGTGCCGCGCTGAGGAAGGACTGCATCGACTGGATGGAAGGGTAGCGTTTGAACATGCCTGTTAGTCTGACTGACGGCCGTTGGAAGAAATTGTCGCTGGCGCGGGATTTAACGGCTTTCAATAATCGGCACGACGGCTGGACAACAAGCGACAAGCCAAGGGAGACACTCATGATCGAGATCATCGTCAATGACGAGCGGCATACGCTCGACAATGTAACGGAAGACATGCCGCTGTTGTGGGTGTTGCGCGACCGCCTGAAACTCACCGGTACGAAGTTCGGTTGCGGCGGTGGATTTTGCGGCGCATGCACCGTGCACCTCGACGGTAATGCGATGCGCTCGTGTGTGCTGCCGGTGGGTGCGGTAGCGGGGCATCGCATTACGACTATAGAAGGTTTGTCGAAGACCGGCGAGCATCCGTTGCAGCGTGCATGGATTGAAGAGGACGTGCCGCAATGCGGTTATTGCCAGCCCGGTCAGTTGATGGCGGCGGCAGCATTCCTCAACGGTAAACCTGAGGTCAACGACGAAACCATCACCGGGGCGATGTCAGGCAACGTGTGCCGCTGCGGCACTTATGCGCGCATTCGAAGGGCGCTCAAACGGGCCGCTCCCGAACTCTTGTCGTCAAAGAAGGAGGCATGATGCGCGACGCAAGCAAACCGGCGGTGGCGCCGGTGGAATCTCGTGAGGTCTCTCGCCGACGCTTCCTAAAGCAGGGTTCGGCGTTGCTCGCCACAGGGGTTGCCGTCGGTTTTCGTTTGCCTGACGCGCGGGCGGGCGAAGCATCGGGTGCCGCTGCGTCAACGAGCGCGACCAACGAATTTGAGCCCAACGCATGGGTCCGCGTGTTGCCCGACGACACGATTAAGCTCGTGGTTCACAAACACGACTCGGGCACCGGAACGCGGACCGCGCTGGCAGCGATCGTGGCGGAAGAACTGGACGTCGACCCGTTCACGGTCGACGTGATCACGCCCGAGAATCCGTTCTACATGGTCTACATTCATCCACTGTGGAAGGTGTTCTCAACGGGCGGCAGCACCAGCGTTTCACTTGAATACGATCGTCTTCGACTGGCAGGCGCGACCGCAAGAGCAATGCTTGTGGCTGCAGCCGCGAACCGGTGGAATGTGCAGGTTGCATCGTGCTCGACTGCAAAGGGTTATGTGGAACACGCAGCGAGCGGCCGGCGGGCGAACTACGGATCCCTAGCTGAAGCTGCCGCACGCGTTCCTGCGCCGAAGGATGTCGTGCTAAAGGACCCCGCGCAGTTCAAGTACATCGGCAAGCTGCAAAAGAAGCGTGGGGCGGCGCAGAAGGTCGCGGGGACGTTTCAATACAGCATCGACGTGGATCTGCCGGGCATGCTGGTCGCCGTGATCACGCGCGCGCGGGTGATAGACGCGCGCGTGCGCAGTGTCGATTCGTCCAAAGCACTCAAACTGCCGGGCGTGCGCAGCGTGATCGAGATTCCGGGGCGTCCAGACGTGCTGGGCGGCAATCAGGCAGGTGTTGCGATTCTTGCGGATGACTACTGGTCGGCGCATCAAGGACAGGCGGCATTGCGGATCGAGTGGGACGACAGCCTCTTCGAAAGCTTCGACAGCGACGCGCTCGCAGGCCATCAGGCCGCGTGGCTCGACAGCCCGGCGGCGCATGTCGTGCCGACCATTCAATCCGGCGATGCGAAGGCTGCATGGACGCATCCGGCGCGCGTGATAGAAGCGTCGTATTCGATGCCGTACAAAGCCCAGAACCCTATGGAGCCCGTCAACGTCACTGTATGGGCACGCAAGGACGCAATAGCCTACTGGGGCGGTATCCAGGTCCCTTCCACGGCACAGGAGGCCGCTGAAGTGATCGGCGGATTCAAGGGAGATCAGGTCACGGTGCACGAGCTCGTATCAGGCGGTAGCTTCGGTGCGCGTGAATCGAAATACTGGCTGTTCGAGGCCACGTACCTCGCGATAAAGACCGGCAAACCGGTCAAGCTGATGAACAGTCGCGAGACCGAGATGGGCGCGCTGTTTCATCACGCGGCGACGTACCATCGCGCGAAGGCGGCGCTTGACGAGCACGGCCGCCTGGCTGCGTTGCAACTGCGTGCCGTCTCGCCGGCTTCGCCGGAGCAATGGGAGCCGGGTTATTTCGATCGCGCTGATCGTATGGACTACAGCACGACCGAAGCCATTAACGCGCGCGAGTTCACGTACCGTGCGCCGCACCTGGACCTTGGCTGGGTGCGCCATGAAACGGGAGTCCCGACGGGTTGGTATCGAGCGGTCAGCTACATCTCCAATGTATTCGCGGTCGAGTCGATCATCGATGAAGCGGCGCACCTCGGCAACCGCGACCCGTTGCAGTTCCGGCTGGCGAACATGCATGATGAGCCGCGCCATGCGGCGGTCGTGAAACGAGCCGCGCAGCGCGCGGGATGGCATGAGCCGCTGCCCGCAGGCGTGGCGCTGGGCATTGCGACCAATCAGGCGTATGGCAGTTATGTCGCGGTCGTCGCCCGTGTCGCGAAGAAGGATGGAGCGATCGTCATAGAGAAGCTCACTTGCGTGGCGGATTGCGGTCTGGCGGTGTCTCCCGGTGGCGTGGAGGAGCAACTCTATGGTGGCCTGATGTGGGGCCTCGGACACGCGCTCTTCGACCAGATCAACATCCGCGACGGCCGCGTCATGCAACGCAACTTCGATACGTATCGGGTGGCGCGAATGAGCGACATGCCCGCCGTCGATATCGAGATCGTGCAGGGAGACCTCACTAAACCGGGGGGCGTAGGCGAGCTATCGAGCCCGGCAGTGACACCAGCTATTGCCAATGCCATTTATCGTCTGACCGGAGAACGCAAGCGGTCCACACCGTTCGAAATGCCAATAAAGCGCGCTGGCCCAAAAACTTCATGATCGTTGACCCGATTGGAGGCAGTGCGTGGTGCGGTAACGTGCGAATTCTTTGCCAACGATGAGGCAGCTCCGGTGGAGAGCGTTGCAAACGTGTGTTGTTTGCGACAATCCTGCTCGAAAATAAATCGCGTTGGCGCACCAAGATCGTAAGTGCGCGGGTTTTCGGCAAACGCGATGGCTATAACGCGCGCAACGCCAGACACCCTAGGCTGACATAATTTTTTCAACTCCATCGCTGTGAATTTAGGAAATTTGACATATTTGACATAAATAGAATTGCCGAGTTTTAATACGTATTACTAAATATATTTTTTGATGGACCCTGTGTAGAGAGCCGGTCGGATTCAAAAAATCCGCCGCATCTCGAATTAAGATTCTGATTTGGAAGGGAAATCGATGGTCTGATGAGACAAAAAGGTTTTATGTCTGGCTGGAGGGGCTTTCGATACCTGCGATGTATTTCAGCGGCGGCTCACCATCGCTGGCGAACATGAACATCTCTCCGTCTGGGTCGCGTTGCGCAAGCCTCCAGCAAAAGCGGAAATCGTGCACGTCGTCGAGAAAATCGCAGTAAGTGAGGGACCCGTACACCCATAACCAGGCTGTCTTGTTGGCGGTGGCGGCCACTTCCTGTTCGCTTATTTCGATGCCGTAATGCTGGTCGACGTGATAAGTGTTGCTGGTAAACGCGTTTGAATTTTGTTAACTTTCGGCGTCGTCATTACGCCGGGGTACCGATGAAGTGTGTCGTAGAGCTGACCGAAGCCGAGGATCAGACGTTGCAACAGCTGTGCGTGAATCACAAACATCGCGACGCTCGCACCCGGGCCGCAGGCGTGCTGTTGCTCGGACGCAGGGTCAAGTTGACCGAGATAGCCTCCAAGCTTGGCGTGAGCGGCCAATCCGTTTACAACTGGGCGCA
>NZ_JBLKRU010000046.1:0-57304 GCF_047608185.1 Caballeronia eucalypticola
GCATCTGCAGCACAGAAACGAGATTATGTCCTGCGTTTCGCTTTTCGTCAACAGGTTTTTTACTCAACCCCGACTTTCCGATTCGCTGCGAAGCCCGTCCTGCTTGGCTTTGCGGCATCCTCTTAAACGATACGCCATCTGCACTTTCTCACTTCCCTTCGCCTCTTCGTGAAGCGAAGGAACGGAATTCTAGTGCCCGTTTCTCACTCGCGCAAGGGGTTCATGAAAAGAATTTCAGCGGTGCTTAAAAACCGGTTTGCGCTTTTCGACAAACGCGGCCATTCCTTCCTTCTGATCTTCAGTAGCGAAGAGCGAATGAAACATGCGCCGCTCGAAGTGAACTCCTTCTGCCAACGTGGATTCGTATGCGCGATTAACAGACTCTTTTGCCATCATTACCGCTGGCAGTGAGAAGCTCGCGATTGTCGATGCAGCTTCCATTGCTTCATCTAATAAGCTTGCCACCGGAACAACGCGGGATACCAACCCTGCGCGCTCCGCCTCCTCGGCGCCCATCATGCGCGCGGTCAGGCACATGTCCATTGCCTTCGCTTTCGACACTGCACGCGGCAGACGCTGCGTGCCGCCGGCGCCTGGAATCACGCCAAGCTTGATCTCAGGTTGACCGAACTTGGCGGTATCCGCGGCAATGATGATGTCGCACATCATGGCTAGCTCACATCCCCCACCCAGCGCGAAGCCTGACACAGCGGCAATGATTGGCTTGCGAATAGTGCGCACCGTTTCCCAATTGCGCGTGATGTAGTCGCCCTTGAACGTGTCCATATAGGAATAGCCGGCCATCATCCCGATATCCGCTCCCGCTGCGAACGCCTTTTCGCTACCGGTCAGCACGATCGCGCCGATGTTCTCGTCGGCATCGAATTGCTTCAGCACGATGCCGAGCTCATCCATCAGGGCATCGTTTAGCGCGTTCAGCGCCTTGGGCCGGTTCAGCGTGATCAAGCCGACTCGTCCGCGGACTTCGGTCAATAGATTCTCGTAAGCCATCCATTCCTCCTATGTGAACTCGCGCGAAAAACGCTTCGCGCACGCGTCTCAAAATGCTAACATTCGCAAACCAACCGGTCGGTCAATTAATTGACCGAGCCTCCATCATTGTCACTTTCCCCTTGCCGCCCATGACACATCCACTATTCACGAAGCACGAAGCAACGCTCAATCAAGCGCTTGCCGCCATTGCAACCCGTGCCTACTGGACACCGTTTCCCGAAATGCCAAGTCCCAAAGTGTACGGCGAAACAGCAAATCCGGACGGCGAGGCGGCCTTCAAAGCACACCTGAACCGGACGTTCGATCTGGACCAACCGACCAGCGGCGAAACGGTTGGCAATGAGCGTTCGCCCTTTGGAATCGCGCTCGGGATTCGTTATCCCAAAGTGAGCGTCGACACGCTGCTGGCCGCATCCGTCGCGGCTCAAAGCCGGTGGCGTGCGGCAGGTCCTGACGCGTGGGTGGGCGTAAGTCTCGAAATATTGACCCGACTGAATAAGGCGAGCTTCGAGATCGGCTATAGCGTAATGCACACGACCGGACAGGCCTTCATGATGGCCTTCCAGGCAGGCGGCCCGCATGCGCAGGATCGCGCGCTCGAAGCGGTAGCCTACGCATGGGATGAGCTTCGCAGAATTCCCGCCGACGCTTATTGGGAAAAGCCCCAAGGCAAAAATCCTCCGCTCGCGATGCACAAGTGTTTCACCGTCGTGCCGCGCGGCACGGGTGTCGTCCTCGGTTGCTGCACATTCCCCACGTGGAATGGCTATCCGGGCATGTTCGCCGATCTGGCCACGGGTAACACGGTGATCGTCAAACCGCATCCGGGCGCGATCTTGCCGCTGGCTATTACCGTGCGCATCGCTCGCGACGTTCTGCGTGAAGCCGGATTCGATCCGAACGTGGTCACGCTGCTTGCGACCGAAGCCAACGACGGCACCCTCGTTCAAGATCTTGCGCTGCGCCCCGAAGTCAAGCTGATCGATTTCACCGGCAGCACGCAAAACGGCAACTGGCTCGAGCGCAATGCGCATCAGGCGCAGGTTTATACAGAGAAGGCCGGCGTCAATCAGATCGTGATTGATTCCGTCGATAACCTCAAAGCTGTTGCCGGAAATATCGCGTTCTCCCTGGCGTTGTACTCCGGGCAAATGTGCACGGCGCCGCAAAACATCTATGTGCCACGCGACGGCATCCACACAGCCGAAGGCCACATGAGCTTCGACGACGTCGCGAAGACGCTCGCGGCTGCCGTCGAAAAGCTGGTCTCCGATCCAGCCCGCGCCGTCGAATTGACAGGCGCCATTCAGAATGATGGCGTAATGGCTCGCATTGCCGACGCCCTGCAACTCGGTGAAGTGCTGACGGATAGTCAATCGCTTGCTCATCCCGCGTTCCCTGATGCTCACGTACGGACTCCCCTCATGTTGAAAATGGACGTTCGCGCCGACGCAGCAAAATTCACGCAGGAATGGTTTGGCCCAATCTCGTTTGTCATTGCTACGGACTCGACGGCACAGTCACTCGATCTGGCAGGATCGATTGCCGCCGAACATGGCGCGCTCACGTTCTCCGTGTACAGCACCGACGATGCAGTAATCGAAGCAGCCTACGATGCAGCGATTCGCGGCGGCGTCGCGCTCTCGATCAACTTGACGGGTGGCGTGTTCGTCAACCAGACGGCGGCGTATTCGGACTTCCACGGCACCGGCGCTAATCCCGCAGCGAACTCAGCGTTGTCCGATGCAGCGTACGTGGCGAACCGCTTCCGCGTGGTCCAAAGCAGGGTGCATGTTGCACCGAAGACCGCGCCCGCAACAGCTGGCCAAACGGCATAGGTGCCCAGAGCGCAACGTCGCCCGGAGACGTAGGCCATCTGGCCGAATGGAAAGCGGCGGCAGGCGCGGCTAGTATCGAAGGCATGCGTATTTGCACAACGTAGCGAGCAAGGAGACACCATGTCCGACAACGGCAATTCAATCGTTATCCATATCGACGCCAGCACGCACGTCGCTACATTGACGCTGAACCGTCCCGACAAGCTGAACAGCTTCACACGGACGATGCATGAAGAATTGAGCAAAGCGCTCGATCAGGTAGAAGGAAGTAACGCCCGAGCATTGGTGATCACGGGCGCAGGCCGCGGTTTTTGCGCGGGCCAGGATCTCGCGGATCTTGATTTCACGCCTGGAGCGATGACCAACCTGGGAGCGCTGATCGACCGTTACTTCAATCCGCTCGTGCGACGCCTGCAGGCGTCGCCGCTGCCCGTGATTGCCGCCGTCAACGGTATAGCGGCCGGTGCGGGAGCGAATCTCGCCATGGCGTGCGACCTGATCGTAGCGGCGCGTTCAGCGAGTTTCGTCCAGGCTTTTGTGAAGATCGGACTGGTGCCGGATTCCGGCGGCACGTGGCTTTTGCCACGGCGCGTAGGTGAAGCACGGGCGCTGGGCCTTGCGTTGACTGGCGACAAGCTGGGTGCCGAACAAGCTGAAGCGTGGGGATTGGTATGGAAAGTGGTCGACGACGAGCAATTGCAGAGCGCGACGCTGAAGCTTGCTACGCAACTTGCGCAACAACCCGCCAAGGCCATCGCTGCGATCAAGCACTCGATCCGCGCCGCCGCGAACAACACGCTCGATCAGCAGCTCGATCTGGAGCGCGACGTTCAACGCGAACTGGGTGACTCGCACGACTATGCCGAGGGTGTCGCCGCCTTCAAGGAAAAACGTGCTCCCCGCTTCGACGGCCTTTGAAACGCAAAAAGAAAACTCCGGGAGAACGCAGCAATGACGCCTGAAGAACTCGCCAACGCGACCGCGCAAGCCATGTACGAAGCCGATGCATGCAGCCGTGCACTCGGCCTCGAACTCAAGGAAGTTCGCCCGGGGTACGCGTGCATGCAGATGAACGTCCGTGGTGACTTTCTGAACGGTCACGGCATCTGCCACGGCGGACTCATTTTCACGCTTGCCGACTCCACGTTTGCGTTTGCCTGCAACTCGTACAACATCAATACGGTCGCGGCAGGCTGTTCCATCGAATTTCTGCGTGCAGTGAAGGGCGGCGACCGCTTGTCGGCAGAGGCGGTCGAACAATCGCTGACCGGGCGAACCGGGATCTACGACATTCGCGTCACGAACCGTGAAGGCGAAACGGTCGCCATGTTCCGAGGCAAGTCATCGCAGATAAAGGGCACCCTGGTGCCCGTGAAATCCTGATCCTGATTCACTCTACAAAATACAGCGCCCAGACGAACTCGATTCGGGCCGTTGACTGACGATCAAGAAAGGAGACATTCGATGAACACCGCGCTTCCGCTGGACCCGATCGAGACGGCCAGCCGCGACGAACTAATGGCGCTGCAACTCGAACGCCTCAAGTGGTCGCTTGCCCACGCGTATGAAAATTCGCCGGTGTACCGACGCAAGTTCGACGAAGCGGGCGTGCACCCGGATGACATCAAAACCCTGGCCGACTTGGCGCGCTTCCCGTTCACGACAAAGAAGGATCTCCGCGATAACTATCCGTACGGCATGTTCGCCGTTCCGCACGACCAGATTTCGCGAATCCACGCATCGTCGGGAACAACGGGCAAGCCGACCGTGGTTGGCTACACGGCGAAGGACATCGACACCTGGGCAAATCTCGTCGCGCGTTCCATCCGGGCTGCGGGCGCCCGCCGTGGAGACAAAGTTCACGTCAGTTACGGCTATGGTTTATTCACGGGCGGCCTCGGCGCTCACTACGGCGCCGAGCGCGCGGGTTTGACGGTGATCCCGTTTGGTGGCGGCCAGACTGAAAAGCAAGTGCAACTAATTCAGGATTTCCGTCCCGACATTATCATGGTGACGCCCAGCTACATGCTGTCGATCGCCGACGAACTCGAACGCCAGGGCGTTCATCCTGCTGATTGCTCGCTGCGCATCGGGATCTTCGGCGCCGAGCCCTGGACGAACGACATGCGCACAGCGATCGAGAAGCGGATGGGCATTGACGCTGTCGATATATACGGACTATCGGAAGTAATGGGACCGGGGGTGGCGTCGGAGTGTGTCGAGACGAAGGACGGCCCAACGATCTGGGAAGATCATTTCTATCCTGAGATCATCGATCCTGAGACCGGCGAGGTCTTGCCAGACGGCGAGCTGGGCGAACTCGTATTCACTTCACTGACCAAGGAAGCGCTGCCAATCGTCCGCTATCGGACTCGCGATCTCACACGGCTTTTGCCCGGCACCGCGCGAACCATGCGTCGGATGGAAAAGATTACGGGGCGCTCGGACGACATGATGATCGTGCGCGGCGTGAATGTTTTCCCCACGCAGATTGAAGAGTTACTGCTCAAACAACACGCACTCGCACCGCACTATCAGATTGTGCTGACGAAGGAAGGACCGCTCGATGTGCTCACGCTGAATGTCGAACCCTGTCCTGAAACGGCCCCGGATACGAGTGTTCTCGATCAGGCCAAAGCCGCGCTCACTCATGACATCAAGGCGTTGATCGGTGTGAGCGCAGTGGTTCAGGTGCTGGGTGTGAACGGTATTGAGAGGTCGGTTGGAAAAGCGCGGCGCGTGATCGACCAGCGAAAAATGGCGAGCTGACTCTGCAAGCGGCGCCCACATCCGAGGCTCGAATTTCCATTTGGTCCACTCGCGATTGATCGATCCGCCGAAAGCAGCGAACTGATTGCGTAAGTGCCGGCGCAAAGCCGGCGCTTTCAATTTTCGTTGCGACGGCTCCAAACAAAACAAAACGAAACAACCCGTCTACGAATTCGGCAGCAGCAGCCACATCCTGCCGGCCTGCTTCATCCGGCCAGCGAGATCTCCGGCATCGTCGCCCAAACCCCAGAAATAATCCGCGCGCACGCCGCCCTTGATCGCGCTGCCCGTGTCCTGGGCGAACACCAGCCGATTCATCGGCGAATTGCTTAACGGGCGGGTGGTCTGCAAGAAAACCGGGGTGCCGAGCGGGATGGAGGACGGATCGACGGCGATCGAACGTTCGGGTGTAAGCGGCACCCCCAGCGCACCTACCGGCCCGGTTCCCACCCCAGCCGCCAGCGTTTCCGTGCCCGGCATCTCGCGGAAAAACACAAAGCGCGGATTGACGTCGAGCAATGCATCGACACGCGACGGATTCGCTTTCGCCCACGCCTTGATACCTTGCATGGTGGCCTGTGCAGGCGTGAGTTCACGCCGGTCCAGCAATTCACGCCCGATCGATTTGTACGGCTGGTTGTTAGTCCCGCCAAAACCAACGCGCATCGTGGTCCCGTCTTCCATCACGACTTGTCCCGAGCCCTGGATCTGCAGGAAGAACGCTTCGATAGGATCGTCGACCCACACCAGTTCGTTGCCGTTCAACGCACCCGAACTTTCAAGCTGGGCGCGCGTCGGCAGTGCCGCGCCAGGTTTGAAGCGATACGGCCATCGATACAAAGCGTATTGATAAGGCCCGTGACGCGAACGCGAACCGCGCAGTAAAGGCTCGTAGTAACCGGTCACGAGACCATCGAGCGTGCCGTCGGTGTTGGCCAACTGAAATGGCGTGAAATACGCCTCGAAGAATTCGCGGGCAGCGTTCATGTCTAGATCGTCAAGCCGCTGCGCCGCTGCGCACGCTCGGCGCCACGCGGGCTGTTGAGCGAGACGGCTGCAGTTCTGGCGCATCGCGGCGGTTGCGCCAAGGAGCGAATCGTCCTGCCAGCCGGGCACCTGCTGCCAGCTCACCGCGGTCAGGCGATTAGCCGCGCGCTGTCCCGTGATGATCGGGGCGCCGGTGGGCGGCGCAAGAGACCCGGACTTGATAGCGCCGCCGCCTCCGCACGAAGCGAGCAGGACGGCTGCTGTGATCGACGCCGCCCAACCCGCCAATCCGGCGAGCGAGCGAGTGAAACGCATACAATGTTCGTTCTTGATGAGAACCGCCATGTCTGATCTATTCGACGAATACCCAATGCTTATTTTTGCGCTCGAGTCTCTCGTGGCGCTGCTTCTGCTGATCTTTATCGTCGTGTGGACGGCGTCGGGCAAGAAGAAAAATAGGCGCTAGGGAGAAACGCAAGCGCCATCACAGCACGTGCTTCAGCGCTACCGGTTCAATGCAGCGTACGCGGCATGTGCAACGAAAACTCGGCAACTGGCGCTTCGAAACGCTCGCCGTCTTCGGCTACGCAAAAATACGAACCGCGCATGGTGCCGACGGGCGTTGCAATGACGGCCCAGCTTGTGTATTCGAATTTCTCGCCCGGCGGCAGCAACGGCTGATTGCCGACCACGCCAAGTCCCTTTACTTCCTGAACCACGTCGTCGCTATCCGTGATGATCCAGTGGCGCGAGATCAGTTGGGCCGCGACCTGGCCGGTGTTCCGGATGGTCAGGGTGTAGGCGAACGCAAACTGGTGCGCGTCCGGTTCCGATTGTTCGGGAAGATATTGCGTCTGGACGGATACACTGAATTCATACTGGCTCATCGCTTTTCCAATTCAAAAATGTGCTGCGCGGGTTCGACCCCTACCCCCTTGGGGACAGAGGACCGGCGCGGGTTGCGCGAATTTATTTGCGTGAACGCAGGTGACGCATTCTGCTTGATGCAGCCGGTGCCCGCAACAGAACGCCACCGTGCGCAAGGTCTTTGTCATACACGCGAAACGCCTGCGGAAGGCCACGGGACGGGACACAAGACGAGACGTAGGCCATTCGGTCAGCGGTCAAAAACGTCATCACGCTGTAAAATGCAATTTCCGCTCGCAACCGGCCGACGTCATGACGCAATTTCGCCTGTCCCCCAGTATCTTGTCCGCCGACTTCGCCATTCTCGGCGAAGAGGTCCGCAATGTGGTCGCCGCTGGCGCAGACTGGATTCACTTCGACGTGATGGACAACCATTACGTTCCGAACCTGACGATCGGCCCCATGGTCTGCGAGGCGCTGCGACCGCATACAGACGTTCCTATCGACGTGCATCTGATGGTGCGGCCGGTCGATCGTATCGTGCCGGATTTCGCGAAGGCCGGTGCTAATGTGATCAGCTTTCACCCACAAGGTTCGGATCATATCGATCGCACGCTTTCGCTAATCCGCGACCACGGCTGCAAGGCGGGCCTTGTGTTCAACCCGGCCACGTCGCTCAATCATCTTGACCACGTGATGGACAAGGTCGACCTGGTGCTGATCATGTCGGTGAATCCGGGCTTTGGCGGACAATCGTTCATTCCGGAAGCGCTTAACAAGCTGCGCGAGGCGCGTCGGCGTATCGACGAATACCGCGAGCGGACCGGACGCGAGATTCATCTCGAAGTGGACGGCGGCGTCAAAATTGACAACATCCGGGAAATTGCTGAAGCTGGCGCGGACACCTTTGTGGCCGGTTCCGCCATTTTCGGTCATCACAATTATCACGACGTGATTGCGCAAATGCGCGCTGAACTGGCCAAAGTGAACACGGGGGAAGCGCGATGAGCGAACTGACGGCAGAGCTTCCCGCGTTCACGAACAAAACGCTGCGCGCGGCGATCATTGATCTCGACGGCACGATGGTCGACACCGCCGACGATTTCGTCGCGGCTCTCAACGGCATGCTGGCGCGGCTTGGCACGAAGGCCACGGATCGCGACGAAGTCATTGGCTATATCGGCAAGGGGTCGGAGAACCTGATCCGCTGCGTGCTGGCCGTGCGGTTTTCAGCACTTGAAGCAAGCACGAAGTTCGACGATGCGATCGCGATCTATCAGACGGAATACGCACGCATCAACGGCCAGCATTCCAGCCTGTTTCCCGAAGTCACGGAAGGCCTGAAAGCGCTGCGGGATCTGGGATTGCCGCTGGCCTGCGTGACAAACAAGCCGCATCGGTTCGCGGTCGAATTGCTGACGAAATTCGGTCTGGCCGAATACTTCAAGGTCGTGCTCGGCGGCGATTCCGTCCCGCAAAAAAAACCGGATCCGACGCCTATGCTGATTGCCTGCGAGCGGCTGGACGTGCTGCCGCGCGAAGCTGTAGCCATTGGCGACTCGGAGAATGACGCGCTGGCGGGGCGTGCCGCGGGCATGGCGACGCTGACGGTGCCTTACGGTTATAACCACGGCAAACCTGTGCATCTGGTGAAATCCGATGGTATAGTTTCTTCCCTGCTAGCCGCCGCACAGGCAATAGCAGCAACCATGGCCGCGCCCGCTGCACCCGGCGCGACAACATCGACTGACTAGTTCAATCCTCATGTTTCTGAACAAAAAACGGAGTCTGAGCAGCATCGACCGGGGAGCCTGGCCCTGGCGCCGCTGGTCGCGCTAACCTCGCCCGAGGGTCGCTGAAGCTCATCTTCGGCAACCGTTTTTTGTTTCGCTGCGCATTCCGCGCGCCGATCCCGCCGAGTTTTTACGTTGATGCCTGGCCTGAGCCGCATCATTCGCTATGCCCAAACTTCGTTTTGTGGCCGTACCGTGTGCAAACGCGGCTACAGTCGGAACGATCGGGACAGCGCGTGAAGCTTCCGGCAATGCACAAATGAAAGCGATGAAAGCGAAATTCGCGCCGTGCGGTAAATTGTCCGCAACGCCCAGTGTGTGCTCGATGTCGCCAAATCCAACAAGCGACACGTAAAGGATCAGAACATGACCGAACTCGAATTCCAATCGCTGGCGAATGAAGGTTTCAACCGCATTCCGCTAATCGCCGAGGCGCTTGCCGACCTCGAAACGCCGCTTTCGCTTTATCTTAAGCTGGCTCAAACCGAGCGCAACGGCGCCAACTCGTTCCTGCTGGAATCAGTGGTGGGCGGCGAACGCTTCGGGCGTTACTCGTTTATCGGCTTGCCGGCCCGCACCATGATTCGCGTGCAAAACGGCGTGTCCGAAGTCGTAAAGGACGGCAATGTCATCGAAACGAGCGAAGCTGATCCGCTGACATTTATCGAAGAATTTCAGAAGCGCTTCAAGATTGCGCAGCGCCCGGGACTGCCCCGTTTTTGCGGCGGCCTGGCCGGGTATTTCGGTTATGACGCCGTGCGTTATATCGAAAAGAAGCTGGCCCATTCGGCTCCGCGCGACGATCTCGGCCTGCCCGATATCCAGTTGTTGCTGACCGAGGAAATGGCGGTTATCGATAACCTCGCCGGCAAGCTTTATCTGATCGTCTACGCCGATCCAACCGCGCCCGAAGCTTTTACCAAAGCCAAACAGCGTCTGCGCGAATTGCGCGCGCGTTTGCGCACGACTGTGCAACCGCCGGTGACGTCGGCGAGCGTGCGCACGGAGACGTATCGAGAGTTTGCGAAGGACGATTACCTGAACGCGGTGCGCAAGGCGAAGGAATACATCGCGGCGGGCGAATTGATGCAGGTTCAGGTGGGCCAGCGGCTCGTGAAGCCATTCCGCGATAACCCGCTCTCGCTGTATCGGGCGTTGCGCTCGCTGAATCCATCGCCGTATATGTATTACTACAACTTCGGCGGCGAATTCCATGTGGTGGGGGCATCGCCGGAAATTCTGGTGCGTCAGGAAAAGCGCGGCGACGAACGCATCGTCACAATTCGCCCGCTCGCTGGAACGCGGCCGCGCGGCAACACGCCCGAACGCGATGCCGAACTCGCGACCGAATTGCTGAATGACCCGAAGGAAGTGGCCGAACACGTGATGCTGATCGACCTGGCGCGTAACGACGTCGGGCGGATTGCCCAAACGGGATCGGTCGTGGTGACGGACAAGCTGGCGATCGAAAAGTACTCGCACGTCCAGCATATTGTGAGTTCGGTTGAAGGCAAGCTGAAACCCGGCACGACGAATTTCGACGTGCTGCGCGCCACTTTCCCGGCTGGCACGTTGTCGGGCGCGCCGAAAGTGCGTGCGATGCAAATCATCGACGAGCTGGAGCCGGTGAAACGCGGACTGTACGGCGGCGCTTGCGGTTATCTTTCGTTCACCGGCGAGATGGATCTCGCCATCGCGATCCGCACCGGTCTCATTCACAAGGGCAATTTGTACGTGCAGGCGGCAGCGGGTGTCGTCGCGGATTCAGTGCCCGAGTCGGAATGGCAGGAGACGGAGAACAAGGCGCGAGCAGTGCTGCGCGCCGCCGAGCAGGTGCAAGACGGCCTCGATAGCGACTTCTGATCCGGAGACAAATCATGCTGCTGACGATCGATAACTACGATTCGTTCACCTATAACCTGGTTCAGTATTTCGGCGAACTGGGTGAGGACGTACACACGTACCGCAACGACGAAATTACCCTCGATGAAATCGCGAAGCTGAATCCCGAGCGGATCTGCCTTTCGCCGGGGCCGAGCAATCCGCAACACGCGGGCATCACACTCGACGTGCTGCGCGAATTCTCCGGAAAAATCCCTATTCTGGGCGTTTGCCTCGGCCATCAGGCGATTGGCGAGGCGTTCGGCGGACGCGTGGTGCGCGCGCAAACCATCATGCACGGCAAGGTGAGCACTATTGAAACCGATGGCCGCGGCGTGTTTGCCGATCTGCCGAAACACTTCAGCGTGACGCGTTATCACTCGCTCGCGATCGAGCGTGAATCGCTGCCGGATTGCCTGGAAATATCGGCGTGGACGCCTGACGGCGAAATCATGGGCGTCCGCCACAAGGAACTCGCGGTCGAGGGCGTCCAATTCCACCCGGAATCCATTTTGTCCGAGCACGGCCACGCGCTGCTCGAAAACTTCGTCAAGAGCCCGGCGCAAGGCATTCGCGCGTGAACCGAGATCCGATCATGACTATTACGGCCCAGGAAGCATTGCAACGGACGATCGAGCATCGCGAGATTTTCCACGACGAAATGCTGCACCTGATGCGCATGATCATGCGCGGCCAGATGTCGCCGGTGATGTCCGCCGCGATCATCACGGGGTTGCGCGTGAAGAAGGAAACCATCGGGGAGATCGCGGCGGCGGCCACCGTGATGCGCGAGTTTGCGAATCACGTGAGCGTGCCGGACAGCGACAATCTCGTCGATATCGTCGGAACGGGCGGCGACGGTTCGCACACTTTCAACATCTCGACGGCCACCATGTTTGTCACGGCGGCCGCGGGCGCGAAAGTCGCGAAGCACGGTAATCGCGGGGTATCGAGTAAATCGGGCAGCGCGGATGTGCTTGAGGCGCTGGGCGTGAATATCGATCTGCAGCCGGAACAAGTGGCGCAATCCATTGCCGAAACGGGCATGGGTTTCATGTTTGCGCCGAACCATCATCCGGCGATGAAAAACATCGCGCCGGTGCGTCGAGAACTCGGCGTGCGGACGATTTTCAACATTCTCGGTCCGCTGACCAATCCGGCAGGCGCACCGAATCAGTTGATGGGCGTGTTCCATGAAGATCTCGTCGGCATTCAGGTACGCGTGATGCAACGCCTGGGCGCCAAGCACGTGCTGGTCGTGTACGGCAAGGACGGCATGGACGAGGTATCGCTGGGGGCGGCAACGGTGGTGGGCGAATTGCGCAACGGCGAAGTGCGCGAGTATGAAATTCACCCGGAAGACTTCGGCCTGCAGATGGTGTCGAACCGGACGCTGAAGGTGGCCGACGCGCAGGAATCGAAGACCATGCTGCTCGGCGCGCTGAACAACAAGCCGTGCGTCGCGCGCGAAATCGTGACGTTGAATGCGGGCACGGCGCTATACGCGGCCAACGTGGCGGAATCGATTGAAGCCGGCATGGCCCTCGCGAAAGAGGTGATCGCGAGCGGGCAAGCGCGTGAAAAAGTCGATGAACTCGTGCGCTTCACGCAGCAATTCGCCAAATAGAGAGACCTGGAAATGAGTGACATTCTCGATCGCATCATTGAAGTCAAACGCAGCGAAGTTCGCATGGCGCAGGAAAGCGTCTCGTTGGAAGAAATGCGTTTGCAGGCGAGCGCGCGCGACTCGCGCGATTTCGTCGGCGCCTTGCGCGCGAAGCATGCTGAGGGGAAACCGGCGATCATCGCGGAAGTGAAGAAAGCGAGCCCGTCGAAGGGCGTGATTCGCGAAAACTTCGTCCCCGCCGAGATCGCGCAATCGTATGAAAAAGGCGGCGCCGCGTGTTTGTCGGTGCTGACCGACGTGCAGTTCTTCAAGGGCAGCGTTGCTCATCTTGAAGAAGCGCGCGCCGCGTGCAGCCTGCCGGTTCTGCGCAAGGACTTCATGGTCGATCCGTATCAGGTCCTGGAAGCCCGCGCGATGGGCGCCGATTGCATCCTGCTGATCGCCGCCGCGCTGCAGACTTCGCAAATGCAGGATCTGGAAGCGTACGCGCACTCGCTCGGGTTGGCGGTGCTCGTGGAGGTTCACGATCGCGACGAACTGGAACAATCGCTCACCTTGAAGACGCCGTTAATCGGGGTCAATAATCGCAACCTTCGCACGTTCGAAACGTCGATTGAAACGACCATCGGCATGCTGGACATGGTTCCCGAAGACCGTATAGTGGTGACCGAATCGGGCATTCTGAGCCGTGTCGATGTCGACCGGCTACGCGCCATGGACGTGCAAACCTTCCTGGTCGGCGAAGCGTTCATGCGCGCAGACGATCCCGGTACCGAACTGGCGCGAATGTTCTTCTGATGCTGTTGCAGGGAGTTTATTTTGGGTATTGAACGCGAGATCAAACTGGCGCTACCAACGTCCGAACACGGCGAGATAGCGAAGGACCTGACGAAACGCACGGGTCAGGAAGGCCGCAAGATTCAGCTGACCAACGTCTACTTCGACACCCCCGGCCGTGCGCTCGCAAAAGCGAAAAGTGCAGTGCGTCTGCGCGGTACACCGGATCAGTGGCTGCAAACGTACAAGACGGCGGGAGAATCAGCGGGCGGTTTGCATAACCGGCATGAATGGGAACAGCCCGTCGCTGGCGCGGCCCTGGAAATCCCCGCCTTGCTTGAAATCTGCGACGACGAACAAGCTGCCAACGCGCTCAGCAATGCCGCGCCCGAATTGATCGCCCTGTTCCGCACTGATTTCTCACGCGTGATCTGGGATGTTGAAATTGACGGTGCGAAGATCGAAGCGGCGCTGGACCTTGGTGAGGTCGTGGCTGAGGTAGACGGCGAGCGCCTGACCACGCCGATCAGCGAACTCGAGCTAGAGCTGAAATCCGGCAACGAGGAAGCATTGAACTCGCTTGCGGCACAAATGCGTGGCGCATTCCTGTATCTCCAGCCTGAAGATGCCAGCAAGGCGCGCCGCGGCTACGACCTGTGCGAGCCCAAAGCGCCCGGCTCCAACGGCGGCGTCAAATGAGTCAGGCGTCACTCTTTGAAGCTGAGGCATCGAAAGCCCGGCCGTTTGCGTCGTTGGAAAGTCAGTTCGACGCATTGCCGGCGGACTGGCGCAAACATCTGAAGACGTTCATCGAAAGTCCGCATTGCGCCGCGTTGTGTGCGTTCGTCGATGCCGAGCGCGCCGCCGGTAAGACCGTATATCCCGCCGATGTCTTCCGCGCCTTGCGCTTGACGCGTCCCGGCGACGTGAAGGTCGTGATCCTCGGACAAGATCCGTATCACGGCGAAGATCGTGGCGCGCCACAAGCTCACGGCCTGGCGTTTTCGGTGCCGGCGCCGGTTCGGCCGCCGCCATCGTTGAAAAATATCTTCAAGGAAATCAACGCCAGCTTGGGCTTTGCAGCGCCTGCTCACGGTTGCCTCGATGCCTGGGCGCAACAAGGCGTGCTGTTGCTGAACACATCGTTGACGGTGGAACGCGATAAAGCCGGCAGTCACGCCAAGCGCGGCTGGGAGCATTGCACCGACACGCTGATTCACGAACTTGCCCTTCGGCATGAACATCTCGTGTTCATGCTTTGGGGGGCGCATGCACAGGCGAAACGGGGGTTGATCGCGTCGGCGGTGGCGTCCGGGAAAGCGCATTGCGTGCTGGAGGCGCCCCACCCTTCGCCGCTGTCAGCACATCGCGGTTTTCTGGGTTGCGGACATTTTGTGGCAGCGAATACGTATCTGGAGCAACACGGACGAGGGGCCATTGACTGGCGATTACCTGACGCTCTCGCATAAAAAAACCCGCCGATGTCTCACGACACGGCGGGTTTTTTACAACGGTCCAGAGCTACTTCACAAGCTTACAGCGCGGCGATCGAGTCGCGGGCCGTAGCCAAAGCAGCGCCGGCAGCGTCCGGGCCCATTGCCAGGCCTTCGGCAAAGATGAAGCTGACGTCGGTCATGCCCAGGAAACCGAGGAACGACTTCAGATACGGCGTTTGCGAATCGTTCGGCGTGCCGCTGTATTTGCCGCCGCGTGCCGACACAACAATCACCTTCTTGCCCGTTACCAGACCTTCCGGGCCGTTCGCGCCGTACTTGAACGTGATGCCTGCGCGCGCGATCCAGTCGAAGTAAGCCTTCAATTGCGACGAAATGCCGAAGTTGTACATCGGTGCTGCGATCACGACCACGTCAGCTGCTTGCAGTTCGGCGATCAGCGCTTCGCTCTTCGCGTGGATGGTGTTCTGCTCAGGCGTGCGCGCGTCGGCGGGCGTGAAGAATGCGCCGAGCGTGGCATCGTCGAGGTGGGGGATGTTGTCGGAGAGAAGATTGCGCACGACAAGCTTCGCACCCGGATGCGCTTGCTGCAGCTTCGCCGACACTTCGTCAGCCAGCAACGTGGATTGGGCGCCTTGCGAGCGTGCAGCGGAATTGATTTGAAGAATGGTCGTCATGATGATTCCTGTGTCTGTTGAGTTCGAGCACGGATCGCGCTCTGACAGGACGCATTCTTCTTTTTTACGACGCCAGGAACAAGCTGTGCACTCGTGACGGATTGTTGCAGCAATAGAACAATCCGCCTTTGGTGCTGCTTTTGGCGTTCAACCTTTCAGCCAGCGTTCGCGCCATTGCTTCGACGGACCACCTCCATCGGCTGTGGACAGCACATAACGCGATACTTCTGGCGGATCGAGTTTGACCTGTGCGACGCGCAGTTCGTCGCGCCGGAATGCGTGCACCTCCACCTTCGCGCCGGGCAAATAGCGCGAAAGCAGCGTGTCGAGATTCGATCCCGTGACACGCAAGCCATCGACTGCGACCAGCACGTCACCCGCCGACAAACCCGCCTTCTGCGCCGCACTGTTCTCGTGGACGGCCGCGAGCACGCAGTCCGCGCCGTTGCGAATCCGCGCGCCGAACGACGGTTTCGCCGCTGTGCCGTTGGTCGCCACATCGGGCGCGAACGTAATGCCGAAGGGCTCGAACAGAGTATCGAGCGGCAGATCGCGCGTGCCGTGAACGCCCTCGCGGAACAGCTTTTTCAGGTCCGCGCCAGTAGCTTCGGCAAACAAGGCTTCCACTTCGCTTTCTTCGATACCCCGCGCCTTGCCGTGATAAAAATCGCGGCCGTAACGTTGCCACAAGAGTCGCATGACGTCGTCGAGTGACTTCTTGCCTTCGGTTTGCGCGCGGATCGACAGGTCGAAAGCGAGCGCGACGAGCGAACCCTTCTGGTAATAGCTGACGATCGCGTTCGCCGCGTTTTCGTCCTGCCGATAATATTTGACCCACGCATCGAACGAACTTTCAGCCACGGTCTGCTTGAACCGGCCCGACCCGCGCAGCACGCCGCCGAGTGTCTTGCCCAAGAGCGAAAAGTATTCGCTCGCGCTGATGAGGCCGCTGCGCACGAGCATCAGGTCGTCGTAGTACGACGTGAAACCCTCGAACAGCCACAGCAACGACGTGTAATTTTCTTGCGATAAATCGTACGGCGCGAACGCAGCCGGCTTGATCCGCTTCACGTTCCACGTATGGAAATACTCGTGGCTGCAAAGACCCAGATACGTCCGATAACCCTCCGTCACATCCGGGCGTCCGGTAACGGGCAAATCAGCGCGATTGCAGATCAACGCCGTCGATGCACGATGTTCCAGGCCGCCGTAACCATCGGCGACGGCGACTGTCATGAACACATAACGATCAACCGGCGACTTCTTCGTACGCGGTTCGAACAACGCAATTTGCGATTCGCAAACCCGCTTGAGGTCGGTTTCCAGGCGGTGCATATCGAGTCCGGTCACCCGGCCTGAGATCACGATGTCGTGCTTCGCGCCGTAGGCATCGAAGGAACCGAGCGCGAACTCGCCCAGCGTCACCGGATGATCGATCAGCGCGTCGTAGTTCGGCGCTTCATACGCGCCGAAGCCGTAGCGCCTCGTGCCGCGGGCCTCGGGCAAGGCCGTCGCCACGCGCCAGTTCGCGTATTGCGCGCCCGCAGGCTTTTGAATGTCGACGATGCAGGGCGCATCCGCCTGCCCTTCCACCGCGAGGAACACGCTCGTGCCGTTGAAAAAGCCGATGGTGTCGTCGAGATGCGCTGCCCGCACCGACAAGTCCCAGCCGTAGACCTCGTAGCGCAGCGTGATCGGACCATCGTGCGGCGCGGTCGCCCAAGCGTGCTTGTCGGTTTTATCGATGACGAGCTTGCGGCCGGCCGCGTTGAACGCCTGCAGCGTCACGATATTCCGGGCGAATTCGCGAATCATGTAACTACCCGGAATCCACACGGGCAACACGAAACGCTGACCCGATGGATCGGGTTGCGCGACGGTCAAGGTCACTTCGAACAAATGCGCAGCGGGGTTTTTCGGAACGATGGTGTAACGGATGGCGTTCATGCGTCGAGGTCCTTTTATTCTTGTAGCTGGGCGTGATCGTGTGGCCCGGAATTCAGCGGCTTTTAAAACGCTCATGGCGCAATGAGTCGAGCCCCAACGCCATGAAAGCGAAAGAGGCGCATCGCGCGCCTCCTTCGTCGTTGGTCGAATAGTCGTTTAGCGAACCGCGGACAATTCCTTCTCCAGCCGATCGGCTGGCACCGCGCCGGGCAAGCGGCGTCCATCGGCCAGGAAAACCGTCGGCGTGCCGGTGACGTTCATCGACTGGCCGAGCTTCAGGTTCTTGTCGATGGCGGCCGTGTCGCAGCTAGAGGCGGCGGTCGGTGCCGTGTGGTCGAGCATCCAGCCTTCCCACGCGCCCGAGCGGTCCTTCGAACACCAGATCGACTTCGACTTGACTGTCGAATCCGGCGACAAAACCGGGTACAGGAAGGTGTAGACGGTGACGTTATCGACGGACTTGAGCGTGGTTTCCAACTGCTTGCAATACGGGCAATTCGGATCGGAGAACACCGCGATCTTGCGCGCGCCCGTGCCCTTCACCACTTTGACCGCGTTCTCGAACGGCAGCTTCGCGAAGTCGATCTTGTTCGTTTCCGCCAGACGCGCTTCCGTGATGTTCGTGCGCGTGCGCGTGTCCACCAGATCGCCCATCAGCAGATAGTTGCCGGTGGCGTCCGTGTAGACGATCTGCGCGCCGAGGTTGACTTCGTAGAGGCCCGGAACCGGCGACTTCGCGACGCTTTTGATGTCAGCGTCGCCAATGCGCGATTGCAGCGTGGACTTGATCTTGTCGGTGGTCTGATCGGCTTGAGCCGCGATGCCGATACCAAACACCGCGGCCAGCGTGGCAGCAGCGACCAGAGCGCGGCGAAGAGTGATTTTCATTCGAGTTTCCGTCAATCTTGAAGTAAGTGGGACGTTCTTGGGCAAGTCTTTTGGCCGGCCTTAACCAAGCGCCGCGGACACAAGCCAGCGTTTGACAAGCGGTTGTGCACCCACGAGCGCCATGCCGGTGTTGCGCAGCCCGCGAGCGAGCGTGCCTGGCATGGCGAAGAGTTTCTGCAGGCCGTCGCAGGCGAGCGTCAATTTCTGGATGTCCTCGCGACGGGTGCGTTCGTATCGGCGCAATAAAACGGGGTCGCCGGCCAAACGAAATGCTTCCTTGTTGGCGAGGGTTTCGGCCAGCGCGGCGACATCGCGCAAACCCAGGTTCATGCCCTGGCCCGCCAACGGATGAATCAGATGCGCGGCGTCGCCAACCAGCGCCACACGCGGGCCAATCAAGCGGTCCACGGTTTGCAGCGCGAGCGGAAAGCCCTGCGCCGGCGTCACGCATTCGAGCGCGCCGAGCATGTTTTGCGTGGCCTTTTCGACCTCCGCCGCGAGTTGGGCGGGATCGAGTTGCAGGAGGGTATCGGCGTGTTCGGTCTTAGCGGACCACACGAGCGAAACGTGATCGCCGGGCAACGGCAATAACGCAATGATCTCGCCATCGCGAAACCACTGGTATGCCGTCTCGCCGTGCGGTTTTTCGCACTTGAAGTTCGCCACCACACCCGTCTGCCGATAATCCCGGCGCTGCATCTTCGCGCCCGTCTGCGCCCGCACCCAGGAATGCGCGCCGTCCGCGCCAACCACCAGATCCGCTTCGAGCGTGTCGCCGTTTGCAAGGGTCAGATGAGCGGCGTCATCGTGGATGGTCAGACCTTGGGCGCGCGAATCGAACCACGTGAGGTTCGGCTGGAAACGCAGTGCGGCATCTAAAGACCGTTCGATCAACGACGATTCCACGATCCACGCCAATTGCGGCACAGCGGCCTGGAATGCGGAGAAATGCAGCTCGGCGAAAGCATCGCCGAACACACGCATGTCCAGCACTGGCCCGAGTTTGTCGCGATCCAGCGCCTGCCAGATGCGCAGCCGTTCCAGCAGCGCCTGCGAACTCGATGAAAGCGCGTAGATGCGGGAATCGAAGCTGTCGGCGGCGGGCGCGGCAGCAGCGGGCGTTGCCAGCAGCGCCGTGCGCAGGCCGGATTGCGTCAGCGCAAGCGCCGCCGTCTTGCCGACAAGGCCGCCGCCGACCACAACCGCATGAAAATTTCTTGAGTGGAAAGTCATGGATCCATTATAGCTGCCGGGGTATTTCGAGATTCGATGCGCAATGCGGTGTTTCAACGGCTGCGACAGCCCGGACAGCCCGGCAGCGACCTTCCCGCCTGCCCAGCCGACCCGGCCGTGGCGCTACAATAGCGGTTTTTCCGGCCCGCACGACGTGGCCGCCCGCTATGCGCGCAGGACCCGCGGTTTTTGAAACCCGCGACGCGCGCATCCAGCGTTGAACCACGCGGCGCACGCCGTTTCACCAGTTCGAAGGATTCCATGAGCCTCCAATGCGGCATCGTCGGCTTGCCTAACGTCGGCAAGTCCACACTGTTCAATGCACTGACCAAGGCCGGCATCGCCGCCGAAAACTACCCGTTCTGCACGATCGAGCCGAATGTCGGCGTGGTCGAAGTGCCGGATCCGCGGCTGGCCGCACTCTCGGGAATCGTCAATCCCGAGCGCGTGGTCCCGGCGATTGTCGAATTCGTTGATATCGCGGGCCTCGTGGCGGGCGCGAGCAAAGGCGAAGGCCTTGGCAACAAGTTCCTCGCGAACATTCGCGAAACGGACGCCATCACGCACGTCGTGCGCTGCTTCGAAGACGAAAACGTGATTCACGTCGCGAACAAGATCGACCCGCTCGCGGACATCGAAGTCATCAATACGGAACTGGCGCTGGCGGATTTGGCGACGGTGGAGAAGGCTCATCACCGTTACGCGAAGTCGGCGCGCTCGGGCAACGACAAGGAAGCGGCGAAGCTCGTCCCCCTGCTGGAAAAGATCCAGGCGCAACTCGATCAGGCGAAACCTGTGCGCGCGCTAACCCTGAGCGAAGACGAACTCCTGCTGATCAAGCCGCTCTGCCTGATCACGGCCAAGCCGACCATGTACGTGGCGAACGTGAAGGACGACGGGTTCGAGAACAATCCGCATCTAGACGCGGTGCGCAAGCACGCGGAGGCCGAGGGCGCGCCGGTGGTGGCGGTGTGCGCGGCGATCGAAGCGGAAATCGCGGATCTCGACGACGCCGACAAGCAAGAGTTTCTCGCCGATATCGGCATGGACGAGCCGGGTCTTGATCGCGTGATTCGCGCGGGTTACAAACTGCTCGGATTGCAGACCTATTTCACGGCGGGTGTGAAGGAAGTGCGGGCGTGGACGATTCATATCGGCGACACCGCGCCTCAGGCCGCCGGCGCTATTCACACAGACTTCGAGCGCGGGTTTATTCGCGCGCAGACCATCGCGTTCGATGACTTCGTCGCGTTCAAGGGCGAACAAGGCGCGAAGGAAGCCGGGAAGATGCGGGCGGAAGGCAAGGAATATGTCGTGCACGACGGCGACGTGATGAATTTCTTATTCACCCCTCACTGAATACCCATTGACGTCCCCCCTGATGTACTAGCCTATGGACATAGGCGGGGAGTTTTTGTGACTTTGTCTTTGTAAAAGACGAGTAGCGGAGGGCCCGCCGGGCCCGACCCGCGCCAGCGGGGGCGGCATGGTCAAAATCGTCGATGACTTGGTTTTGGCGCAGTGGCAAACCTTGGACGCACTGTTCGTCCTACAAAAAGTTGGTTGTTGCACCAAGCGCGACATCCCATTTCATCCCGTCACTGCCCGCGATACGGCCCGATATCACGTCAACGCTGCAGGCAGTGACTTCGAGCTTTTGCTAAACGGACCCAAGTTTTGGGACACGCGTGCCAATCGCGGCGGCGGCGGTGCGGTTGACCTAGCGATGCACGTCTTTAAGAGCGATTTCAAGCGCGCCTTGCGCTTGCTCACCGCGACCCTTCTTCCAAGTCCGGCCACGTCTCGAAACCAGCCGGCTTTCTTTGTAGACAATCGGTGTGTCGCTCAAGCGACTGCTGAATCCGACCCACAACGCGCTTTCGTTCAGCAGCACGCACTCGTGAAGCGCCGTCTCCCAACCAAACGCATCCTCGACGGTGTGCGGAAAATCCCAGTAAGGCGACAAACAATTGGATTAAACCGTGTGCCTTTAGGCGGTTTCACCAGTGACGCAGGTGGACATGTCTCCGTCCGGCGTAATCAGGATGGCTCCGAAATCGGTGATGCAGCGGTGCTCGCCGGCCGGGCCGGTGTGCTGCACGTCGAAGCTGATAACAGGCTTCAATAAGCGGCGCGCGAACGCCAAGATATTCGGGTACAAGTTTTCCCCGCTGAGATTTATTGACCTCAGCGGTATAGCGCCGGACTCAGGATTGCCGGCTCGCGCGCCGGCGAATCCATTCAGCGAATGCCTCGTCCTCAATACGGTAATCCCCAACTGCGAGCCGGGTGACGATGCTCTGTGCCTGCAGCCGACGCAGCGCGTGCGCCGCAGTGTTCTTTGTCGCAGGCTTACCCGTCAATTCCTTGAGGCGCGAGAGCCCGGTCGCACCGTGCACGTCGGCCTCGCCCCGCGCAAGCATGGTAACGACAGCTTGGTCCGCTGGATTTAGCTCGGTCCACTGTCGGAGAAAATGCTCATCCGAAAAGACAGATGCCTTGGTGTGCGTCAGCGCGGCTTCGACACCCTGCAACTGATAGAGCATGTAGCGCTCGATGAACCGCTTGAAGAATTCTGGGGTGCGATGCAGCTCCTCGAACGCGAACATGCCCTGTTCGACGGTTAACCGATTGCGGGCCATACTGTTCAGCAACTTGACCGTAAAGGCAACGAATTCCTGGCCAAGTAACGGGAACGGCTCGAGCGCCGCCCAGTTGTAGAACGGCTCGGAGGCACGCGCAAACATCTCCCGCAGCGTCGTCTCAGAGCTGCCCGCGAAAATCACCTTGATGCGGTCCTTGCGGATGTCGAGGGCGGCCCGCAGCGCGTGCGCGAAAACACTGTTGTCCGCGAGCGCCAGAACCTGCGCCTCATCAATGACAAGCAGGAGCGGCCTTTTCTGCTTATCGACCTGCTTGAGAACTTCGCGCAACGCCAACGCGCTGTCGCCGGCGGACGCCAGTTCCGCTTCGAGCGAGCCCTCAGCGCCGGCTATTTTGGCGCTTGCCTTGATTTTCTTGACCGGTTTGCCGAGTTTCGCGAACACCGCCCTTACGCCTTGCGGCTCGAGCGCCTCCGCCAAAGCACTTAGTAGCGCGACGTCAGGTGCGGACCGGTTGTCCCATAGGTTGGTGTATGCAACAAAATAACCCCTCTCCACAGCGGCCGGGAGCAGGTCGCGTCGGAGAAACTCGGTCTTTCCCATCCTCCGGCGCGCAAACAGGCCGCGAGCCGAAGACAGCTTCAGGTCGAACGCCTGGAGATACGCGGCCGCGAGGTCGGGTCGGGCAAAATGCCATGGGTCGGAGTCGTCGGTATCACGCAGTATCATTTACTTTGAGAGGTATCAAAACCATTGAAACCCGATGATACCGCCGCGGCGCGCCAAAGGTAAAGCACCGAATCAGGTAAGCCGTTCGCGGGTCTGCCGAATTACTTGGAGGGTTTATTCTGACCCGGAACGGCCCCCTCGTTACCAGAAGACAGTCGCACGCCGCCATCCCATTCGAGCACGGACGGGGTCTTACAGACGTCGCAATCGTGAGCGCCGCCGTCGTGCAAATCGTCGTCGAGATGGAGCCAACCTCTGTGCCCGCATCACAGGCATCGGTACACGTACAGGACCTGGCCGCCAGTCGTCATGGGTTCCCCCTTTCCGTTCTTGTAAGAGTAGCACCCGACTCCTCTCCGGTTGGGCCGCCGCTGACCTGTTGCGGGCCGCATCGAGGCACTGAGCCAGGCGTGAGTCGGTCCATTTGCCGTTACGGATATTTATCGACCCAGCGGCTTGCCAGAAAAGGACGATCGAGCGAAAGTTAGCTTGCCTGGTTGTTCGTGTCCCCCGACCCAAGAGACAACGACGCCAGCCAAAACGCGAAGCGGGGCACTTTGGCCGTGGAGCACCCGCTGTAATTCGTTTCGGGAAAGGAATCGATGACTACTGTGTCTGACCTGGCCAGCAGTGCGCAAGACGAATCACCAGAGTCGCTGCTGACGTTTGCCAAATACCTCGAACTCTCGCTCGACGCGGGACTGTGCCTCGTCATGATGCGACGCAGGAGTGACGTGGCATCGATTCTGATGGGCGAGCCCTCGGAGGAGTTCAAGGATTTGCAAAACTGCGGCAGGATCACGTCGGCCATGGCTGACGAGATTCTCGATTTGACGAAGTCCGGGACGAATCAGCTAACGATTGGCGAACTTGAGTACCGGTTCTTTCGAAGCTTCGCCCATATCGCGGGCGTCGGAGCGGTGGTGTTCGCACCCGCTTGAGCAAGCATGTCACTCACTTTATTCAGAACGACCAAAGTTGATGGCAATAAGCGCGTCGAACGCTTCGCGTGCGTCCTTCAGTTCTTGCATCGCGGCTGAGAAACGAGCTAGTGTAGTGCTTCTGAATTAACGGAACTAATGGATCTTGCCATTGTCATGCTCTTTGTACCGATGATGGAGCAAGTCATGAAAACGGCGAGACCGATTGAATTGAGCAGCAATCAACGCATCGAGCTTGAGAAGATGGTGAGATCGCAAACCCTCGAGGTAAGAGCAGTGCGACGAGCACAGATCGTGCTGTTGGCGGCCGATGGTATGGGCAATCGGGAGATCGCCGCCGCGTTGGGAATCGGGCGGGTCCAGGTGGGGCGCTGGCGCGAACGCTTTGTTCAGGGCGGCGTCGCGGCGATAGAAGATGACCTGCCGCGCAGTGGGCGCAAGCCGCGCGTCGATAGAGCTGAGATCGTGCGCCTGACGACGCAGACCATGCCCGAAGCTGCGACACACTGGAGCACGCGCACGCTCGCTAGGAAGGCCGGCGTCAGCGACACCACGGTGCTGCGAATCTGGCAGGCCAACGGCCTCAAACCTCACCTGGTTGAGAGCTTCAAGGTCTCGCGGGATCCAAAGTTCGCCGAGAAGCTCGAGGACATCGTGGGCCTGTACATGTCCCCGCCCGAGCATGCCTTGGTGCTGTGCTGCGACGAGAAGAGCCAGGTGCAGGCGCTCGACCGTACTCAGCCCGGACTGCCCTTGAAGAGAGGCCGTGCGGCCACCCAGACTCATGACTACAAGCGTCACGGCACCACGACCCTGTTCGCGGCGCTCAACACCCTCGATGGTTCTGTCATCGCCCGCTGTGATCAGCACCACCGTCACAGCGAATGGCTCGACTTCTTGCGCCAAATTGAGCGCGAGACTCCCAAGGGCAAAGAGCTGCATTTGATTTGCGATAACTACGCCACGCACAAACACCCGAAGGTCAAGGAGTGGCTCGCGAAACATCCTCGGTTCACCGTGCATTTCACGCCGACCTCTGCATCGTGGCTGAACATGGTGGAGCGTTTCTTTCGCGATATCACTACCGAACGTTTGCGCCGTGGCGTGTTCCGTTGCGTTCCCGATCTCATCCTCGCTATCAAGGAGTACATCGCCGTGCATAACCAGGACCCCAAACCATTCGTGTGGACTGCCAAGGCCAACGACATCTTGCAGAAAGTCATTCGCGCCAATCGTCGCCTTGGTTCCAAGAAAAACGAAGCACTACACTAGCTCTAGCAACGTTGCGCGCTGAGCATCACGTTGGGCGTAACGGTGCTCAAGAGCGGCGGACACAGACTGTACCTCACGCGCGGCCGAGGCCACCCGCGCGAGCGCCTGAGCTTCCGGTGAGCGGGGATTATCAGCACTAGGCTGTTCGCGTTTTGATTGGGCCATCGCATCCTGCAGTCGTGGAATGACGCTTATTTCTCAAAATCGGCAGCCGTCAGCGTCAATGAATCGCTCCCCGTTCGCAACGCCATGCGCACCGCCAACGCAACGATGCGGCTGCGCCAGTCTGAAAATGCCTTGAGAACGCGCACCTCGTTAGCATCGGGAGGGAGCCAGAAAAACTGCTCAAGGGCATCCCGGGTAATCGCACAACGCACTTCCCGTCCGCCGGCGGAAACGGGGAACACGACAGCACCGCCGTCCGACTCAAGGATAGTATCGGAATCGTTGGTTTTTTCCATCACGCACCTCAGTACACTTGTCCGCAGTGTTGGTCGAATCATCACTGCTCTGCACAGCTGTCATTTTAAACCGGCACCTTCCAGCAACTCGCGGCGCTGGGAGCCCACCGGCGACGACGTCAGGCGTGAATCAAGTAGCTGCAAAAAATCTCTGCAGCACTTCCCGCAATTCCGACGCCGATGTGCGGCGCTATCGAATCCTCTCGAGGGTTGATGCGGATTACGCGAGGGCCATGAAGCTCGCTGAATCGTCGTACGGTAGGCAATGCTTTGCCTGCACTCAGCTCCACCACCACGAGGCGCTGCGGGCTGCGGAGCCAGCCAGTAAGACGGTCCAGTTGCCGTTCTGAATACTTGTCGACCCAAGCCCCGTCGCCGAACATCAATATGTTGGGCCGCGCCAACTTTCCGCAGCGCGGGCACATGGGCATGTCATTGATGAGACGCCCTGTCGAAGCATCGATGGTCGGCTCAACTTCTTGAGCCGACCAAGCGGCATTGACGCAAGGTTTGATGCATTGGAGCAAGTGAATTGTCCCGTGGCACTCGGCCACCTGCCTCGTGGGAAAACCAGCTTTCTAAAACTGGCCGTCTACGTTGCTCGTGAAAGCGAAGGCGCCGTGCAGCATGCGGGCACCCCACTTTCGGAGAATGTCGAATCCAGTATGCGGTTTGGTCTTCCGATACAGCGCCAGGCGGTGCCCATAGAACCCCCATGCGAGCGTGGGGTCGTTCGAAAAACTGGCTGGATTGGCCATGTCTTCAAACGATAGCCCGTGGTGCTGAAGCGCCGGGTATGCATGCCAGAAGCCATCGACGCCGCGGAAATCAGGCAGCCCGGGATCCACGCCCATCCCGGCCCCCGCGGTGATAAGAAGGCCGTCCGCGTCACGCAACAATTGCGTGGCTTTTCCAGCTTTTCTTCGAAAGTCACATGTAACTCGCTCGTGCGGGTGATTGAACATAGACATCAAGGTGCTTTTTTCGATTTGCCCCGCTGGGTTGCCGTCGACGACCAATCGGCTATCACCCCCAAGGACGGCAGGTGAACGACGACGCGAGTCAGCTTCGCGGACTCGGGCTGCGCCAAAGTTGCAGCGCTTTCGACCTAATTCCGACGTATAAAATTGCTAGCTAGTCAGGGCAGCATGAATTCGGATTAGTTCTTTTCCGAAGAGAAAGTTGAGTCTATCGAACGCCATGCTTTGCATACAGCCGCTCAAAGAAGTCCGTAGCGCACCGGTGTGCACGCGGACCAACCTGTCGCAGCTTAAGGTCGACGTCCGGAAATTCATGGCCGCCGAACCTGTACACCTCGTAGCCCATCAGACTCAGCCGTCGGTCTTCGGCGGCCATCTCGGCATAGCGCTGCGCGTTCGCGACGTAGCCCCCGGGTGTGTTGGTGTCCGGCACAGCGTAGTGATGACGGCCGTCAATCTCGATGACGATGCGCACCCCGTTCTCCAGCAGCGACAAGAAGTCCATGCGTTGACGCGCTAGATATTTTTAGTCCCCGCGTTGACGGACTGTGTAGGGGTCGTAATGCAGATAGACCCGTGGACCAGCGCCGGTAGACGCTCACCAAGCTCTTTGCCAAAGCACTCGTAATAGCCTTGAAAGACGGCAAGCTCGCCGGGTGAGTCGGCGCGGTGAACCGACTGACGCAGTCGCCTGAACAACTGCTCTTTAGCGCCGTCCGAGTCATCGATGCCCTGCACTTCGGCGTACCAGTCGCGAAGGTCCGTCCATAACAGCAAGCCGGAGCTAGGAAGCGTCCGGTCGAAGACGAGCACCTTGTCCGCGTTTTTCGTGATCTCAACGTCATTATTGAGCGCGTCGCGAAAGACCCGCTCCGGTTTTTCTCCCGTCGAAGCGAAAAACAAATTTTTCAACGTGCCGGCTACGCCTGATTGCGCGCCAACCACGCTATAGATGGCGTAACCCGATTGGACGGAGGTTTGTCGCACCGAGAACCCGTCGCGCTTCAGCGCGTTGTTGATGGCAGTGGCAAGCTCGGTCTGCTCAGCGTCTCGGCACGTTACGCCCATCGCAGCGGCACGTGTTCGCGCCACGGCGGTGTCGCATCGTGGCGCTGAGAACGCCGCGCATCGAAGCAGATAAAGGTCCGCCAAGCAGCCATATCCATCGAAGTACAATGTCGTCACTTCCCGCGTGCTGCGGGAAACGCATCGTCGCGCACTGAATCCAGGGTTTCCCGGCGGAGGCTTAAAAACCGACATTCTCCCGGCTGAAGCCCGCCATAAAACCGACATCCGCAAACCTTAAGACAACCGAATCCGCAAATGGCCCAATACGTCTTCACCATGAACCGCGTCGGCAAAATCGTGCCACCCAAGCGCCAGATCCTGAAAGACATCTCGCTGTCGTTCTTCCCCGGCGCCAAGATCGGCCTGCTCGGCCTGAACGGTTCGGGTAAATCGACCCTGATCCGCATCATGGCGGGCGTCGATAAGGAAATCGAAGGCGAAGCCACGCCGATGCCGAACCTGAACATCGGCTACTTGCCGCAGGAACCGCAACTCGATCCGCAGCAAACGGTGCGCGAAGCCGTTGAAGACGGTCTCGGCGAAGTCTTCAGCGCACAGAAAAAACTCGACGCCATCTACGCGGCGTACGCGGAACCGGACGCTGACTTCGACGCCCTCGCCGCCGAGCAAGCCAAATACGAAGCCATCCTCGCCACCAGCGACGGCGGCACGCCCGAGCAACAACTCGAAGTCGCCGCCGACGCGCTTCGCCTGCCCGCGTGGGACGCGAAAATCGAACACTTATCGGGCGGCGAAAAGCGTCGTGTGGCGCTTTGCAAACTGCTGCTGCAAAAGCCCGACATGCTCCTGCTCGACGAACCGACCAACCACCTGGACGCGGAATCGGTGGATTGGCTCGAACAATTCCTGACACGCTACCCAGGCACGGTCGTGGCGGTGACCCATGATCGCTATTTCCTCGATAACGCCGCCGAATGGATTCTCGAACTCGACCGCGGCCACGGCATTCCGTGGAAGGGCAACTACAGCAGTTGGCTCGACCAGAAGCAAGATCGGTTGAAGCAGGAAGAATCGACGGAATCGGCGCGTCAGAAAGCGCTGAAGAAAGAACTGGAATGGGTGCGCCAGAACCCGAAGGGACGCCAGGCAAAGTCGAAGGCGCGTATCGCTCGCTTTGAGGAACTCAACAGCCAGGAATACCAGAAGCGCAATGAAACGCAGGAAATCTTCATCCCTGTCGGCGACCGGCTGGGCAACGAAGTGATTGAATTCAAGAACGTGAGCAAGGCCTATGGCGACCGTTTGCTGATCGATAAACTCAACATGAAGATCCCGGCCGGCGCGATTGTCGGAATTATCGGGCCGAATGGCGCGGGGAAATCGACGTTGTTCCGCATGCTAACGGGTAAGGAGCAACCAGATTCGGGCGAAATCGTCACGGGGCCGACGGTCAAGCTGGCGTATGTGGATCAGAGCCGCGATGCGCTCAACGCCAACAAGACCGTGTTCGAAGAGATTTCGGGCGGTGCGGACGTGCTGACGGTGGGCAAGTACGAAACGCCGTCGCGGGCGTATATCGGTCGATTCAACTTCAAGGGCGGCGATCAGCAGAAGACGGTCGGCGCGTTGTCGGGCGGTGAACGCGGGCGCCTGCATCTGGCGAAAACCTTGATTGAAGGCGGCAATGTGCTGCTGCTGGACGAGCCGTCGAACGACCTGGACGTTGAAACTTTGCGCGCGCTGGAAGACGCGTTGCTGGAATTTGCGGGATCGGTGATGGTGATCTCGCACGATCGCTGGTTCCTCGACCGGATCGCGACGCACATCATCGCGTTTGAAGGTGATTCGCAAGTGACCTTCTTCGACGGCAACTATCAAGAGTACGAAGCCGACAAGCGTAATCGTCTGGGCGAAGAAGCGGCGAAGCCGAAGCGCCTGCGCTATAAGCCAATCGTCCGATAAAGCCGGCAGCGGCCGAGGCCAACAACAACGCACCAAATCGCCGCCCGCGCGCGGCTTGGATGGGGGACATCGGGATGGCGGGTACAAAGGCGCGACGCGTCGCGCTGTGGGCGGGCGTGGTCATCGTGGTGTTGCTGTTGGCAGTGGTCGGCGGCGGGTTTTTCGTCGCTCAGGAAATGAAGGCGCGCGTGCTTGAAACGCTTGGGCCGCTCGGCTCGGTGGAAGATATCGACGTGGGTTATGCGCGCATCACGTTGAGCCGCGTGCGTCTGCGGGGCCCGCAGGGTTGGCCCACGGACGACACGCTGCGCGCCGAGCGCGTTACGCTGAACATCGACATGCGCTCTCTCCTGAGCAACCGCGTGCATCTGCGCCATGTGACGGTGGATGGCTTTTATCTGTCTGCCGCGCGTTTCGCCGATGGCCACGTCGAGTTGCTGCCCAATCTCCGGCAGTCGACGCGCGAAGCCCAGGCCGGTTCAAGCGAAGCGGCGGCGCATGCGCAAGAAGACCGGCTGATCGATCACGTGACGTTCGAGCGTGGCTCGATCGAGTTCTTCGATCAATCCGTGCAAACGCCGCCGTACAGGATCCTGATTTCCGACGCGCGGGCTAACGTCGACGACCTGCATCTTCCCGAACTTACGGACCCGACCACGCTCGACATGACCGGGTCGATCAAAGGGCCGTCGCACACGGGCACGGTCGCGTTCAACGGCTGGATAAAAATTGCGAGCAAGGATTCGCAGACGCACACGACCTTGCGCAACGTCGACATTGCTACGCTCGATCCGTATCTGCTGAGGAGAGCGGGCGCGAGGACCACCGTCACGGGCGGCACGCTCGACCTCACGCTCGATGCCACGGTGCACGACTACCGCATCCACGCGCCGGGTTCGGTCGTGCTGAATCGGCTGCAATTATCGGATAACGGCAATCCGCTCGACACGTTTCTCAGCATTCCAACCAAGCTCGCGATCGCGGCGTTGAAAAACCACGATCAGATCAAGCTGGACTTCACGCTGGACGGTGACTTACGCGACCCGAAGTTCTCGCTTAACGGAAGCTTGTCGACCAAGCTCGCGGAGGGCTTCGCCAAGTTTGTCGGCGTGAACACCGAAGGCGTGGCCAAGAACGCCGGCGGTGTGGTCAAGAACATCGGCGACGCGCTGAAGCATCTATTTGGCAAGTGATTACACGGGCAAACCTAGCGCCCTCAAGCGCGCTTCGGTTTGCTCGGCGTTCGTGTGATGCACGGCATTCCAGCCGAGCGCGGTAGCAGCGTGAATGTTCTTCACGTTGTCATCGATAAAAACAACTTCCTGCGGCTGAATGTCCGGAAGATGCTTCTCAATCTCGGCCCACATCAACGCGAAAATCGCCGGATCGGGTTTTGCGACCGACACACGCCCCGACACGACCACCTCGCGAAAACGCTGCAGCACCGGGAACCGCTCCCACGCCCAAGGGAAAGTTTCAGCGGACCAGTTGGTGAGCCCGAACAGCGGCACTTTCGCGGCTTCGAGCTTGTCGACCAGCGCGACGCCATCTTCCAGCACGCCTCCCACCATCTCCTGCCAGCGCTCGTAAAACGCCCGGATCAGGGCTTCGTGTTCGGGGAATTTGGCGATCAGTTCGGCATTGCCGTCGGCGATGGTTTGCCCCGCATCCTGCTGCAACACCCAGTTCATATGCACGACGTTGTCCATGAACCAGCGCCGCTCGGTGGCATCGGGAATCAGCCGGCTGTACACATACTCCGGATTCCAGTCGATCAACACGCCGCCGAAATCGAACACTACTGCCTTGATCGCCATACGTTTAAAGCTCCGTTCAGATTGCTTGCGTGCGTTTTTCGAGCCACGTTTTCGCCGCGCCTGACACATGCGGCGAGACGCGTTCGAAAACCGTCGCGTGATAGTCGTTGAGCCACGCGCGTTCGTCGTCGCGCAGCAACGTCAGGTCGATGCAGCGTGTGTCGATAGGACACAGCGTCAGCGTTTCGAACTTGAGGAAATCGCCGAATTCGGTTTTGCCGGCGGGTTCGTTCATGACGAGATTTTCGATGCGAATACCCCATTTCCCTGGCCGATAAAGCCCCGGTTCAATCGACGTGATCATGCCGTCTTCCATCGCCGTGTACGGCTCGGCCGGCGCGTAGTGGGAGATGACCTGTGGGCCTTCATGCACGTTCAGGAAATACCCGACGCCATGCCCCGTGCCGTGTCCGTAATCCGCGCCGGCTTCCCAGATCGGCGCACGGGCGATGGCATCGAGCATGGGTGAGCGAATGCCGCGCGGGAAATGCGCCCGCGACAGCGCAATGGTCCCCTTCAGCACGATCGTGAAATCGCGTTTGTGCTCCGACGTGATCGTGCCGATAGGTACAACGCGCGTGATGTCCGTCGTACCGCTCAGGTATTGGCCACCTGAATCGATCAGCAGTAGACCATTGCCTTCGATCACCGAATGCAAGGCGTCGGTCGCGCGGTAATGCGGCATCGCGCCATTCGAGTTGAAGCCGGCGATCGTCGCAAAGCTCAACGTGACGAATCCTGGCCGGCGCGCACGTGCAGCCGTCAGTTTTTCATCGATGGTGAGTTCCGTGATCGTCTCGCGTCCGAGCGCGTCTTCGAACCATGCGAAGAACTCGGCGAGCGCGGCGCCGTCCTGTTCCATCGTCGAACGGATGTGCGCGGCGTCGGCGGCAGTCTTGCGCGACTTGGCGAACGTCGACGGATTCACCGCCTCCACAATCTTCACTTCAGCCGGCACTTTCTCGAGCGAACCGAACGTGATCCGGCGCGGATCGATAAGCAGCGAGGAACCCGCGGGCAACGCACCAAGAGCATTGGCCACAGCGGAATACGGCTCCACGCGCACGTTCTCCTTCGCCAGCGATGCCTTGAGATCGGCGGAAATCTTGCCATCGCCGACGAACAGCGACGCGTCGTCCAAACCGATCAACGCATGCGCGACGAACACGGGGTTATAGGTGACGTCGGCGCCGCGCAGGTTGAAGAGCCACGCGAGATCGTCGAGCGTCGAGATGAAATGCCACTGCGCGCCCTTCTCGCGCATCACGCGCCGCACTTCCGCCAGCTTTTCCGGACGCGTGACGCTCGCCTGGGGCGCGGCGTGTTCGTACACATTCTCCGACGGCAAACCCGGCCGCTCCGGCCAAACGGCATCAAGCAGATCCAGGTCCGTGCGCAACACGATCCCGCGTGCGGTCAACGCATCTTGCAGCGCCCGCGCCGCCGCCACGCCGAGCACGGCGCCATCGACTGCGACCGTCTCGCCAGCCGCCACGTTCTCCGCGAGCCAGTCCACGTGCGGTGCGGACTGCTGCCCGGCCATCATCTTCATCAGCGCGATTCCCGTCCCCGCCAATTGCGCCTCGGCCATCGTCCAATAACGGCTGTCGACCCACACGCCGGCGAAATCAGCGGTCACGACCAGCGTTCCGACCGAACCCGTGAACCCTGAGAGCCATTGCCGTCCCTGCCAATGCTCCGGCAAGTACTCGGAGATATGCGGGTCCGACGACGGCACCAGCACGGCGGCCAGCGCCTCACGCGCCATCGCGCCGCGCAGCAATTCGATACGCCCGGCGAAAGTCTGGGCATCGGGGGAATTCAGTCGATCGTTCATGGAGTCACCTGCAGAATTTATTTGATACATAGAACCAGTCGAACGTCATCAACGGTACATTAACCGCGAATCAACTCCGCGCGGCCAGCCCTACCGTGACGGTTACAGTGACCAGCGCCAACAGCGCGCACGCGAGCCACTCGAGGGAATCGCCATCGTGGAAAGCGCCAGTGATATTGCCGAGCATTTTTGCGAGCGCCGCCGCTACCACGCCCGCGAGTCCCGCCGCCCATAACCGGCCGAGTGGTTTTGAGACCAAACGCCGCAACGGATGCAGCCACCATCCGGCGAGCCCCACCACCAAACCGAGAAATATGATCCCTGGCCACCCCATTAGCGGGACGTTCCAGCGGAATTAAGACTAAACCTATGGGTTGAATCGGATTGGTGAACTAGCATTTTCGGTTCTGTAACCTAGAAGGTCTGGAAGGCGTTTGCAGCGTAGCGGATGAGTTTAGGGGGCTGGAATGGCGATGGCAAGCAAGTGCCAAGTGCCGCGCCGCCCAGCCTGTTCTCAACGCGCGCGGCAGCGTCGGAAATCATGCGAATCGCCATCATCGACGCGGACGTTCAGCACGCCGCACTCATCCGCCGGACACTTGTCCTGGACGGCCATTTCTGCCATTTTTCCCCACGGCGCCCGTATTGCTGGATCGGATGAGGTACGACACATTCGATTTGCTGATCGCCGCCAATGAAACGCGCGACATGATCGGCGCGGAAATCATCGAACGGGTCAGGCAACTGGCGCCGCAGCTTCCCATTGTGTTGATCGCGGCGAGCCAGAGCGAAGCCGATATGGTCGCGTGCCTGAAAGCCGGCGCCGACGATTGCGTCGCAAAACCCGTCCGATGCATCGAACTGGCGGCTCGCGTCGAGGTGCTGGCACGCCGCAGCGCGATTCGCACGCCTGCCGCCGAGCATTTCGGCGAATATCGGTTCAACGCGTCGGAATTGAGCGTGAGTTTCGGGGACGTGCGGGTTTTGCTCACGCCGAAGGAATTCCGCTTCGCCCGGTTGCTGTTCACGAACCTGTCACGCGCCGTGTCGCGGGCGCACATCATGGAAGTCGTATGGCCACGCGGAAGCGCCATGGCGTCGCGGACTCTGGACACCCACGCGTCCCGTCTGCGCACGAAATTGCTGCTTCGGCCGGACAACGGTTACCGGCTGACCCCGCTCTACGGCTACGGTTACCAACTGGACCGGATTGAAGCTGACGGCATCCCGGGCGGCTTGTCTGGCTTGGGTTTCCAGGCTGGGACTGAAGAAATCCGCGAAAGGCTATAATATCGGGCTAAATTCCAAGGGTCTCAAGGCCATCGGATCAGGCCCATAACATGCAGCTCCTCGCGATCGGAATCAACCACCACACTGCGCCTGTCGCCTTGCGCGAACGCGTGGCGTTTCCGCTCGAACAGATCAAACCAGCGCTCGTCGCGCTGAAAGACCTGTGGCTGGGGCCGCTGGGGAAAGCGGCGCCGGAGGCCGCGATCCTGTCGACGTGCAACCGCACGGAGCTGTATTGCGCCACCGACGACAAAGCCGCCCGCGACGCCGCCATCCATTGGCTGTCCAAGTATCACAACCTGCCGGTGTCCGAACTCGCGCCGCACGTCTACGCGCTGCCGCAGTCCGAAGCGGTGCGGCATGCGTTTCGCGTCGCCTCGGGGCTTGATTCCATGGTGCTCGGCGAGACGCAGATCGTCGGCCAGATGAAGGATGCGGTGCGCACGGCGTCTGAAGCCGGCGCGCTCGGCACCTATCTGAACCAGTTGTTCCAACGCACCTTCGCCGTGGCGAAGGAAGTCCGCACGACCACCGAAATTGGGGCGCAATCTGTTTCCATGGCTGCTGCGGCCGTGCGTCTCGCGCAGCGCATCTTCGAAAACATTTCGGGTCAGCGCGTGCTGTTCATCGGTGCGGGCGAAATGATCGAATTGTGCGCGACGCACTTTGCCGCGCAAAAGCCGCGCGAGCTCGTGGTCGCGAACCGCACCGCCGAGCGCGGCGAAAAGCTCGCCGACCGCTTCAACGGCCGCTCCATTCCCCTTTCCGAGCTGCCCGCGCGCATGCACGAGTTCGACATCATCGTGTCGTGCACGGCATCCACGTTGCCGATCATTGGATTGGGCGCGGTGGAACGGGCAGTCAAGGCGCGTCGTCATCGGCCAATTTTCATGGTCGATCTCGCGGTTCCGCGCGACATCGAACCTGAAGTGGGCAAGCTGCAGGACGTATTCCTCTATACCGTCGATGACCTCGGCGCGATCGTGCGCGAAGGCAGCGCGTCGCGGCAAGCGGCGGTGGCGCAAGCGGAATCGATCATCGACACCCGTGTGCAGGGCTTCATGCAATGGCTCGATGCACGCAGCATCGTGCCGGTGATCCGCCACATGCACACGCAAGCCGATGCAATGCGCCGCGCCGAAGTCGAACGCGCCCGCAAGATGCTCGCGCGCGGCGACGATCCAGCTGCGGTGCTCGAAGCGCTGTCGCAATCGCTGACCAACAAGTTGATCCACGGTCCCACGCACGCGCTCAGCCGTGCCAGCCGTGAGAATCGCGACCAGCTCATCGACCTGATGGGCGGGCTTTACAAGCACGGCCATCCGTCAGGATCGAACGAACCGTCCGATCCGTCGGAAACTTAGCGCCCCTCTCTCGTCTCTTCTGCTTTGCGCCGCATGCGAGCATCTTTGCGGTCGCCTTCCTGATTGCTGTCTTCTTCGGAGCCTCGCTCCAGCCTTCCATGAAAACGAGCATGCAAAACAAGCTCGACCAGCTGACTACCCGGCTAGCCGAACTCAATGACCTGATGAGCCGCGAAGATGTGACCGCCGATATGGATCAGTATCGGAAGATCACGCGGGAAAATGCCGAAATTGGACCGGTCGTGGAGCAATACGCGTTGTGGCGGCAGGCGTCGAACGACGAAACCACCGCCATGGAATTGCTCTCTGACCCGTCCATGCGCGATTTCGCCGAAGAAGAAATTGGCGAAGCGCGCGAGCGGATGCTAGCTATCGAGCGCGATCTGCAGGCCATGTTGCTGCCGAAAGATCCGAACGATGACCGCAATATCTTCATCGAAATCCGGGCGGGCACGGGCGGCGATGAATCCGCGCTGTTCGCAGGCGACCTTCTGCGCATGTATCTTCGATACGCCGAGCGCAATCGCTGGACGGTCGAAATGATGTCGGAGAGCGTCTCCGATCTCGGCGGCTATAAAGAAGCGATCGTGCGGATCGCCGGCCAGAACGTGTATTCGAAGCTGAAGTTCGAATCGGGTGGGCATCGCGTGCAGCGGGTTCCCGCGACCGAAACGCAGGGGCGCATCCATACGTCGGCCTGCACGGTCGCGGTGATGCCCGAAGCCGACGAGGTTGGCGAAGTCGTGATCAATCCGGCGGACTTGCGTATCGATACCTTCCGCGCGTCCGGCGCCGGCGGCCAGCACATCAACAAGACCGATTCTGCCGTGCGTGTCACACATTTGCCGACGGGGATTGTCGTGGAATGTCAGGACGACCGCTCGCAGCACAAGAACAAGGATCGCGCGCTGAAGGTGCTCGCCGCGCGGATCATGGACAAGCAGAACCAGGAGCAGCACGCGAAGGAAGCGGCCACGCGCAAGAGCCTGATTGGCTCGGGCGATCGTTCGGAACGGATTCGCACGTATAACTTTCCGCAGGGGCGAATGACCGATCACCGGATCAACCTGACGCTGTACAAGCTCGACGCGATCATGGATGGCGATATCGACGACCTGGTGGCCGCGCTCGTCAGCGAACATCAGGCCGAGCTGCTAGCTGCGCTGGGCGATTCGGAATGACGTCGGTCGCCGGGTTATTGCGCGCGTCTCCCCTGCCCGCGCTCGAAACGCGGATTTTGCTCGAGCACGTGCTCGGCTGGCGACGGACCGAATTGATCACGCGCGATGACAAGGAACTGCCTGAAGAAAGCGTCGAGCGCTTCGACGCGCTGGCCCAACGGCGCGCGGCGGGCGAACCGATCGCGCAACTCGTGGGGATGCGGGAGTTCTTTGGGCTCGCGTTCGAGGTCACGCCGGATGTGCTGATTCCGCGGCCAGAGACCGAATTGCTCGTGGAAATCGCGCTTGAAAAGCTGGCCGGGATCGAAGCGCCACGAGTGCTCGATCTAGGCACGGGCAGTGGCGCGATCGCCGTGGCGATTGCTTTTTCCCACCACAACGCCCGCGTCTGGGCGGTCGATCAATCCGCCGAAGCGCTGGCAGTTGCTACACGAAATGCGTCACGGTTGCTGCGCCCCGAGCGCAACATCACGCTGCTGAAAAGCGATTGGACCAGCGCGCTCGATCCCGCGCTGCGCTTCGACGTGATCGTGAGCAATCCGCCGTATATCGCGAAGAATGACCCTCATCTTTCCGAAGGTGATCTGCGCTTCGAACCCCGTACCGCCCTCACTGATGAAGCCGACGGACTCGCCGCGATCCGCACAATCGTCCAGACGGCGCCGTTTTTCCTGGCGACGGGCGGCTCGCTCTGGCTGGAACATGGCTACGATCAGGCCGCCGATGTACGCGCCCTGGTGACGGCGCGCGGTTTGTCCGACGTGCGCTCGGAGCGCGATCTGGCTGGGATCGAACGTGTCAGCGGCGGTTTTTTCGCGGCTTGACTCCCGTAGATGATGGCGTCAACCGGCTGCAAATCCGTCCGGCCCGCTCAAGCCGCCTGGATTGAAATCCGCTATCATTTCAAATCGTTAACGTGTGAAATTTCGCTTGAAGTAGCGCAAGCGGCCCGCAAATGGCCCATACGTCACCGCTGGACCCAAAATCAACCCCGCATTACAACGCCTCGCAGGAAAGACCATGGAAACGCAAGAACGCATCAAAGAAATCGTTGAAGGAGCACCGGTTGTGCTGTTCATGAAGGGCACCGCGCAGTTTCCCATGTGCGGTTTCTCAGGCCGCGCCATCCAGGTTCTGAAGGCTTGCGGCGTGACCGAGATCAAGACGGTCAACGTCCTTGAAGACGAAGGCGTCCGTCAAGGCATCAAGGAATTCTCCAACTGGCCGACCATTCCGCAGCTTTACGTGAACGGTGAGTTCATCGGCGGCTCGGACATCATGATGGAAATGTACGAATCGGGCGAACTGCAGCAATTGTTCGCCGCTGCCTGAGATTGTCCGTCGCACGTCCTTCGCCTGGAGCGCCCGTGCCGCGTCGGCTGATTGTCGCCATCACGGGTGCAACCGGTTCAATCTACGGCGTCCGGCTGCTGGAAACGCTGCGCCGTCTGGGCGGTGTAGAAACGCATTTGCTGATCTCCAGCGCGGGTTGGCTGAACATCCAGCACGAACTGGATCTCGATAAAACCGCCGTCCACGCGCTTGCGGACGTTGTGCATAACGTTCGCGATGTCGGTGCGAGCATTGCATCGGGGTCGTTCGCCACCGACGGCATGATCGTTGCGCCATGTTCGATGAAAACGCTGGCGAGCATCGCGCTCGGGCTATCGGACAATCTGATCACCCGCGCCGCCGATGTCGTGTTGAAGGAACGTCGCCGCCTGGTGCTGATGGTGCGCGAAACGCCGTTCAATCTCGCGCATCTTCGCAATATGACTTCGGTCACCGAAATGGGCGGCATCATTTTCCCGCCGTTGCCGGCGTTCTATCATCGGCCGGCTTCTATTGATGAAATGGTCGATCAGACAGTCGATCGCGTGATCGATATGTTTGCGCTCGGAAGTCCAATTGCGGCAGCTTGGCCGGGATTGAAAGACGCGAGCGATTAACAACATCGGCGACACAATTCGTTGCCTCGCCGGCTGTTTATCAACCGTTCAACCGTCTATATATTCGTGGTAATGACTCTTTCCGGAGGTTGCCACAATGTCCCGTCTCCCGAGCGTTTTCATATCCCACGGTGCTCCGACGCTGCCTATCGACCCGTCGATGCCCTCCGCCGAGTTCGCCTCTTTCGCCACGCGCTTCGAACGTCCGCGTTCGATACTCATGCTCTCCGCGCACTGGGGCACGGCACAGCCGGTCGCGAGCGTCGCTGAGCAACCCGAGACCATCCACGATTTCTACGGCTTTCCGCGCGCTCTGTACGAGATTCACTATCGCGCGCCGGGTGCGCCGGACCTTGGCAAGCAGGCCGCAACGCTGCTGACGCAAGCCGGGATTCCGTCGGCGATCACTGAGCACGGTCTCGACCACGGCGCGTGGGTGCCGCTGCTGTTGATGTTTCCGGATGCGAGGATCCCGGTCGCGCAGTTATCGATACAACCGCACCTGGATCCGGCCCACCACTATCGCGTCGGTCGTGCGCTGCGGGCGCTCAGAGATGACGGCGTGATGATCGTGGGCTCCGGCCAGATCACGCACAATCTGCGGACAGCGGATTTCAGCGCGCGGCCGGAAGACGCCGATCCGCGCGTGACCGAATTCACGGACTGGTTCGAGGATCGGCTGGCAAAAAGGGACATTGAAGCGTTGCTGGATTATCGGAAACAGGCGCCGCACGCCGTGCTGATGCATCCCACCGATGAACATTTGCTGCCGATTTTCGGCGCGCTGGGCGCCGCCGACGATGATTTCGAACTGGGAATTCAGTCGCTTGGAACGTTTCAGAAAACGTTGGCCATGACAAATTACGTTTTCGGCGATGCCTGAATCGTTGCTTAAAACGTCGTCACAAAATGCGGCGATTTGCCGTGAACGGAAATAAAAAACCCGCTTGATTGCTCAAGCGGGTTTTTTAATGAGATAGCGAAAATTGTCGAGCTGGTTATTACGCGCCGACTTCGGCGAGGATATCGTCGTGGCTTTCGCGTTCGTCGAGATATTGCGACCGATACCCGCTTCCTACGCCCCAATAATAAAACGCCAGCGCCATGGCGGCCACCAACGCCATATCCCAACCGTACGGCAATAATCCGCGCCCACCGAATTCCTTGCTGCCGATCAGTGAAATCAAGGCCATCGCTGGCAAATACGCGATCAGCCACCACGCTGCTTTCAAGTCATCGCTCCATTCGTGGAAACCGGTTTTGGACTGATAGTAGAAATACACCGGCAACGCGACCACCATCAACAGGATGATTTCGCCGGTCAGCGGCCATTTTGCCCAGTACAAAACCTCAGACGCGCACACGAAGGCGAACGGCGCGATGATCGACATGCCTTTGATCATCAGCGGCCGATGCAGGTCCGTGGCCGCGCGGCGCAACGCCATCAGGCTCACGGGGCCGGTCAGGTAGGAGATGACGGTCGCGACCGAAATCACCGCCGCCAGCGAGCTCCAGCCACGGAAGAAGAACATGAAGACGAACGCGACGCCGAGGTTGAAGAACATCGCCGGGCGCGGCACGCCATAGAGCGGATGAACGTGGCCGAGGATCTTCGGCAACGTGTTGTTGCGCTCCATCGCGTAGATCATGCGCGACGTGGTCGCCATATAAGTCGTGCCGGTACCGCTTGGGCTGACGAATGCATCGACGTAAAGAAGAAACGCCAACCAGTTGAGGTTAAGCGCCAGCGCGAGTTCGGCGAACGGCGACGCGAAGTTGAAATGACTCCAGCCTTTCATCACGTCGCCGGGACTCACTGCACCGATATACGCGACTTGCAGCAATACATAGATGACAAGCGCGAGCAGGATTGAACCGATTATCGCAAAAGGAATGCTCTTCGACGGATTGCGCGCTTCTCCAGCAAGATTAACGGGACTCTGAAACCCATTAAAGCTGAATACAATACCGCTAGTAGCAACGGCAGTCAGCACGGCGGACCAGCCGTAAGGTGCGAAACTGGAACTCGTGCCGAAGTTTTCGCTATGAAAACCGGTCAGCATGAGACCCAGAATAGTTGCACCGGGAATAATAAACTTGAATACGGTGATTACCGAATTAGCGCGAGCGAATAATTTAACGCCCCAGTAATTCAAGAGGAAATAGACCACCACCAATAACGCCGATAAAATTAGCCCCACCGGCGTCAACGATCCATCGACAAAAAGCGCATGAGCCCAAGAATATGGCCAGGTACTCATGTATTGAATCGATGCTTCCGCCTCAATCGGAATGACCGAGACAATCGCAATCCAGTTTGCCCATGCGCTGACGAATCCAACCAGCGCGCCATGCGAATAGCGCGCATACCGGACCATTCCGCCTGACTCCGGGAACATCGCGCCGAGTTCGGCATAGGTCAGCGCGATGGCGAGGATAACGACCGCTCCAATTACCCACGCGACGATTGCCGCGGGACCTGCAATCTTGGCCGCTTTCCAGGCGCCAAACAACCAGCCTGAGCCGATGATGGACCCCAGGCCGGTCAGCAACAACGCTACCGGCCCAATGTTCCGTTGAATCGAACTTTTCACACCGTCTCCTTCAGTCATAAAACTTTCAAATACCTTATGCGGATTAATGCACAACCGTCAGCTAAATTCATGCCCTGCCCCAACTTGGCGCGTAGTTTAACGGGTGCGCCCGCATCATGCTCTAACTGTTACGACTGAGTTTAGTGAGTTCAGCGTACGCTGAAAATTTTTACCGAAAGTTTCGTAATGTGACATTCAAACGTCGCGAAAATCGACTCAAGAAACCCCTGTTTACAGTCGGATATTATTTGACCTTGAGTTTGATTCGCCGTATAAACCGTCTTGCAGGATTTCAAGTGGCGAGTGAATTGGTCTTTCGTAGTTCGCCCATTACGGTACTCCGGCTGGTCCCATTGCCCCTTCCTTGATTTTCATGCACATTCGGGCTTCGGCCTTATTCAACATCTTTAGGAACAAGTAACATGGAAACCGGTACCGTCAAGTGGTTCAATGACGCAAAGGGCTTTGGATTCATCACGCCGGACGGCGGCGGCGAAGACCTGTTCGCACATTTCTCCGAAATTCGCGTGGAAGGCTTCAAGACGCTTCAGGAAAATCAAAAGGTTAGCTTTGAAGTGAAGACCGGCCCGAAAGGCAAGCAAGCTGCAAACATCAAGCCCGCCTGAATTTTATCGGCCGCTTGAATAGCAGACAGAAAAAACCCCGCACTCGCGGGGTTTTTCTTTTGCATCACGGATTTATAAGCAGTTAATGAGAAACTACTTTAAAAGATTGGCTGGACGGTAATAGTAGCAGGACCGATCAACCGAATAGGCGGCGAGCATAAATACCAAGGCCGGTCGCCACACTGGCCAGCCGGTCACCGAATACTGCTTCCGCCTCTGGAAACGCATTGGAAAGCGATTGCGACAGGAAGCCGAGTCCTGTTGATCCGCCGGTGAAGTAGACCGCGCCGACATCCTCAGGCGCCACGCCCGCCCGATGCACCGTTTCCCGGGCCGCCGCCACGATTCGCCGCGTCTCTTCCAGCCCTGCATCGATAAGTTGCTGCTCGTTAAAGCCAATCCGCAGCGCCTCTTCTACCTCTTCCATGCCGATGGTGGTCTCGCCGCCCGCCGCCACTTCGATCTTCGCGGTCTCCGCGTGCGATGCCAGCGCGTGCCCCAGACGGCGCTCGACCACGCGCATCAACCGATCGTGGTGTTTCTGGTCGGTATAGAGATGCCGCATCAACTGCAGTTCGCTGACGCGTTTCGGCCCGTAGACCGTGTTGATCAAATGCCAGGTGGCCAGGTCGAAATAAACGCGGTTCGGCACTTCACGGCCTTCCGGCGCCATCGACTGGTAGCCGAGCTCGCGCAGGATTGTCGCGAGTTCCACGCGCCGGTCGAAGTCCGTTCCGGCCACGTGGACGCCGTAATGCGCGAGCACGTCGTCTTTTCGGGACAACAGCTTGGCGCGCTCCGGCCCGACCCGCACCAGCGAGAAGTCCGACGTGCCGCCGCCGATATCCGCGACCAGCACCAGTCCTTCCTTCGTCAGGCGCGCTTCGTAGTCGAAAGCGGCTGCAATCGGTTCGTACTGGAAATGGATATCCGTCAGGCCAACGGCTTGCGCCGCGGCCTGGAGCTGGTTTTGGGCAAGTTGATCGGCGCGGGGATCGTCATCGACGAAAAATACCGGGCGGCCTAAAACGGCGCGCGTGATCGGCGTGCTGGAAACGGCCTGCGCCTTCTGCTTCAGATGCTGCAGGAACAGCGTGATGACGTCGACGTAGCGGATCGCGGACCCGTCGCCCAGGTCCGTGCTCGTCTCAGCCAGCGGCGAGCCGAGAATGCTCTTCATGGAGCGCATCAGGCGGCCGTCGAAGCCGTCGATGTAAGACTCGAGCGCGGCCCGCCCGTAGGCTTGCTCGTCCTCGTCCGTGTTGAAAAAGACAGCGGTCGGCAGCGTGGTGGCGCTGCCTTCGACCGGCGCGAGCCGGATCGATGCCCCGTTGGGCAATGCGACCGCTGAATTCGACGTGCCGAAATCGATCGCGCAATAGGTCATGAGGTGAGCGACGGCAGCGTGAACTCCGTCGACGTCGCAAACAAAAAGTGGAGCGCGTTTTTAGCACGTAACGCGCAGTACATCAACCGTCAATCAAAAACATCGGCGGGGGAACGGATTTTGCTCGAAAACCCGGTAATTAATGCTCTTTGCCGGAGGCGCTTGCAGCCGGTCAATCCCCTCGTTACCGGCCAAACGCATGAACGACACCACGACGATCCGCGCAGATAAAGGAGAGAAGGGAGAAACCGGAGCGCCGGCAGAGATCATCGAAACCGATCTGCCCGGAAGGCTCGACCGGCTGCCATGGGGCCGGTTTCACACGCTGATCGTGCTGGCGCTCGGGATTACGTGGCTGCTCGACGGACTTGAGGTGACGCTCGCCGGCGCAGTGGCCAGCGCGTTGAAAACCAGTCACGTGCTGAAATTTTCGAACGCCGATGTCGGGTTCGCTGGCAGCGCCTACATTGCGGGCGCGGTGGTTGGCGCGCTGGGTTTTGGTTGGCTTACGGACAGGCTGGGACGTCGCAAACTGTTTTTTATCACGCTGTTCTTGTATGTGGCGGCCACCGCGGCCACCGCCATTTCATGGGATCTCGCGAGTTTTGTGCTGTTTCGCTTTCTGACCGGTGCGGGGATCGGAGGCGAATACACCGCGATCAATTCCACGATCCAGGAGTTCACGCCCGCTCGCGTACGCGGCTGGACTGACCTCGCGATCAACGGCACGTTCTGGGTGGGCGCGGGACTGGGTGCGGCAGGTTCGATCGTGCTGCTCGATCCGGGCTTATTGCCGCCCGATTACGGCTGGCGGGCGTGCTTTCTCATCGGCGCAATTCTGGGGTTGCTGATCCTTTTCATGCGCATGTGGGTGCCTGAAAGCCCGCGCTGGCTGATCACGCATAACCGTGTGGACGAGGCGAAAGACATTGTAGAGGGCATCGAGGCGAAGTTTCGGGAACATGGTGTGACCTTGCCCACCGATCCCATCAAGCCGCTGCGCCTGCACGCTCGCGATCACACGAAACTCAGTGAAGTGTTCCATTCGCTGTTTCATTCGCATCGGCGCCGCTCGCTGGTCGGACTGACGCTGATGACCGCGCAGGCGTTTTTCTATAACGCGATATTTTTCACCTATGCGCTGGTGCTGACGGATTTCTACGGTGTGCCGGGGGATCATATCGGCTGGTATGTGCTGCCCTTTGCCGCCGGTAATTTCCTCGGGCCGATCGCGCTCGGCAAGCTCTTCGATGTCCTCGGCCGGCGCAAGATGATCGCCTTCACCTACGGCATGTCGGGCGTTCTGCTGACCATCAGCGGCTATATGTTCGAGCAGGGTTGGCTGACAAGCACAACGCAGACCATTTCCTGGATGGTGATCTTCTTCTTTGCATCGTCGGCGGCGAGTTCGGCGTATCTCACGGTCAGCGAAACCTTTCCTCTCGAGATCCGCGCGCTGGCCATTGCCATTTTCTATGCCTTCGGGACGGCGCTGGGCGGCATTGTAGGGCCCGCCTTGTTCGGGCGCCTCATCGACACACATGAGCGCGGCGCCGTGTTCACGGGCTATCTGATCGGTTCTGCGCTGATGGTGCTGGCGGCGGTGGTCGCCGGAGTGTGGGGGGTATCGGCGGAACGCAAGTCGCTCGAGGATGTGGCGCGGCCGTTGTCATCGGCGGAGGAATGAGCGTTTCGCGCGGCATCTATCTGACTATTTGCCTATCTGACAACCGCGCTTATCGAGCATTCGAAGCCGCTTATTTAAACGCTTTGCCCCAGGCGCCATCGAATGCGATTTCACCAATCGCCACGCGTGCGCGCGGCGCGTTTTCGCGCTCTAACAAGACTCCTTCGAGCAATGCAGGATCGCCGTGATGTCCTAATGAGATCATCGCGATCACTTCAACATCGTCTGGCGGCGAGAACGCTTCGCGGAACGCATTGGCGTCGAATCCGGCCATTTGATGCGCGACCAGCCCAAGGGCATGTGCCTGGAGCACGAGCGACATAGCCGCCGCGCCCGCATCGTACGCAGCGGTGCGGTTCACATCGCCTTTAGGCGTCAACGTCTGCGCAAGCACGCAGATCAACACCGGCACATTCGCGTTCCACGCCTGGTTGAACGGCACCAGTGTGGCGAAGGCCTTCTGGAAAGCGGCTTCGTCGTGGTTACGATCGAAGGTCAAAAAACGCCACGGCTGGAGGTTGGACGACGACGGCGCCCAGCGCGCGGCTTCCAGCACGCTATGCAATTGCTCGCGGCTCACCGCCTTGTTCGATATCGCTCGCGGGCTCCAGCGGCCGGCCAGCAGCGCATCGATTGCGACTTCAGTAGGGGCGATCTTTTCGGTCATGTGGCAGTCCAAGGTTGGTTGATCCGGACAGCGCGCTGACACGCGCGCTGCGAGACCATAAGAATAACCAAGCTGGCAAACCCGCGCTGCGCCATCCGGTTCGCTACGCCACCGGCACGCCGGCGAGCAGTTGCTCCACGCTCAGGTCGCCACTGCCTGCATCGAGCGAGGCGCTTTGTTAATCCGCAAAACCATCACGGCCGCGACAATACACAAGCTGCCGGAGATCATCGTCGCGACGGTGTAGGTGCCGAGGCTTGCGCGCAGCAGGCCGCCCCCAAGCGCCGCAAACGCGGCGCCAAGCTGGTGCGCCGCCACGACCCAGCCAAATACGATAGGCGCCGCCTCCTTGCCATAGACGTCTGTAGCAAGCCGGACAGTCGGCGGCACGGTTGCGACCCAATCCAGCCCGTAGAACACGGCGAAGATCGGCAAACCATAGTAGTCGATGCCAAACGCGTGCGGCAGGAACATCAGCGACAACCCACGCAAGCCGTAATACCAGAACAGCAATACGCGAGCGTTGAAGCGATCGGACAGCCAGCCGGACAGCGTGGTGCCGACGAGATCGAAAATGCCCATGGCGGCGAGAAGGCCTGCGCCCTGCACTTCGGTCATGCCGTGATCGGCGCACATCGCGATCAAATGCGTGCCGATATACCCATTCGTGCTCGCGCCGCAGATAAAAAAGCTGCCCGCCAGCAACCAGAAATCGCGCGTCTTGCTCGCCATGCCCAGCGTGCCGAAAGCGAGCGTGATCGGATTCTTCTGCGCGATGGGAATGGGCGGCGGCGCATCAGGCGCTTCGCCGAACGGGCGCAGCACGAGATCGGCCGGACGCTCGGGCAGCAGCCACGCAACCAGGGGCAAGGTCACCGCAGCGGCCGCAGCGACGACCAGCACCATGGGCCGCCAGCCGAAGCGCTCGGTGACGGCCGCGAGCATGGGCAGGAACACGAGCTGCCCGGTGGCCGAGCTGGCGGTGAGAATCCCCATTGCGAGCCCGCGATGCGACGTGAACCAGCGATTCACCACTGTCGCCGCCAGCGTGATAGCGGCGACGCCAGTAGCGCCACCCACCAGCACGCCCCACACCAAAATCATTTGCCACGGGGCGGTCATCAGCGTCGACAACCCCACGCCCGTCGCCAGCACGCCCAGCGCGACAAGCAGCGTGGGGCGCACGCCGAAACGCTGCATCGCGGCGGCGGCGAACGGCCCGGTCAGGCCATACAACGCCAGGTTGATGGAAATCGCGAGCGAAATGGTCGCGCGGCTCCAGCCGAATTGCTGCTCGAGCGGCAACATCATGACGCTCGGCGTTGCACGCGTGCCGGCGGCCGCGAGCAATACTAAAAACACAACGCCCACCGATATCCACGCGTAATGCATGCGGCCTGAAAGCCGCCTCGCTGCCCAATTCATCCTTCGCTCCGGTTTCTTCTAATTGTCTTGCAACGAACGTGTCGACGAACGTTACCGCTCAGTCACATTTAGGTTGCGAGCTTAGTGACTGCTCGGTAACATGTCAAGAATCCTTGCCGAAGTAAAGGACATAACCGTGGTACGCGTATCGAATGAAGGTGCTATCGCCGATAAAAAGACCGTCCGCCGGCACATGGACGGCGCCACCGCGCAGGAGCAATTGCTCGACGCGGCGGAACAGCTGTTTTATCGCGATGGCATTCGGGCGATCAGCGTGGACGCGGTCGTCGAACGCGCCGGCGTGAACAAGATGAGCGTGTACCGCCAGTTTTCGTCGAAAGACGATCTCGTGGTCGCGTATCTCACGCGCATGGACGCACGCTTTCGGGAGCGGGTCGAGCGCAGTATCGAGAAACATCCGGGGCAACCGGGCAAGGCGCTCGTACAAAGCATTACTGATCTTGTAGAACGGGCATCGGATCCGGATTATCGCGGCTGCCCATTCGTGAACGTAGCCTGCGAATTCGCGGATCGCGAGCATCCGGCTCGGGTATCTGTTGCGAACAACAAGCAGTATCTGATGAGCCGCCTGCTGGAGTTGTCGACCGCGGCGGGCGCAGCCGACCCTCAACTTCTCGCCGATTCCCTCGCGTTGCTGGTCGAGGGCATTTACGCCGCGAGCCAGACTTTCGGCCCCGGTTGCGGACCCATGCGTGCAGCGCCATCCACTGCCGCGCTGCTCGTGAAAGCGGCGTGCGATGAAGACAGGATTGAACGGTGAACGAAGAGATTATCGATACAACGCGACACTGGCTTACGCGTGCGGTCATTGGCCTGAACCTGTGCCCGTTTGCGAAAGCCGTGTATGTGAAGGACCAGGTCCGCTACGCCGTCAGCGAGGCGCGCACGTTCGAAGATGTCCTCGCCGATATCGAAACCGAGCTGAAGTCTCTGGCTGAAACGGATCCAAACCAGACCGACACCACGTTGTTGATCGTCCCGCACGCCCTCGCTGATTTCGCCGAGTACAACGACGCGCTTCATTTCGCCGATACCCTGCTGAAACAGTTGAAGCTGGAAGGTGAACTACAGATCGCGAGCTTTCATCCGGACTATCAATTCGATGACGCCGACCCTGGCGACATCGAAAATTTCACTAATCGCGCGCCCTATCCGATCTTCCATTTGTTGCGTGAGGCAAGCATTGAACGCGCGGTAGAGGCGTTCCCCGACGCCGCCGATATCTACGAGCGCAACATGGCTACGCTACGCCGCCTCGGCCACGCCGGCTGGCTCGCGCACATGAAACGCGACGCCCGGTTCAAGTCGTAAAGAACCGCTCGCGCATCTCTTCCAGACCGAGCGTCTCCAGCACATCGGATAAACGCTGCGCGGGCTTTCCGCGCGGCAGATCCTTGAATTGCGCGATGATCAACTCGTTTTTCATCGAATGCTCCCAGCCAACGAGTTCCGTCACGCTCACCTGATACCCGTGCGATTCCAGTTGCAGGCAGCGCAACACATTCGTGATCTGGCTGCCGAATTCGCGCGTATGCAGCGGATGCCGCCACATCTCCGTCAGCACGTTTTTCGAGAGTGAATGCCCTTTGTTCTTGCGTAGAACCGACGCCACTTCAGCCTGACAACACGGCACCACCACAATCGTTTTCGCTTTCTTCTGCAAAGCGAAATGAATCGCGTCATCGGTTGCCGTATTGCATGCATGCAATGCCGTGACGACGTCCACCGTTTCCGGCAAACGATCTGACGTAATCGATTCGGCCACCGATAGATTCACGAACGACATGCCTTCGAATCCCAGTCGTGTGGCCAATTCCTCCGACTTTTGAACCAGCTCCGATCGTGTCTCAATACCGAAGATATGTGACCGATCGCGCAGAGTCTTGAAGTAGAGATCGTAGAGAATGAAGCCAAGGTAAGACTTGCCCGCTCCATGATCGACCAGCGACACCGAACCTTCTTTTGCATGAATTTCCGCAAGCAAAGGTTCGATGAACTGGAACAGGTGATAGACCTGTTTCAACTTTCGACGGCTGTCTTGATTCATCTTGCCGTCGCGCGTCAAGATGTGCAGTTCCTTCAAAAGTTCGAGGGACTGACCGGGACGGATGTCGTGTTTGGCCGAGTTTGCTTCCGGCTTTAGATCGGACGAATCCGTTGATGCAATGGGCGCGTTCGGCGCTCGGGACTTCTTGGCCATCGTCTGGATACCGTAGTGATTCTGTAGGCGGGGGTCGCGCGGGATTTCGACGCGGAAGTGTGCGCTAACCGCTGGTTGTATCGATGTAAATCGGCAAGTTTACCCAAAAGCGCATAGACGCTCCCGCATGACGCAGCATCGGTAACTGTCGGAGGTTTCAGGTTTCGCAAGATAGCACTGAGAAAGCTCGGGTTTCAGATGGAACATTTCGTGCATTTAGAACGGGATAACCAGCGGGATGGACGCACATTACGGCGGCGCGAGCCGCGACTTTTATAGTTGGACGCCCTGGTAGCAAGGCAGGCGCGACGAACGATGACCTCGGCAGGCCGATGGTCATAGCCGGTGAAACCCACCGGCGAACGTCGACGCGCGGTCTGTTACGTAACACCTAACGCACACGCCGCGTTCCCAAGGGGAACACGCGAACAAAATTGAGGACGGCGATGGACCCAATCCGAGACAGTAAAGCCGAACAGCAGTTTCAGGAAATGCTTGCAAAGCTCACGTCAATGCCCGAGTGGAGCGAAAAACAGCAACTTGAACTCGAAATGGCCCGAGAGATTTCTGGCGAAATGTTGCGCCTCGCAGAAGTCATGCGCGACGGCACAACCGACATGGAAACGTGCCTGACCATGCTCAAGTACGCGAAAGTGATGGATTTCGTGCTGACGACGCTCGCCTCGCGGCGCGAGATTGCGCCGCAAACGCTGCGCGTAATCTTCAAGCTCGCCGGGCTGAAAGTGGACGAGGCATATCCTGGTTGATGCTGGTTTAGCGCTGCTTGTACGTTGTTCGGAGACCAGTCCGGGTTGATTGCGGACTGGCCTGAAGAAGCTTTATGAATGCTTGCGGCGCGTCATCAACCGGCCGTACGACGCCTTCAAATGACGCTGCATGGAAGCCTGCGCCTGAATCGCATCGCGCGATTCGAGCGCGTCCAGGATGTCCTTGTGCTCGCTTAACGCGGCCGCCCACGTTTCCTCCCCTTCAAAATGCACACGCAGCTTCGATGAAAGCGGGCTATGCCGTTCGTCGAAAAGTCCGGCCACCGTGCGCACCAGCACATCGTTTCCTGACATTTGCGCCACCGCCAGATGGAACGCGCGATCCGCCGCCAGCGGAATTTGCCCGTTCGCCACTTCCAGCGCCATGCGTTCGTAGATCTCGCGCAGCGCCTTGAGCGCCTTCGGCTTGCCGAACGCCGCAACATTCGCTGCGATCGCGCCCTCGATCACCATTCGCGCCGTCATGATTTCTAGCAGGCTTTCGCCGAATTCCGTTCCCGGCGGCAAACTCGAGCGCGCGCCGGGCGCGGACGGCGCACAGATATAAACGCCGGATCCCATCCGGATTTCGACGCGCCCTTCCAGCTCCAACGCCACCAGCGCCTCCCTCACCGACGGCCGCGACACCCCCAGCATCAGTGCCAACTCACGCTCGGACGGCAAGCGGGCGTTCGGCGCAAAGCCTTGTTCTTCGATCAGCGCGCGCAGTTTATCGGCGATCTGAAGATAGAGACGACGCGTCTCGGCAGGTTTGACAGCCACGACGGCTCCTTAAGTTGAACAAACGGGCCGCATCGGCGGAAAGGCTGAATTCTAAACAACGATGCGCCCGATGCCGCCGATGGTCAGGCCAAACCCCTAGCCGCGGCTAATTGGCTTGACCAGTTGCGTTTTAGGAAACTAACATGCGTTCTGGTAAGGCCAAAAAATCACTTCTATCCCCATGAAAACTGTCATCTGCGAACAACCCGGCTCGCTCGTTCTAATCGATCGCCCATCACCCGAACCCGGCACTGACGACGTGTTGATCCGCATCAAGCGCGTCGGCGTGTGCGGCACGGACCTTCATATCTACACTGGAAATCAACCGTATCTATCGTATCCCCGGGTGATGGGGCACGAACTGTCGGGGATCGTGGAGTCGGCGCCGGCCGGAGCACGCGTCGCAAAGGGCGATCAGGTTTACGTGATGCCTTATCTTGCGTGTGGGAAATGTATCGCGTGCCGGGCCAAGAAGCCGAATTGCTGCATGAATATTCGCGTCCTGGGCGTCCATACCGACGGCGGACTGGTCGAGCAACTCGCCGTACCGCAGGCATTTGTGTTCAAAGCCGACGGCGTGACGCTCGATCAGGCCGCGATGATCGAATTCCTGGCAATCGGCGCGCACGCAGTCGCACGAGCCGATGTGCAGCCGAAGCAGCGGGCGTTGGTGGTTGGCGCCGGGCCAATAGGAATGGCCGCGGTGATCTTCGCCAAACTACGGGGTGCCGAAGTGACGGTGCTGGACGGCCGCGAGGACCGCTTGCGGTTTTGCGTGACGCAGTTGAACGCCGACCATATCGTTCCTCTGGACACGACCGGCGCCGCGGCGGATGCTAAACAGCTGGCGGAACTCACGGACAATGAGTTTTTCGACATCGTCTTCGATGCCACCGGAAACGTAAAAGCCATGGAACGCGGCTTGGAGTTCGTCGCGCATGGCGGAAAATACGTGCTGATATCGATTGTTAGCGATCGAATCTCTTTTGCAGATCCCGAGTTTCACAAGCGCGAAACCACGCTGCTCGCGAGCCGGAACGCCACGCCGGACGACTTTGAAACCGTGCTCACCGCCATGCGCGCAGGTCTGATTCCTACGGCGGCGCTGAACACGCACACACTCCAGTTAAGCGATTTACCCAGCGAATTTGCCAAACTGCTCGATCCGTCGGCGGGCGTGATTAAAGCATTGGTCGAGTGCTGACCCGCCGATATCAACGATGAGCAATCCGATTCTCCAGTTCGGCACGAGCCGCTTTTTACAGGCGCACGTCGATTTGTTCGTTGCTGAAGCGGCCAGGCGCGAGCCGTCGACGGCGCTCGGACGGATTACCGTCGTGCAAAGCACCTCGAATGCGGAAAGCCGCGCGCGGATCGACGCGTTGCGCGCCTCGAGCGTGTATCCGGTGCGGATTCGCGGCCGCCAAGGCGATGCGACCATCGACGTCACCGTTCAATGCGACGCAATCACCGAAGCGCTCAACGCAACCGACCACTGGCCAACGCTACGCGAACGCGTGCGTCACGACGTCAAGGTGATCGTGTCGAATACCGGCGACACGGGGTACACCTCGTTCGCCGAGGACAGCGCGCGAAGCCCCAAGGGAAATTCCGTTCCGCGCGGATTTCCCGCCAAGCTCGCGGCCCTGCTGCATGACCGGTTTATCGCCGGCGCCGAACCGGTGACTTTGCTGCCTTGCGAGCTGGTATCGCGCAACGGCGACACCTTGCGCGATCTGGTTATTGGCATTGCAAAGCAGTGGCGAGCAGACAACGTGTTTACCCATTATTTGCAACACGATTGCATATGGGTCAACTCGCTAGTCGACCGAATTGTCTCCGAACCGATTCACCCCGTTGGCGCCATCGCCGAGCCCTATGCATTATGGGCGATTGAACGCCAACCCGGCATGGCCCTGCCGTGCGAGCACGAAGACATTGTCCTCACCGACGATCTCGCTCACTACGAACGCCTCAAACTCCTGTTGCTCAACCTCGGCCATACGATGCTTGCGGAACTTTGGCTCGCAGATCAAGCCGCAGCCGATACCAACGTCCACGATGCCATGCGCAACGAAGCTTGGCGGTCGGTATTGGAATCGACGTGGCGCGACGAAGTGCTTCCCGTCTTCGATGCGTTAGGCAAGCACGACGCCGCACGCGCCTATCTCGTCGATGTGCGGGACCGCTTCGAGAATCCGTTTCTGGATCACCGGCTGTTCGATATCGCGCGTAACCACGCAGAGAAAAAGCAACGCCGCTTCAAACCGGCTGTCGATCTTGCGCATCAACTCGGCTTGAATATTGAACAGCGCCGGCTTCGCGCTGCGCTGTCCTGAGGAATACTGGCTATGTCCACCGATCACACTGTTATCCGCCTTCATCCCAACGACGATGTCGTGATCGCCACGCGCCAGCTCATGTCGGGCGCGCGCATTACGACCGAAGTAGAACCGCTCGTGGTGAGCGGGCTGATTCCGCCGGGCCACAAGATCGCTACTCGCGACATCATCAAAGGTGAACCCGTGCGTCGCTACAACCAGATTATCGGCGTCGCGCTGAATGACATCGCGCGTGGCCAGCATGTGCATGTCCACAACCTTGGTATGGCGGATTTCGAGCGCGAACATGAATTCGGCGTCGATATGCGCGAAACCCATTTCGTCGATATACCCGCCACATTCATGGGTATTCGTCGCGATGACGGCCGCGTGGCCACGCGCAATTACATCGGTATCCTGACGAGTGTGAATTGTTCGGCAACCGTCGCGCGTGCTATCGCTGATCACTTTCGCCGCGATGTCCGTCCCGAAGCGCTCGCCGCTTATCCGAACGTGGATGGCGTGATCGCGTTGACGCATGGGCTGGGCTGCGGGATCGATTCTCTCGGCGACGGCATCGCGATCTTGCGACGCACGCTCGCGGGTTACGCCGTGCATCCGAACTTCCATTCGGTGCTGTTCATCGGCCTCGGCTGCGAGACGAATCAGATCTCGGGCATCCTCGGTTCGGCCGGCTTAAAAGATAACGGCGCGAAACTGCGCAGCTTCACGATCCAGGATAGCGGCGGCACGCGCAAGACCATCGAACGCGGCATCGCGATGGTGAAAGAACTGCTCGCCGATGCCAATCGCGTCCAACGTGAACCCGTGCCGGCGTCGTATTTGGTGGTCGGATTGCAGTGCGGCGGTTCGGACGGTTATTCGGGGATTTCGGCGAATCCGGCGCTGGGCGCGGCCGTCGACCGGCTGGTTCAGCATGGCGGCACGGCGATTCTCTCCGAGACGCCCGAGGTCTACGGCGCAGAACATCTGCTTACGCGACGCGCGGTGAGCCGGGAAGTCGGCGAGAAACTGCTGACGCGCATCAAGTGGTGGGAGGAGTATTGCGCGCGAAATGGTGCGGCGATGGACAACAATCCATCGGCGGGAAACAAGGTCGGTGGCTTGACCACGATTCTCGAAAAATCACTTGGCGCGGTGGCAAAAGGTGGCACGACGAAGCTCGTGGAGGTCTACGAGTACGCTCAACCCATCGATGCAAAGGGTTTTGTTTTCATGGATTCGCCCGGGTACGACCCCGTCTCGGCAACGGGCCAAGTTGCGTCGGGCGCAAATTTGATCTGCTTTACAACGGGACGCGGCTCGGCTTACGGCTGTGCGCCCTCGCCTTCGCTGAAGCTCGCCACGAACACAGCGTTGTGGGAGCGGCAGGAAGAGGACATCGATATCAACTGTGGCGGCGTAGTCGATGGAACGGCATCCATCGATCAACTTGGCGAAGCCATTTTTCAGATGATGCTGGATTGCGCGTCGGGAGTGGCATCGAAGAGCGAAGCGCACGGTTACGGGCAGAACGAGTTCGTGCCGTGGCAGGTGGGTGTGATTACTTGATGGCGCGTTAATTGCGCAAAGTGCTGCGTTGCCGTTGCTCATGTGCAACGGCCGCTTAGCGTCTCAGCCAACGACGTCTAAGCTGAACGATCGCTGACGAATAAATACCACCGCTTAAGGCAGCTTACCGATCCGACCAACGCGGCACGACGCCTAACCCGCCATGATTTTCAACGCCAACGCCTCGGCCACTTCTATCCCATCGATCGCGGCCGAATAAATACCGCCGGCATATCCTGCGCCTTCGCCCGCTGGGTAAAGCCCGTCAACATTCACGCTTTGATAATCGTCTTTTCGACGAACTCGTATTGGCGACGATGTGCGCGTCTCGACGCCCGTCAGCACCGCGTCGTGCATGGCGAATCCGGGAATCTTCTTGTCGATTTGCGGCAATGCTTCGCGAATCGCCTCGACCACATACTCAGGTAACGCGCTGGTCAAATCGGTCATACGAACGCCAGGTTTGTACGACGGCTCGACCGTCCCAAGCGCGGTAGATGGCCGCCTTGCAATAAAATCACCGACCAACTGCGCCGGTGCGGAGTAATCACCACCGCCAAGCTCGAAAGCCCGCTCTTCCCAGCGCCGTTGAAACGCGATTCCCGCGAGCGGCCCGCCCGGGAAATCGTCCGGCGTAATGCCCACGACAATACCCGCGTTCGCATTACGCTCGTTGCGCGAATATTGGCTCATCCCATTCGTGACGAGGCGTCCCGGTTCTGACGCCGCCGCCACCACTGTTCCACCCGGACACATGCAAAAGCTATAGACTGCGCGCCCGTTGCTGCAGTGATGAACCACTTTATAGTCCGCCGCACCGAGCAGTTTATGTCCCGCGAATTTGCCGAATCGACTCCGATCAATCAGCCCTTGCGGATGCTCGATACGGAATCCGAGTGAAAACGGTTTCGCTTCCATGTAGACACCACGATCGTGCAACATCTCGAACGTGTCCCGCGCGCTATGTCCGACCGATAACACGACGTGATCGCAGCGCAGCGTTTCTCCATTCGAAAGCGTGAGACTTCGCACCTTTCCGCCGTCGATCTCGATGTCTTCAACCCGCGATTCGAAGCGGACTTCACCACCGAGTTGATGAATCGTCGCACGCATTTTCTCGACCATTCCGACCAGTCGAAACGTACCGATATGCGGTCGGCTCAGATAAAGAATGTCTTCCGGCGCGCCGGCAAGCACAAACTCTTCGAGCACCTTGCGCCCGTAGTGTTTCGGGTCCTTGATCTGGCTGTATAACTTGCCGTCCGAAAACGTCCCGGCACCGCCTTCACCGAACTGTACATTCGACTCCGGGTTCAGCACGTTCTTGCGCCACAAACCCCAGGTGTCTTTGGTTCGTTCGCGAACGGCCTTGCCGCGCTCCAGGATGATGGGGCGAAAGCCCATTTGCGCGAGAATCAATCCAGCGAACAATCCGCATGGGCCCATGCCAATCACAACCGGTCTCGGCGTTTTCATCGACACAGGTGCCTTCGCGACGAACTTGTACGCCATGTCCGGCGTCACGGTGCAATGCGGTTGATCGTTTAGGTATGGAAGTGCGCTAGCTTCGTCATTCACATCGACATCAACGATGTACGTGAGTTTGATGTCGGAGCGCTTGCGTGCATCGTGCGCACGACGGAATACCGTATAGCGGATCAGGCTATCAGCAGGGATGTGAATAAGCGCGAGACGTGAGCGAATTGCCGACTCGAGTTCGCTTTCCGAATGCTCAAGCGGCAGCTTGATTTCGCTTAGACGTAGCATGGTGACCTGTTTTGCAAAAGCCGTGAGGACATCCGGCTAAAGCGCTATTTTAGCGTGTTGAAGAAGGGGTACGCGTGTGACGGAGGTTGGTTCAAGCGCCGAGTCCGAAACGCAAAAACCCCACCTTTATGGGGTGGGGTTTTTGTTTAGCTGCCAAGCGGGTGAGTTGCTTGGTGCAGCGCATGGGGAGCCTGACGATTACCTACTTTCACACGGGTATCCGCACTATCATTGGCGTGGAGTCGTTTCACGGTCCTGTTCGGGATGGGAAGGGGTGGTACCAACTCGCTATGGTCATCAGGCATAAAGGGGGTGTTGTA
>NZ_JBLKRU010000047.1:0-57108 GCF_047608185.1 Caballeronia eucalypticola
TTCGTCGATCACGCTCACCACGCTGTTGTTCGAATGCAGGTCAATGCCGCTATAGTTCATGATTGCCTCCTTCCGGTTAAAGCGGTTTGGCAAACTCACTTTAACCCCGTCGCCCTGTGAACGGTGGTCGAAATCCGCCACTAAACGGCGGCGTGTGTTTTCCGGGAACGAATTTGAGCAACGCTTGAGCAAAATGTCTCGTAGCGGGGTCAAGGGCAAGCGCAGCTTGGCGCAGCGAATCCTTGACGCCGCGAAGGGACAGAAAACTTGTATTGGGTGCGACCGAGGTCGCACCCATAAAAGCGCATTCTCGCCGCCGTTTAATGGCGGTTTTGCACCGCCGCTAACACGCCCGTCAGGGCGGCGGCAGGAGGTCCGCTAGATGATTTTCAATTTACGGAGAACGTATCGACGCGGCCACCCTTTTCATTGGCGGGTATAGGAGAGTTATGCAGAGACGACGCGTCCTGAAGGGGATTGCCACACTGCCATTTCTCACAGCCGCTTCGACCTTCGCCGACGCGCTTCCTGCTGCGGATAGAGCGGGTCGCGTTCGGCCCAGCGATCCCACTTGGCCGAACGAGAGGGACTGGGACGAGTTGTGCCGGGAGGTTGGCGGAAATTTGTTGCAACCAAAGACGGTTTGGAAGGCCTGTGCAGAAGCGTCCGGCGCTCAAGATTGCCTCGATAGCCTCAAGGAAGCGCAAAATCCGATCGCGCTCGGCGACGATCCCGGCGGCACTCAAGTCTCGGGCTGGCTTGACGCATGGACGCCCAGCGCGAGCACGTACGCGGTGGCGGCCCGTTCTAACGCAGATGTGGTTGCGGGCGTCAATTTCGTCCGCCAACACAATTTGCGCATGGTGGTGAAAGGCGGCGGCCACAGTTATCTTGGTGGTTCAAACTCGCCAGATTCTCTTCTGATCTGGACCCGCGCGATGAACCGCATCGATCTACACGATGCTTTCGTTCCACGTGACTGCTCTACGCCGCCTACTCCGGCTGTGACCGTGGAAGCAGGCTGCATGTGGATCGACGTGTACGCTGCCGTTACCACTCAGGCCGGACGGTACGTTCAGGGCGGCGGCTGCACCAGCGTTGGCGTTGCGGGCCTCGTCTTAGGCGGCGGATTCGGGTCTTTCTCGAAGCGCTTCGGATTGGCGGCTACAAGCCTTCTTCAAGCCGAGGTCGTCACGGCTGACGGCGTTATCCGCACGGTCAACGCAGCGCGAGAGCCCGATCTCTTTTGGGCGCTGAAAGGCGGAGGGGGTGGCAGTTTTGGAGTGGTGACCCGGATCACATTACAGACCCATGATTTGCCCGAGAATTTTGGCTGGGCTGAGTTCAGGGTTAAAGCGTCATCACGCGAGGCTTACCGTCGGCTTGTCGAACTGTTGGTTAATCACTTTGCCGAAAATCTTTTCAACCCCCATTGGGGCGAGCAGCTAATCTTTCACGACGCCGAAATCCACGTGGCAATGGTGTGTCAGGGCCTCAACGACGCTCAAGCAAAAACAGCCTGGTCACCTTTCATCGATGCGGTGCGCGCCTTACCGGTGGATTTCACCTTAACGGAGAAACCTCGCGTTGGTGCCGGCCCGGCGCGCCGTTGGTGGGACATTGAGGCCAACCCGGGACTTGTGCGAGACCCACGGGCTGAAGCCGTGCATAACCGTGGTTGGTGGCGAGGCGATGGGGATCAGGCTTCGCTCTTTGTTCACGGCTACGAGTCGCAATGGTTGCCGGCGGCCCTTCTAGAATCGGGCCAACGCGGTCGGCTCGTTGACGCCCTCGTTGCGGCTGCTCAGTTGCAGCCCGTGGAGCTGCATGTCAACAAAGGAATTGCGGGTGCACCACCGGGAGTGAACGAGCAGGCTCGTCACTGCGCCATGAATCCGAAAGTAGCGGACGCCTTTGCCCTAGCGATAATTTGTACGGGTGGGGCGCCCCCGTTTCCGGGACTTCCAATCGCTCGGCCTGACTTGGCCGAGGCGCGCCGCGACGCCAAGAGTGTTGCCAAAGCCGCTGCCGTGCTCAAAGCGTTGTCGCCGCAAAGCGGCTCTTATATTTCGGAAAGCGATTTCTTCCGTAGCGATTGGCGCGAAGCGTTCTGGGGGGCCAACTATGCTCGGCTGAAGGCGATTAAGGATCGTTACGATCCGGGCGGTTTCTTGTTCGTCCACCATGGAGTAGGCAGCGAGGACTGGAGTCCCGACGGCTTCACTCCGGTACGGTCGCAATCATGACGTTAGTGAGTAGATGCGGCTGTACATTGGACAGCGCTTGATGATGCAAGGCAGTTGATGCGTTGAACAAGACGAGCCGCGTCGTGGTCCGCAGCGGACCGGCGCCAACGGTGCGCCTCAACAGCTGTCAGGCGAAAACCGGCGAACTGGAGACATTCGACGCGATGCCTTGAATCGGTGACAATATTGAGCGACAAGTGTGACGCCTTTGCCGTGCTGTAATTGCCGCGACGGAAGGAAGCTTACTGGGGGAAAGATGGCATCCTTATTTGATAAAAAGCTTTCATTAGCGATGAGCATGCTTGCAGCAAAAGGCTTGTTAAGCGACGGCGCTATGCCGATCGGTTGGAAATCCGATGGTTAGGCCTTAAAGTGCCGCCACTGTATTTTTTGGGGTTCAAAACGACGTGGATCGCTTATACCCTTCTATTCTCGTTCGGCTTCTCGGTATTTGAATACTCGCGGCTGCGCTGCCCCCCCAAGTGGCGATGCCCTCATGGCAACTGATAGCAGGCGGAGCACTGGTGTTCGGCTTGTGTTCGGCCTGCCATGTGGCAAGACCTAAATCCATCCGCATAACCAAGACGCGGGTAATTGGACATCGGCGATCTTGTTCGCGGGCGCAAATCGGCCAACAAGAGTCGGTGACGAACTGGCGTCGAGCGTCGGAAATCAGTTCGATACCGGCCGCTCGGCGACGGGTACGGAAGATGTGGTGCGCAGCCGCTTTCGCATGCAGGACGCCGTCGACGGACACAGCGCCACGAATTGTCTGCATAACTGCACTTCGGCCGGGACGTCTTCGCGGCTCACCCGCTCGTAACCGGCCCGCTCGAAAAATCGCTCCGCCGTCGTTGTCAGTAGCCAAACATCCTGTCGCCCGCAGGAGCGTGCGTTGTCTTCGAGGCGTGCCACCAGTGCACGTGCGGTTCCTATTCCGCGCGCGTCCGGTGCTACAGCAAGTGATCTCAACAGCACGCTAGCGCCGAGCTGTTCAAGTCCGCCAACGCCGATAACTGATGCGCTCGCACCTTCCGCAACTAGAAATCCTTTGATGAGCGTTTTCGAAATATCTTCTACAGGCAAGTCATTCGCGCGTAAAAGGCTTTGGATCTCGCACAGATCTGCCTCATCGGCCATTCGTATCTGCATAGCAGCATGCTCACTCGAAATTGACTTGGCGGCCGCCGAGCTTTTTATCGGAGGCGAGACGTGTCGCCAGGATGAACGCAACCGCTGAAGCCAGCGACACCAGCAACACGGTCCAAACGACCGGGAGATAGTTTCCACCGACCGTCCAGATCGCAGCGGCAGAAATCGGCGCAATGCCCTTGGCAATATTCGAGGGCATCGAGAGCAGTCCGCTCACGGCCCCATAGCCGTCTGTCCACATCAGATCCTGCACGATCGTCCCGCGCAGGATCGTCATCATGCCGTTGGCGCCGCCGTAGACGATCGCAAACAGGATAAGCAACGCCGGCGACGTCCCGGCGCACATCAGAACGATGACCGAAGCCGGGAAGGCGGTTGTAATCACGATACCCACGATCGACGGCCGTAGGTTGCGGCCTATCGTAAACCACAGCACGCGCGCCAGAACCTGTGCCGGGCCGATAACAGCCATCGTCGTCAGGATCAGTGCCGGCGATACGTGCCGCTCCGCCATCAGTGGTACGAGATGGAACGTGAGCGCGGCGAATGTCGCGTAGTAGGCTGTGAAGCACACCGCGAGCGCCCAAAATGTTGGCGTGCGAAGTGCGCGCTGTGTAGCCGTCGCATTGACAGCTTTCTGCGTCGCCCTGTAATTTAATTCGTCATCGCGGGGTGCATCTCGGCCGATGGCGAAAATGTGCAGCGGCAAGCAGATCGCCAGATTGAACGCGGCCAGCACGAGCAATGCGCCCCGCCAACCGCACCATTCGATGAGACCTTGGGTTAGCGGGATGAAAACCGTACTGGCAAAACCGGCTACCAAAGTGATCAGCGTGATCCTGGTGCGAAAGCTCTCAGGGAAATCGCGTGTGACCACCGCGAAGACCGGATCGTAGAGCGTGGCAGCCATCGCAACGCCGAGACCGGCCCAGACGACGAACAGTATCGCGAGGCTATGAGCCTGCGACCATAGCGCCAACATCGCTGCAGCGAGGATAGACCCGCAGACCATGACGCGCCGGCCGTGACCGTGATCGATCCAAGTTCCGATGGGATAGGCCGCGAGTCCCGAGATCAGCAGACCGATCGAGAGCGCTGCGTTTGTGGCGGTCCGGCTCCAGCCCAGCGCACTTTCCATCGGCACGACAAACAGGGAGAACGCGTAATAGATCGAACCCCATGACACGAGTTGCGCGGCTGCGAGCGCCCATGTCGCGATAGCGCCGCGAGCGCCGTCACTTCGTTTTGCTGTCATCGGAACGATCCTGTGTCATTCGCGGACCCTGCGTCCTTCGCTATCGATGACCTTTTCGCCGTCCTCTTTGGCAAAAGCACCTTTTTGCGCTGCGGGCAGGATGTCGAGAACGACTTCAGAGGGCCTGCACAGGCGTACGCCAAGCGGTGTGACGATAAGCGGGCGATTGATGAGGATCGGATGCTCCCGCATCGCGTCGAGCAATTGCTCATCGCCTAGTGATGGATCGCCTAGACCTAGATCGGCGTAAGGCGTCCCCTTTTCACGCAACACGGCGCGCACCGTCAGGCCAGCGCGTGCGATGAGATTTTTGAGAACGTCCCGGCTCGGCGGAGTTTTCAGATATTCGATGATGACTGGCTCGATGCCGCCATTGCGGATCATAGCCAGCGTGTTGCGCGACGTGCCGCAATCCGGATTGTGAAAGATCGCGACGCTCATACCCGTTGTCCTTTGATGCTGTGTTTTGCTTCATACCAATGCTGCGATCGATTGACGACACCGACAACCAGCAGCATCACCGGCACCTCGATCAGCACGCCGACCACGGTGGCCAGCGCCGCACCGGAGTGAAAGCCGAACAAGCTGATTGCCGTGGCCACCGCCAGCTCGAAGAAATTGCTCGCGCCAATCAGACTGGACGGTCCCGCGACGCAATGCGCGACACGGAGGCGCCGATTCAACAAGTAGGCGAGGCCGGAATTGAAAAACACCTGAATGAGGATCGGCACTGCGAGCATCGCAATAACGAGTGGCTCCTTGATGATCGCCTGCCCTTGGAAGGCGAAGAGCAGCACCAACGTCGTGAGCAGCGCGCAGATCGAATAGGGGCCGAGGTGTGCAACGGTCTTCCGAAAATGCGCCTCACCCTTCGTCATCAGCATCCGGCGCAGCAGTTGAGCAAGGATGACCGGGATGATGATGTAGAGACCGACCGAAATAATCAGCGTATCCCACGGCACCGTAATGGCCGACAAACCGAGCAACAAAGCGACGAGCGGCGCGAAAGCCACGATCATGATGGAGTCGTTCAGCGCTACCTGCGATAACGTGAAATACGGATCGCCCTTGCAAAGTTGCGACCAGACGAACACCATTGCTGTGCAAGGGGCTGCGGCCAGCAGGATCAAACCGGCGATGTAGCTGTCGAGCTGATCGGCGGGAAGCCACGGCGCGAACACATGACGGATGAAGATCCAGCCGAGCAACGCCATCGAGAACGGTTTGACGAGCCAGTTCACAAATAGCGTGACGCCAATACCAAGCCAATGACTCTTGACCTGAGTCATCGCGGCAAAGTCAATCTTGACAAGCATCGGGATGATCATCACCCAGATGAGAACACCGACCGGAAGATTAACCTGTGCCACCTCCATGCGGCCGATTGCCTGAAAGAGCTGGGGAAGCACCTGCCCGAGCAGGATGCCGCCCACGATGCAAAGGGCGACCCAGACTGTCAGGTAGCGCTCGAAAAATCCGATCGCCGGCCGTGCGCCGACGACCGCCGTATCAGTGCTGCTCATTTGATTCCTCTGCAGGTCTTTCACCGATGGCGCGCATTTCGCGCTGAATCGCGTTGCTATCAAGCACATGGAGGGGTAGGTTCACGAACTGGCTCACCCGGCTCATGATTTGTCGATATACCTTGGTGAACACCTTGCGCTTGTCTTCATCGCTGCCCTCGAACGCGGCTGGATCTTCAAAGCCCCAATGCGCCGTCATCGGTTTGCCCGGCCAAATCGGGCAGACTTCGCCCGCCGCTTGATCGCAGACCGTGATCACAAAATCCATGTGGGGAGCATCAGGCGTTGCGAACTCATCCCAACTCTTGCTGCGCAGCTCCGAAGTGTCGTAGCCAAGCGCTTCACATCGTTCAATGGCAAACGGATTGACCGCACCAGAGGGCTGGCTACCAGCGCTGTGCGCCCGGAACTTCCCTTTGCCCAAGACGTTGAACAGTGCCTCGGCCATGATGCTGCGCGAGCTATTGCCAGTGCAGAGAATCAGAATCGAGTAAGGTTTATCGCTCACGAGCGGCTCCGGATGGTCACGATGGATTCAGAAGGCGAGCAGCATGCGGCCGTTGATTGGGCTTGTGCTTGTGTTCGATCGCGAGACTCACCGTAGACCGGTGCGGCTTCGAGGGTTCTGAACGTCTCCCAAGCGACGCCCTGCGGGTCGACCGTCCACGCCTTGTCCGACTTGGCGAAACAGCAGGTTGTCTCCGTCTGTTCCTGTACCGGTAGCTTCGCCGCAGTGAAGCGTGCATTCATCTCTTCCAACTCCGCGTCGGTTTCAACCTGGATGCCGATGTGATCGACGCCCGGTTTCGCGCCGCGCTGCGAAACCGCGAAATTGACGGCCGGATCGGTCAGTTCCCATTTGCAGTAATCGCTCGTGAGAACCGTGGGTTGCTTGTTGCCGAACATGGCGCTGTAGAACCGAATGCTGTCGTTGAGGTCTTCGACCGCGACATGGATGTGCATGCGCTTCATGGTGTATCTCCGCAGCAGTTGGGAAGATCGCTCGCGGCACAGGTCGCGCCCGCGCAGCAGTTCTCCGTCAGGAAGCCGACCAGGCCCGTCATCGCGTCAAAATTAGCGGTGTAGATGATGAAGCGGCTTTCTTGACGAGGCTTCACCAGGTCTGCATGTGACAGATCCTTGAGGTGAAATGACAGGCTTGAAGGGGATAGGCCGAGTTGCTTCGCGATTTCACCAGCAGCCATGCCGTCCGGCCCGGCGACGACCAGCATGCGGAAAATCGCGAGACGCGATTCATGGGCGAGCGCGCTCAGGGCGCGTACAACGAGATTGGAGTCCATGGACGGAACGATAGAGCATTCAATTCGACATTTCAAGTATTGTCGAAATTATGTCGTTGCGTGGGCCTGTGCAGAGCGATGAGACGGGAGATCAGATTATTTGAGCGACTGTAGTCACGCGAATACCGGCCGCTCGGTCGGACTGAGCGTACGTCACTTTCGGGGTCGAGAGCGGACGGCACGGCCGGCCCGAGCGCAGATCAACGCCGGTCGATCGCAATACCAACGCCATCGGCCCCACGCACCACCACCCAAAACCATTCCATCAAGCTTCCGTACGAGCACCACCCTGCCCCGGCGTCTCACCCATATCCGACACATTCGCCTGCTCAGCCTCCTCGGCCTGCCATCGCCGACGCGAGCGAACCATCGTCTTGAGCGCGAGCCGCGCCATCTTGACCCAGCCGAGCGGCCTCGGATCGGCGAGCATACTCAGCGCGCGAGCGTAGTCGAGGGTCAGGCCGGGTGTCCATGCCATCGTTGCCGCGCGTTTTCGCACTTGCGCGGCGACCCACAATTCAGGCGTCGACATCACCCGCATCAGCGGTTTCCAGCCGCCCGACTTCGCCCACACCCTCGCCGACGCACCTTCAATCGCCGCTTCAAGCGCACGCGCCACGGTGCTCGAACAATTGCGATACGTCAGGTTATAAGTCGTGTCCTGCCGATATGCCTCCCAAAACCGTTGCAAGCGTTGCGGATCATAGTTGCGGATACGCACCTTCACCGTCGACTCGCACCACGCTTTCGCTTCGGTCCGATAGTCGGGCTGGAACACCCCCGGAATGTCGTTCTCCCGCGTCGCGCGAAGGATGCGTGCGAATTCCTCAGGTGAACGATCGATATCCGTGCCCGGATACAAGCTGATATAGATGCCCTCGGGCGACTCCAGTGCCGCGTGCCCAGTGGATATCGCGCCGTTCCGGTCGACGGCCGCAATATATCGATTCACGATCACACGTGGCTGCGCCTCGGCCTTGGCAGTCGCAGCGGGTGTCCAGATGTGAATGGTGAGCGCGCGTTCGTCATCCGATGGCGGACCGTCCCATTCCGTAATACTAGAACCGCTCGAACCGCTCGAACTGACCCCGCCCGTTTCAGTCTCAGCGGCAGGCATCGGCACGGAATCCGCCACCGCGGGATTGTGCTCCATCCGGCGCACGCGCATGGCGAGCAGGATCATGTTCCAGCCGCTGAACAACAGGCCGAGCGACACGCAGTAAGGGATCGTTCCCGCGTACTGCACGGGATAGGGCAAGTAGAAGATGAACGCCACCACCATCTCGAACACGCCGCCCGCAATGGCAAGACGCCAGCGCCGGAATCGCACTATTCTCGCGGAAATGATCTGCAGAATTCCGTCGGCGAAGAAGAGCGTGCCGAAGATCATCGCGAGGATAAAGTTGGCGTGCAGCGTGCCGATCAGGATCAATGCGGCCGCCAGCGTGAACGCCGCGCCTTTCACGTAGCGCAACTTGCGCTGGCCGCCCATGCCGGTCCACGCGACGGCCAGCGTCGAGAGCCCTTCCAGCAGCAGCAGGAAAGCGAAGGGCTTGAGTGGAAAGTAAAGCGACCCGTCCATCATGTCGATGAACACTTCAACGCCCAGCGCGACACTGAGCCATCCCGCCGCCATCAGCGCCTTCCAGCGCGTGCGCAGATAGTCGACGCCGAGAAGGATCATGACCAGTCGAACCATGAAGGACCTCCAAGGGCTGTAGCACCGAGCGGCGGAAAGTCACAACATAGTAACGCGGGTCCAGGCGCGGCGTTGCACGACGGCAAGCGTCAAGAAGATGATTTTGCGGAAAATGGGAAGGCTTTAGAAGCCGATGGTCGCGGTTGCCATCACGGTCGCCGTGCTCGAAAGCCGGTTCTTGCTGGTCACCGTGGGAACCCACCGCAATGTCAGGCTAAGCGGGTTTTTGCCGTGGATCTTGGTGTCGTACGTCACGATCGGGCCGACGGACCAGTCGAAGCCCCGAAAGCCGTTTAGCTTGTCTGCAGTCGGGCCGCTATCGTTGCCGATCTGCTGGACGGTGGCAACGACCAAACCCGCACCCAAGCCATTCGCAAAGCGCTTCAGGGCCAACATGTCCAGCGTGAACAACGGTGCGTTCTGATAGTCGGTCGCGGAATTGCGGGTGTAAAACTGAACGCCGGCGGTAACGTCGAATTCCATGCCAATTGAAGGTACCAGCTTCGTGTAGGACACCGTGGGAATAAACGTCCAGTTGTTCAGGCTGACGTTCGCGATGCTGCCCGGATCGTACTTTCCAGTAGGCGCCCAGATGTTGACGCTAAAGGAAATATGATCGGTCTTCGAAAAATGGTAACCGACGATCAGCGGTGCAAAGGTCAGGTCGAACAGGCCGGATGCGTCCTGCTTGACATTGCCTGCGCGGTTGCCGATTCCAAGTGCCGCGTTCGCGCTTGTCCACGCATACGGGAGCGTGAAGCTCGACGCGAAGTTCCACGGTCCGGTACCGGTATCCCACACCTTCAGCAAGGTTGCCAGCGTAAAAGAGACTTGACCCTCGAGGCCGAATGTCGTCTTTCCGCCAATAGGTACGGAACGCCCTGAACTGATCGAGCCATCGAAATAAATCTCAGCCAGATTCGCAAACCATCCTGGTTCTGGCGGCACGATCCCCGCGTCGGGCGTTATGCCCGTGCCGGAGATAGGGCGGCCTAATGCACCTTCAGTGCCGTGCGCGGCGAATGGCAATCCCAGCGACAACACAAAAGTGGAAGCGGTAACGATTCGCTTGAGCATGCCGGGCACCATGAACGGGTTACGGAGTTCAACACCCCCGGGAGGCAGCGCGCGCTTAAGGACGACGCCTTCCCTTCGCGGGCGCGAACTCCATCGTCTCTACAGGAGTAGCTTTGTCACTTCACGTGATGAAACCAGTGCCTCGACCACTAATCATTCTTTATGTACATCACAAATACACGTTTCTCCAATCAGCACCAATAACGCCAACAGGGCACTAATTCAAGACTTATTTTTCACCGCTGCTTTACTAAATAAGCTTGAATGCAGGCGCTCAAAAATTACCGGGACGCGGTCATTCGTGACCGTATATATCGGCGGAACCGTCCGATGACGGCGTTGGCAAACACCCTCCTTTTCCTAAAGAGACAGCGCTCGATAGCGCGCGGCACGTACAGAACACGTGTTTGTCGCGGTCCAGCTTCCACTCGAATAATCGTTGCCCGCGTAACAACACTTCGCTCCATCAACGGCCTCCGATAAATAGCTGAAACGCCCGCCCGATAACGCTTTCTGCAATATGGCATGGACTCTGCTCTACCGGGCGTCCAGCCGTAGCACGACCGCTTGTCCATCAAACCTGGATGTCCCGCATGGATGCACGCCTGGAACTCGCGTGGCGCGCCCCATCGTGCCGATACGTTATTGACCAGATCTCCGATCCGGAGGACGTTGTGTTGATTTTGCTTATTTATCTGTGGCCACTCTTAAGAAAAGCGCTTGACCGTGCTGAACACAGTCGTCGTGACGCGTACCTCGCGTCAGCGGCCGACATGGGCGAACTCGAACGCCGCATGCATTCGATGGAAATCGATCGCTGAGGTAACAAACCAACGCACCGTCCATCGATCAGTTCGGACTCCGGGGCAAGTTTACTGGCGTCCCGATCATAGCCAACTGCCCGCGCCGCGCCGATAGTGAAAACTTAACCCGGTCCGGCATTTGACCACTTACCTGCTGAATTCCGTGAACAACATGAATCAGCTAAATAACCCTATTGATTCGCAATCCTTTACATCTGCAACGTCAGTGATCGCATTGCATTGCTCCGGCGCAGGAGCGGCGCAATGGCGCAAGCTCGGCGAGACGCTGGGTTCGCGCCACGCGTTCGTCGCGCCCGAGCACTACGGCTGTGATAGCACCGGCCCGTGGAGCGGAGAGCGCGCGTTCACGCTTGCCGACGAGGCCGCGAAGACGATAGGCATTATTGACGCCTCGCGCGGCAAGGTGCATCTCGTCGGGCACTCGTATGGCGGTGGCGTGGCGGTGGCGTGGCGTGGCGCGCGGCCGTCGAACGGCCGGAGCGGATCGCAAGCCTGACACTTTACGAGCCCTCGGCGTTTCATCTCTTGAAGACGATGGGCACGCACGGCGCGCACGCGCTCGCGGAGATCATCGATATCTCGAAGCGCACCGCCGACGGCGTGAGCTGCGGCGACTATCGAGGCGCGGCAGCTTCGTTCGTCGATTACTGGGGCGGACGGGGCGCATGGGAAGCGCTGCGGCCCTCGGTGCAGGCTGCGCTCACGCGCTGGGCGCCGAAAGCGCCGCTGGACTTGCGCGCGCTGCTCGACGAACGCATGCCTGCAAGCGCCTACACGGGCCTGCGTGTCCCGGCGCTGATCATGCGCGGCCAGCACGCGCCCGTCCCGACGCGCGCGATTGCTGAGCGGTTGCCGATGCTACTGCCAACGGCACGCCTTACGATCGTTGAGGTGCGGGACACATGGGACCGCTCACGCACGCTGATAACGTGAATGCAATCATCGTGCGGCATATCGCCGAAGCGGATGCGGCGGCCTGAAGCGATCCACAGGACAACGACGATCGACTCGCAATGGCAAGCTCCTCACCAATACAGCCATGGTCAATGAGACGTCGTCATTTCTCCTGGACGACGTAACATCTTGTCGACTTCGCCCGCGTGCATCTCTTCAACCTGGATCATCTGACGGGCGAACTCCTCGAGTGCAACGGAGCGGTCCTCGACCCGCGCGAGCAGTTCGCGATAAAGGTCCAACGCGAGCTTCTCCGCTTGCAGCGACTCGCGGAGGATCGAAGAGATATCGAATGTGTGCGAGTCAAGGAGTTGACCGATCTCAAGCGACGGATACGCGCCCAGCGTGGTGATCCATTCTCCGACCTGCTGTGCATGCAACAGCGATTCATCAGCCTGCTCGCGCAGCCAGGCTCTGATCGGAATGCGTCCGAAACCGAAAACAAGAAACGAATAGTGCGTGTATCGAACGACGCCAGCCAACTCGGATTCAAGAATCCGGTTAAGCACCGCGACAACCTCTTCCTTGTCTATCTCTGCCATTTGGTAGCTCCTTTTATGTCACTACGCCAGACGCGGTCCACGGGGGATGCAGCTTAATCATCTCGCAAAAGGCGCAGGCATTAAAGGCCGAAAAATGGGGCGGGAGCGGGGTTCGCCGCTTACTCTTCTTACTGCACGATGCAATCCAAGTACCGGGCTTCGCAGCGCCACTTTGTGCCGCCGGCGCGTTCTGGCTGATCGACATCGGCACTGTTACCGCGGTTTAATGCCCAAGAAATACCGGCGGCTGAATTCTTTTATTTCTCGGCCAGTCTCTTGATGATCCCGGCAGCTTTGAACAACGTGTCGCGCTCGTCTGCATCGAGTTCCCCGATCACCTTCGACAACCACATCTGCTTCGCCTCGCGATTCTTTTTCCGCAACCGGACACCCTTCGCGGTCAGTTCGATCAGCATCTGCCGTCCGTCAGTCGCATGCGGCGTGCGCTTCACAATGCCCATTTCCTCAAGCGAGGCGATGGTCGTGCCCATCGACTGTGGCTTCATGCCTTCGGCGCGAGCGAGTGCCGCGGTGGTGGCGGGACCGTCATTATCCAGCCGCGACATGACAACGGACTCCGCCATCGAGAGATCGGCCGCATGGGGCGCGTTGCGGGAACGCCTGACGAGCAGCCCTACGGCTTGCATCAAATCGATGATGTTTTGTTCGAAAGTCTTAGTCGACATGTTTTGAAAAATGCGGTCAGTTGAATGTGTCGTAAGGATGAATGTCATCAGCCAAACTTGCAAGTTAATGTTGGAAGCTAATCTTGCAAGTCTAACTTGCAAGATTAGCTGATTAGTGCGATTCTTCACCCCATTGACCGCCCGCGTCGCAACCTAAAGCGGTCTCAACAAACATTGTTAGACGATTGGAGAACCATCAAATGCAGTGGCATCAGTACCTTTCCTACTTCCTGGGCGGAGCTTTTTTCTCCAACGCAATTCCACACTTAGTAAGCGGAATGATGGGCCGGTCTTTCCAGACTCCATTTGCAACACCACCGGGAAAAGGACTGTCATCGTCGACCGTTAATGTGTTGTGGGGAGCGTTCAACGTCGCAGTGGGCTACCTTCTGATCCACCGCGTTGGAAATTTCGACATACGCGCCGCTGCGGACGCCGGCACAGCGGGTCTCGGTGCGTTGTTGATGGCAATCTTTGCCGCCCGGACGTTCGGGCGCTTTCATGGCGGCTTGCCTGCCGCTCAATAAGCGAATCGAAGCGAGTCGAGTTAAGCGCTGCGCATGCCTGACCTCATGCGTAAAGTATCAACTTGCCCAGTCGTCGATATCAAGCACCGCTTGGGCGAACGCCGCTGGCGCCTCTTGCGGAAGGTTGTGACCCGCATTCGGCACGACACGGTTCTCATGGCGTCCAGTGAAACGCTTTGAGTTTGCGTTCCTCGCCGACAGTGGCGAGACGCCGTCGGCGTCTCCTTCAAGGGTGATCGTCGGCACGATGATTGACGGCGTGGAGGCCAGGCGGCGCTCCATATCGTCGAACTGGGGATCGCCATCGACCAGTCCGAAACGGTGTCGATACGAATGGATGACGACATCGACGAAATCAGGATTGTCGAACGCGGCGGCCGAGCGCGTGTAGGTGTCATCGTCGAAGCGCCAGGTCGGCGACCATAGCGACCATAAGAGGCGGCAGAACGCGCGCCGGTCTTCAGTCAGTCCGGACCGGCCGCGCTCGCTATGAAAATAATACTGGTACCAGAGTCTATGTTCTTTCTCCGGGCTGGCCGGCCGCATGGCGTTGGCTATGTCCTGGATGTTGTACCCGTTGACCGAAACCAGTCCCCGCGCCCGCGACGGATACAGCGCCGCCACAACGCACGCGGCCCGGCCACCCCAGTCATATCCGCCCAGCACGGCCTGCTCAATCCGAAGCGCATCGAGCAGCGCAAAAAGGTCTGCTCCAAGTGCCGCCTGCTGGCCCGAACGCAATGTTTCCGACGCAAGGAAACGCGTTGGTCCATAGCCGCGAAGATACGGCGTGATAACACGCGCGCCTTGGGACGCGAGGCGTGGTGTTACTTCGTCATACGTATGAATATCGTAAGGGAAACCATGTAGCAGGACGACCGGCCATCCGTTGGATTCGCCTTGTTCTTCATAGGCGATGTCAAGCAACCCGGCTGCAATGTTCTTAAGCATGAAGTCATCCTTCGCGTGAGATCGATCAGTCAATCGGGTGTCTGCTTAGATTACGCAAAAATCACACACTGCGCGTTTCAAGCGATATCAAACGCCCAGACAAACCGCGCCCGCCGCCACAATCACGCACGCAATCCAGCGCTTTCCACTGACTTGTTCACGCAGGAACATCCGTCCGATCAACACGGCGAACACCACGCTGGTTTCGCGCAACGCCGACACCGCGCCCATTGCGCCCGACTGCATCGCCCAGATCACAATGCCGTATGCCGCGATCGATACCAGTCCGCCAGCAAGCGACGAGCCAAGTGTCATGGGCGCTTTCCGCACCGGTTTCCAAATCGCCCCGGGACCGCGCATGGCGACGAACAACACCGGCATCAGCCAATAGAACAGGAACATCCACGCGGTGTAGGCGAGCGCCTGCCCGCCAGACGACCGCACGCCGATGCCATCGATCACCGTATAAAGCGCGATCGTCACGCCCGTCGTCACGGCGGCCAGCACGCCCGCGCGCGACACATGACTCCCCTCCAGCGCGAGCGCGAGAATGCCGCCCGAGATCATGACGATGCCGAACGCGTGCAACGGGCCGATCGACTCATGCGCGAAAAGCGCGGCGCCGAGTGTGACGAGCAACGGCGACGAACCGCGTGCGATCGGATAAGCCTGCGCCAGATCGTTGCGTCGATACGAACGCACGAGGCTCACGTTATAGACAATGTGCACAAGCCCCGATGCGACGATATACGGCCACGCCGCCTTGGCCGGCCACGGCGCGAACACGACGACGAGCGAGGAAACTCCCGCGATGGCGATACTCATCCACGTCATGGACAGGAAGCGGTCGCGGTTGCCGTGCAGCAGCGCGTTCCAGCTCGCGTGGAGCACGGCGGCAAGGAGTACGAAACCACCGGTATAACTAAGCATTCAGGTTTGGGCGCGGCAAAAGAACAAGGATATCTATCTTGGCGTCCGCTAACAAACCAGATAATTTGACCTTTCGAGTTAAATAATCTAAACCGATTACCCGTGTTATTTGCCGGCGAAATCCCGATCAGGGGTAAACCCATTCGAAACTGTGCGGCAAAGTATCTACAGTTCTTGCATACCAGCTAGCTTCGTGCGCGGGGGCGTTTCTGCGTAGGGGCGTCTGGCGGTGTTTCCGCAGTTCCACGAACTGAAAGGAGATGACAAATGGAAATCCGCGACCCGTCCCCTGGCCTTTACAACGAAGATCTCGCACCTGCCCGCGAGCGCAACTGGGGTGCCTTCAGCATCTTCAACGTCTGGACGTCGGACGTTCACAGTCTCTGGGGTTACTACCTCGCCGCCAGCCTCTTCCTCCTGTGCGGCAGCTTTATCAACTTCGTGCTCGCGATCGGGATCGGCTCGCTGGTGATCTTCGCGTTGATGAATCTGATCGGCTTCGCCGGCGAGAAGACCGGTGTGCCCTACCCCGTGCTGGCGCGCGCTTCCTTCGGCGTATGGGGAGCCAACCTGGCGGCGCTGGTGCGCGCCGTGGTGGCCTGCTTCTGGTATGGCGCGCAGACGGCAGCGGCGGCGAGTGCGATGGTCGCGCTGCTCATCCGCAGCGACAGCATGATGGCGTTCCACAAAGGCACTCAATTCCTGGGCCACTCGGGGCTGGAGGTGATTTGCTACGTGGTGATCTGGGCGCTGCAGTTGCTCATCATCCAGAAGGGCATGGAGACGGTGCGCAAATTCCAGGACTGGGCGGGCCCGGCGGTATGGATCGCCATGCTGCTCCTGGCTATCGGCCTGTGCGTCAAGGCCGGTGGCTTCTCGTTCAGCAGTGGCATTCCAATGGACGTTCTGCTCGATAAAACCAAGGACGCCGGCGTCAGCGGCGAGCCCGGATCGTTCTGGGCGTTGATGGCAGTGGGCGCCACCTGGATCACCTATTTTGCGGCGCTGTACCTGAACTTCTGCGACTTCTCGCGTTACGCGAAAAACCGCAGCGCAGTGAAAAAGGGCAACCTGTGGGGCCTGCCAGTCAACCTGATCGCGTTCTCGCTGGTTGCCGGCGTGACCACCATTGCGGCCTTCAAGGTGTACGGCGAAGTGCTGCTGCATCCCGAACAGATCTCGGCCAAGTTCGACAGCTGGGTGCTGGCGCTCATCGCGGCGCTAACCTTCGCCGTCGCCACGCTGGGGATTAACGTGGTGGCCAATTTCGTCTCGGCCGCGTTCGACATCTCCAACGTTTTCCCCAAGCAGATCAGCTTCAAGAAAGGCGGGTACATTGCTGCGGCCATCGCGCTGGTGCTCTATCCGTTCGCGCCGTGGGAAGGCAATGCAGCGCACTTCGTCAACGCCATAGGCGCCACGATGGGCCCGCTGCTGGGGATCATCCTGGTGGACTACTACTTGGTGGCCAAGGGCAACGTCAACGTCGCGGCGCTCTACCAGGAACACGGGGAGTATCGATACGAAGGCGGCTGGAACGTCAACGCGCTGGTCTCGGCGGCGGCCGGCAGCGTGTTTTCGACCTTCCTGCCCAACTTCACCAACCTGCTGCCGGTCTGGTGGAATACCTATGGCTGGTTCTTCGGCGTGCTGATCGGCGGCGGCGTTTATTTGATCATGGCAACGCTGCGGCCGCGCGCTGCGATCGCACCGACACGTGCCTGATGATTCGCCGCCGGCCTTGCTTGCGTGCAGTCGGTGAAGTAGATTTTATTGAGCGGGACATCAGGCGGGAGGGATTGCCATGGAACTGAACGTAGAACGTATCGATGTCTGGGCAGCGACTATCGACGACAAAGCGGGTGGACTCGCGCAAGTATTAAGCGCTTTACGCGATGCTGCCGTGGACGTGCAGTTTGTCGTCGCCCGACGCACGCCGGAGACTCCGGGCAAGGGCGTTGTGTTTATCGCGCCGCTGCAGGGCGAGAGAGAAATCCGCGCCGCGACACAGGCAGGGTTCAGCATCACATCGAGTCTTCACTCCGTCCGCGTAATGGGTCTGGACCGGTTGGGAATCATCGCGCAACTGGCCCAGACTCTGGCCGATGAAGGGATCAACCTGCGCGGCGTGTCCGCCGCCGTGCTTGGCACACAGTTCATTGCGTATCTCGCGATCGATTCCCTGGACGACGCCGAAAAAACCGTGGACGTTTTGCAGAGGGCTTGACGCTCAAAACCTTCGCGCAACCTCAAACGGCCGCGGAACCCCTCGACGCGACACCCGGTTAACGCCCGGGAATAAACCATGCGTGCTAAGCGTTACTTCTTCATCGGAGGGAAATTCGAAATGAAGAACGCAATCAAAGCCTGGCTAATAATCCCCGCGTTAGCGGTCCTGCTCGCTGCATGCGCCACCGGGGGCATGCAGGCTGGCACGGGGACGCACCTTAGCGCCATGGAATGCCGCGACCTGACTGCCATCAGGAACAAGGCGCCCGTCACCCATGAGCGCAACATGAGCGAATTGGCGGCCCTGGAAAAAGCGGGCTACCACCCGGGATGGTTTTTTGATCCTTACTATCCGGCCGATCTTGAGGCCGCCCAGCATCAGGTCGATATCTGGTACGCGACCGAGTGCCCGCAAACCTAGGCCTCAGACGTTGGCGAGTGAAACGCCGGCGCGTTCAAGAATATGTTGATTACGCGTCGACAGGTTCGCAAATCGTAAACGCCTTCCGGCCTTTTGATAGCGGTCCCTCAGCGTTTCGAAAGCGACAATCGCGGAGTGGTCAGCCACGTGCAAAGACATAGGTCCGCGCATCTTCATCGTTGCTTTTAACCTCGGCGCGGATTTCGCGGGCATGCTGCCAGGCGAAGTTCAATGCGGCGATGACGATGCCGCACAACACGGCAATGGCCAGGTCGGTAAAAACAGTGATGACCGTCACGGCGATGATCACCAGCGCGTCGTTGCGGGGCACTTTACCCAGCACTCGAAGCGATCCCCATGCGAAGGTTTGTTGCGCGACAACGAACATCACGCCGACCAGCGCGGCCAAGGGGATCCGTTCGATGAGCGGCGACAGCAAGAGGATGAAGAGCAGGATCATGATGCCGCTCGCCGCGCCTGACAGGCGGCTGCGTCCTCCGGAACTCAGGTTGATCATGGTTTGACCGATCATCGCGCAACCGCCCATGCCGCCGAACAAACCCGACACGACATTTGAAACGCCGAGTGCGAGACATTCGCGATTAGGCTGGCCACTGGTCTCGGTGATCTCATCGGTGAGATTGAAAGTGAGCAACGTTTCCAGCAAACCCACTATTGCCATGAGCAGCTCGTAGGGAAAGATAATCCGAAAAGTCTCGAAGTCGACCGGTATCCGCGGCAGATGAAAGCTTGGAAAGGCGCCTGCAATATGCGCCATGTCGGCCAAAGTCCGGGTGGGCAGATGCGTGAGATGGCTGAGCATGCCGACGCTCACGATGGCAACCAGTGCCGACGGCACCTTTCATATCAATTCTGGTATCGCAAACACCGAATAACTGATTGGACCGCCATGAACCCCGGCGCTACGCTTCATCCCGGTACGTCCCTAATCAGATGACCGCGCAAAATCATTGGACGCACCGAGTGCATCAAGCGCGGCAGTACCGAACACAAACACAACTAAATCGGAGACAACCATGAAACATGCTCGACGCGCAGCCATTGGTGCGCTGCTTGGTTCTGCCCTATTGCTGGGCGCAAGCCTGACCGCCCACGCCGATGACAAGATCACCCTGGGCTTCTCCCAGGTCGGCGCGGAAAGCGCCTGGCGCACCGCGAATACCGTTTCGGTCAAAAGCGCGGCTAAAGACGCCGGCGTCAATCTGAAATTCTCCGATGCGCAGCAAAAGCAGGAAAACCAGATCAAGGCGATCCGCTCGTATATTGCGCAGAAAGTCGATGTGATCGCGTTCTCTCCCGTCGTGGAATCCGGCTGGGAGCCGGTATTGATCGAAGCGAAAAACGCCAAGATCCCGGTGATTCTCACTGACCGCAATATCGATGTAAAAGACACGTCGCTGTACGTGACCATGATCGGCTCGGACTTCCTCGAAGAAGGCCGTCGTGGAGGCAAATGGCTTGAAGATCACTATAAGAACGATGCAGGTCCGATCAACATTGCCGAATTGCAGGGCACGGTTGGCTCGGCACCGGCCAACGATCGTCGCGCCGGATTGCTCGAAGTGATCAAGAACGATCCGAAGTTCAAGGTCATCGCTTCGCAAAGCGGCGACTTCACGCTCGCCGGCGGCAAGCAGGTCATGGAAGCCTTCATCAAGACCTACGGCAAGCAGATCAACGTGGTCTACGCCCACAACGACGACATGGCGCTCGGTGCAATCCAGGCGATGGAAGAAGCCGGCATCAAGCCCGGCAAGGACGTGACCGTAGTCTCGTTCGACGCCACCAAGGGCGGCTTTGAAGCCATGGTCGCGGGCAAGATCAACGTCGACGTGGAATGCAGTCCGTTGCTTGGGCCGCAACTCATGACGGCCGTGAAGGACGTGAAGGCGGGCAAGACCTTGCCGAAGCGCATCGTGACCGAGGAAACCATTTTCCCGATGAGCGTGGCCGCGCAAGTCCTGCCGCAGCGTAAGTATTAGGCCGCAGCGGTTACGGAGAACATCCGCGAGTCCGGCTGTAACGGCGGACTCGCAGCGCCCGTTTTCAATCCCCTTTTACGGCCTCGTTCATGACCGGCTCGCCTATTCTTGAAACCATTGGCATCTCCAAGTCGTTCCCGGGTGTCAAGGCGTTGCAGAACGTGGATTTCAGCTTGTTTCCCGGCGAAATCCATACGTTGATGGGCCAGAACGGCGCCGGTAAATCGACGCTCATCAACGTACTCACCGGCGTCCACACACACGATGCAGGCGAGATACGGCTCGGTGGCGAAGCCGTCAATTTCGCGACGCCGCTTCACGCGGAAGCCGCTGGAATCAGGACGCTTTATCAGGAAGTGAACCTCTGCCCGAATTTGTCTGTCGCTGAAAACGTATTCGCGGGACGGCAACCGAAGCGGCGTGGTGCTATCGACTGGAAGACCATTCATGCGCGAGCCGAAGCGGCGCTTGCGGACCTGAACGTCTTCCTGGACGTGACCAAATCACTCGATACCTATCCCATCGCCGTGCAGCAGATGGTGGCCATCGCGCGCGCGGTGTCGGTGGATGCGCGCGTTCTGATCCTCGATGAACCCACCTCGAGCCTTGACGATGGTGAAGTCGCCAGACTCTTCGACGTGTTGCGTTCGCTCAAGCAGTCGGGCATGGCGATCCTGTTCGTCACGCACTTTCTAGAGCAGACCTATGCAATATCGGACCGCATCACGGTCATGCGTAATGGCGAGCGCGAAGGCGAATATCTTGCCCGCGATTTACCAGTCGAACTGCTCGTTTCGAAGATGGTGGGCCACGAACGGATGACCGAACGCCTCAAGCGTGCTGCCGACGAACCACCCGCGCCGAAAACTGCCGTGCCGTCATTTTTCGAAATGCGCGGCATCGGCCGGCGTGGCGTGATGAATCCTGTTGATATTGATGTACAGCCCGGTCAGATCCTCGGACTCGCCGGCCTGCTCGGTTCAGGCCGCACCGAAACCGCGCGGTTGCTGTTCGGCGCGGAACGGGCGGATGCGGGCGCGATGTCTATCGACGGCAAGGCGGTAAAGCTTCGTTCTCCTCGCGATGCAGTGCGTCGCGGCATAGGATATTGCCCGGAGGACCGGAAGAAGGAAGGCATTGTCGCGGATCTTTCCATACGCGAGAACATCATTCTGGCGCTGCAAGTGCAACGTGGCTGGTGGCGGGCAATCAGCCGGGCGAAACAGCGCCAGATAGCCGATGACTATATCGAGCGCCTGGGCATCAAGGCGCCCGATGCAGAACAGCCCATTGGACTTTTGTCGGGCGGCAACCAGCAGAAGGTCCTGCTCGCGCGCTGGCTCGCGACAGAACCCAGGATGTTGATCCTCGATGAACCCACGCGCGGCATCGACGTCGCGGCCAAATTCGAAATCATGGATCGCGTGCTGGCACTCTGTGCAAAGGGGCTTGCCATTGTTTTCATCTCGTCGGAAGTGAGCGAGGTCGTGCGCGTGAGTCATCGGATCGCCGTGCTGCGCGACCGGCGCAAAGTGGCGGAGGTCGAGGGGCACGCGGCGTCGGAAGACCAGGTGTACAGACTCATTGCGGGAGGCAGCCGATGAACCGCCTTAAAGCCGCTTTGCAGCATCCTCTCGTCTGGCCGGTCCTCACGCTCGTGCTGCTGATCCTGCTCGACCTGAGCCAGAACGCGCACTTCCTCTCAATCACCGTGCTCGACGGCCACTGGTTTGGTGCGCCTATCGACATCCTGAATCGTGCCGCACCGCTCGTGCTCGTCTCGCTCGGCATGACACTCGTGATTGCAACACGCGGCATTGATATCTCCGTCGGTGCGGTCGTTGCTATTGCCGGTGCGGCAGCCGCCAGCATCCTCGCCGACAATCCTTCGCAGGTCAGCGAAGCGCTCGTTGCCGCGCTCGCAGTGGGCGTGCTCGCCGGCATGTGGAATGGCGTGCTGGTGGCGTTCGTCGGCATGCAGCCGATCATCGCCACGTTGATCCTGATGGTGGCCGGCCGCGGCGTCGCGCAGTTGCTTACGGGCGGCCAGATTATCCCTATCGGCGCACCGGGTTATCTTTTGGTGGGCGGCGGATATCTGGCGCGAATGCCCTGCTCTGTGTGGGTCGCGGCTGGGGCGATAACCGCAACTGCGCTGCTCATGAATCGCACCGCGCTCGGCATGTTCATTCGTGCGATCGGTATTAATCCAGTGGCCACGAAACTGGTCGGACTGCGCTCGAGCGCGATCGTGTTTGGGGTCTATACCTTCTCTGGATTAACGGCGGCTATTGCAGGCATTCTGATCAGCTCCAACGTGCGCAGCGCCGACGGCAACAACGCCGGCTTGTTGCTAGAACTCGACGCCATTCTCGCCGTCACGTTGGGTGGTACATCACTGCTCGGCGGGAAGTTCAGCCTCGCGGGAACCGTGCTCGGCGCGTTGATCATCCAGACGCTGACATACACCACGTACTCAATCGGCGTACCGCCCGAAGCCACGCTGGTCGTGAAGGCAGCGGTCGTGCTGGTCGTCAGCGTGATCCAGTCGGCCACCGCCCGCACGGTCATCATGCGGCAACTAAAACGTGCTCTTCCCTACGCCATGAAAAAGCCCCTTAGCGAGGCTGCAAAATGAGGAACCTTCTCGATCGCCTGGTCGATCCGCGTACGCTGCCGATCGTCGTCACTATTGTGTTGTTCATCGCGCTGTTCGGCTTCGGCTCCGTGATGTACACCGGATTTTTCTCGCTACAAGTACTGCTCGGCCTGCTCGTCGATAACGCCTTCTTGCTGATCGTCGCGATCGGCATGACGTTCGTGATCGTATCGGGCGGCATCGACTTGTCGGTGGGATCGGTCGTCGCGTTGACGACCATCCTCTGCGCTGTATTCGCTGAACATCTGCACTGGCCAATATGGGTCATCGTGCCGCTCGTCCTCATGCTTGGCGCGTTGTATGGCGCCGCGATGGGCGCGCTGATCCACTTCTTCAAGCTGCAGCCGTTCATTGTCACGCTGGCGGGCATGTTCCTCGCGCGCGGCGCGTGCTTCCTGATCACGACGCAGTCGATCACCATCAACGATCCCGCCTTCCACGCGCTGTCGGGCTTTCACATCGATATCCACGGCGCATCGCTCACCGCCGGCGGCCTGATCGCGATTGCCACGCTATTAGGCGCCATCTTTGTCGCGCACTTCACGCGTTTCGGGCGCAACGTTTATGCAGTCGGCGGCAACGAACGGTCCGCATTGCTGATGGGGCTGCCCGTGGCGCGCACGAAAGTTGGCGTGTATGCGTTGAGCGGCTTCTGCTCGGCGCTGGGCGGCGTGGTGTTCACGCTGTATGTGCTTTCGGGTTACGGCTTGCAAGGACAAGGCATGGAACTCGATGCAATCGCCGCCACGGTCATTGGCGGAACCTTGCTCACGGGTGGCGTCGGTTATGTGATCGGATCGGTCTTCGGCGTCGGCATTCTCGGGACCATCCAGACGCTCATCACGTTCGACGGCACGCTGAGCTCGTGGTGGACCCGCATCGTTATCGGCGCCTTGCTGTGCGCGTTCTGCCTGTTGCAGCGCGTGATCGAACGGCATGCGGCACGGCGCAAATCGGATGGGACCGCGTCGGGCGAACGAGCGAGGTCAAAGTTCAAGCGGCGAGATGCGGCACGGCAACACGATGCCGCGAATAAAGCCGACCCCGTCGCGCTCGGATCGCGGAGTTAAACGCGATCCAAGGACAGCAGTAAGAGATGTAAGACAGCACGACTGCTCTGCATGTTCTATAAAACGGATAGTCAGCGCATAAAGCGCAATCACAAAAAAGGTCCTGAACGCAAAGCGCGTTCGGGCAAATGAAGTATTGAATCAGCAAACACATAGCAACGGTTAAGGAAAAATCGATGTCAGACGCAAAACGCCCGCTGCGCTCCGCCCAATGGTTCGGAAGCGCCGACAAGAACGGTTTCATGTACCGAAGCTGGATGAAAAACCAGGGCATCCCCGATCACGAATTCCAGGGCAAGCCGATCATCGGCATTTGTAATACGTGGTCCGAACTCACGCCCTGCAATGCGCATTTCAGGAAGATTGCCGAACATGTGAAGCGCGGCGTGTTCGAAGCGGGCGGATTCCCGGTCGAATTTCCCGTGTTCTCCAATGGCGAATCGAACCTGCGCCCGACCGCAATGTTCACGCGCAATCTCGCCAGCATGGACGTAGAGGAATCGATCCGCGGCAATCCCGTCGATGCCGTCGTGCTGCTCGTTGGCTGCGATAAAACCACGCCCGCCTTGTTGATGGGCGCAGCAAGTTGCGACGTGCCCGCCATCGCGGTGAGCGGTGGCCCGATGCTTAACGGCAAGCATCATGGCCGCGATATCGGCTCGGGCACGGTGGTCTGGCAGCTTAGCGAACAGGTGAAGGCCGGCAAGATCACGCTGCACGAATTCATGTCGGCGGAAGCGGGCATGTCGCGCTCGGCGGGTACGTGCAACACCATGGGCACGGCATCCACGATGGCCTGCATGGCTGAAGCGCTCGGCGTGACGCTGCCGCACAACGCCGCCATTCCGGCCGTGGATTCGCGGCGCTACGTGCTCGCGCATATGTCGGGCATGCGTATCGTGGAGATGGCGCTGGAAGACCTGAAGCTCTCGAAACTCCTGACGAAAGAGGCCTTTGAAAACGCCATTCGCGTGAACGCGGCCATTGGCGGATCGACGAATGCCGCAATTCATTTGAAGGCGATCGCGGGACGCATCGGCGTGAATCTTGAACTCGATGACTGGACGCGCATTGGTCGCGGCACGCCGACGCTCGTTGATCTGCAACCATCGGGGCGCTTCCTGATGGAGGAGTTTTATTACGCGGGCGGTTTGCCCGGCGTGATCCGGCGCCTGGGCGAAGCAGGTTTGCTGCCCCACCCTGACGCGCTGACGGCTAACGGCCATTCGTTATGGGAGAACTCAAAAGAGGCGCCTATTTACGACGAAGAAGTCATCCGTCCACTCGACAAACCTCTCGTCGCCGATGGCGGCCTGTGCATCGTGCGCGGCAATCTCGCGCCCAACGGCGCGGTCGTCAAACCGTCGGCAGCGACGGCGTCATTGCTCAAGCATCGCGGGCGCGCAGTCGTGTTTGAAAACTTTGATGACTACAAAGCCCGCATCGGCGACCCCGAACTCGACGTCGCCGCGGACTCGGTTCTCGTGTTGAAGAACTGCGGACCGAAGGGTTATCCGGGCATGGCGGAAGTCGGCAACATGGGCTTGCCGCCCAAGCTGCTGGCGCAAGGCGTGACCGACATGGTGCGAATTTCCGATGCCCGAATGAGCGGCACGGCGTATGGCACTGTGGTGCTGCATGTGGCGCCCGAAGCGCGTGCGGGCGGGCCGCTTGCGGTCGTGCAGGAAGGCGACTGGATCGAGCTGGACTGCCTTGCGGGAAAGCTGCAGCTTGATGTCAGCGATGCGGAACTCACCACGCGTCTCGCTAATTGGGCCGAAGTGCAAACCGTTGCGCCGGCGGACACAAGCGGGTATAGAAAGCTGTACGTGGATCACGTCCTGCAAGCGGACCAGGGATGCGACTTCGATTTTCTCGTAGGATGTCGGGGCGCCGATGTGCCGAGGCATTCGCATTGATCCGGCGCGTTGCATGCACGACGATTGCGTACCATATCAACGAAGCTTTCTTTAAGGTTTAACCATGACAGAGCAAGTTGCGATAGGCATTGCCGGTGTCGGCAAGATCGCTCGCGATCAGCATTTACCCGCTATTGCCGGTAACTCCCGGTTCAAGCTCATTGCGGGCGCGAGCCGGAACGCGCGGGTTGACGGGGTCAACAATTACCAGAATGTCGAGGACATGCTGGCGGCCGAGCCGCTCATGCAAGCGGTGTCGCTCTGCGCGCCGCCGCAAGTGCGTTTCTCCCAGGCGCGTGCGGCGCTTGAAGCAGGCAAACATGTGATGCTTGAGAAACCACCGGGCGCGAGCGTGACTGAAGTGACGGTGCTCGCCGAACTCGCGCGGCAAAACCAATGCACGTTGTTTGCGTCGTGGCATTCGCGTCATGCGCCGGGTGTTGAAACTGCGCGTGCGTGGTTGGCCGGCAAAGAGATTACGGCGGTGAATGTCTTGTGGAAAGAGGATGTGCGCCGCTGGCATCCGGGTCAGGACTGGATCTGGCAACCGGGTGGGCTGGGTGTGTTTGACCCGGGTATTAATGCCTTATCGATCATCACGCGGATCTTGCCGCATGCGTTTTTCCTGAAGTCGGCGGAGTTGTTTGTTCCGGCGAACCGACACAATCCGATTGCTGCGAATCTTGATTTCAGCGACGCGCTTGGCACGCCGATCCGCGCGGAATTTGATTGGCGATTTGGTCCGCAAGAGTTGTGGCAGATCGAGGTGACTACACGCGATGGTGTCTTGCATCTGGCTCAGGGCGGGAAGTTTTTGAAGATCGATGGACAGGTGAAGGACATCGGACCGGAGAGGGAATATCCGAGCCTTTATGATCGGTTCTTCGAGTTGATCTCGACCGGGGCTAGTGATGTTGATGTGAGTCCGCTGCAGCATGTCGCCGATGCGATGTTGCTTGGGGGGCGGCACGAGGTTGAGGCGTTTGAAGAATAGAACGGGGTTTTCGTTCGCACTCGGGGGGAGGTTCTGAGGGTAGCGGTCGGGTTCAATGCCGGGTTGCTGCTTTTTAGGTCTTCGCGGGTTTTACGTTAGCTGTTTTCTTTATCACTATTAGCCACTGCGCGTGGCGGCGCGTCATTTCTTTTTCCAAAGCGAAAAAGAAACGAAGCAAAGAAAACGCTTTCACCGCTCTACCCTAAGTGTCCACAGCGTGCAGTTCCATTTCATGGGTGCCCCAAAAGCACGGTGCTCGCCAGAGCTTAGGATGTTTGAACCCCTCCTTCTCGCGAATCCTGACAGTAAAACGCTTCGCCCCGTACGTCTCGGGCTAGCACCGGAGCCCCACGAACCGGTACGGCGCCACGCATACTTGAGGTGCCGGTCTTGGTAGCTTGGTTGAACAGTCTTTGCCGAAGAGGTCGCATGTCCAGCGTTGCGGATCACAGATTGATGTGCATTTATTGCTTCAATTTTTGGTGAGTTGGCTGGTGAATCGCATGGACGTTTTCGTGGGGTACGGCCTTACGTGTTTGGCTGGCCATTTTCTTATTGGTTGGCGAAGTGGTTCGTCATGCATATAAATTCGGTGATTGGTTTTCCGCGGATAGCGCGCGGTGCTCCTTGGGCGGGTTCAGTCGCTAGTGCTAGCCCGAGAGCGTACGGGGCGAAGCGTTTTACTGTCAGGATTCGCGAGAAGGAGGGTTTCAACCATCCGTGGCTCTGGCGAGCACCGTGCTTTTGGGGCACCCATGAATAGAAACTGCACGCTGTGGACACTTAGGGTAGAGCGGTGAAAGCGTTTTCTTTGCTTCGTTTCTTTGTCGCTTTGGACAAAGAAATGACGCGCCGCCACGCGCAGTGGCTAATAGTGATAAAGAAATCAGCTAACACCGAACCCGCAAAAACCTGGAAAGCAGCAACCCGGCAATGACCCCGACCGCTAACGCAGATCCCGTGCAACCCGGCATTGAACCCGACCGCTAACGCCAGAACCTAGCATCCCGGCACCAATCCCCCCAAGTGCGAACGAAAATCAAGCGACTCGTTTGCTCCTCCGATACTGATCGAACAGCACGGCCAACAGCAAAATCCCACCGCGAATCAGATACTGATAAAACGTCGGTACATTCATGAGACTCATTGCGTCCTGCACCGAGCCCATGATCAACACCCCGACCAGCACGCCAGAAATAGTAGCCACGCCGCCCGTCAGCGAAACGCCGCCCAGCACGCACGCTGAAATCACGCCCAACTCCAGCCCGACCGAAGTCTTGGGGTCGCCCAAACTCATCCTCGATGCCAGCATGACGCCCGCAAACCCGGTCACAAGCCCCTGCAGCACGAACACCGTGATCTTGATGCGCATCACCGGCAACCCGGCCAGCAGCGCCGCTTCGCTATTGCCACCAACGGCCAGCACATTCTTCCCGAACACCGTCTTCTTCAACAGGAAACCGAATATCACGAATCCAACAATATTCGACCAGATAGGAAACGAGATCCCCAGAAACGAACCACCACCCAAATCGAAGAAACGCTCTTCGGAAATCATCACCGCGTCGCCATTCGACGTGATGTAAGCCAGCCCCCGCACCACTTCCATCATGGCCAGCGTGACGATCAGCGAATTGATCTTCCAGCGCGCAATCAACACGCCGTTCACCAGCCCGACCGCGCCGCCTGCCAGCACACCGCCCGCTATGCCGAGCGTCACGCTATGCGTGCTCGTAATCAGCGTCGACGCCACCACCCCGGCAAACGCCACGATGGACGCCACCGACAAATCCACCTCACCCAGCGCCAGCACGAACATCATGGTGACGGAAATGGAGCCGATCAGCGTGACCGACAACAGCAAGCCCTGGATGTTGCGCGAGCTGATGAAATCCGGCACGGTAAAGGACAACGTCGCGAACAAGATCACGAACACCATGACGATGCCCGACTTGTTGATGAGGTCCCAGGTCCGCGCGGCACGCGCACGAGCGCCCGTGCTTTCGGCAGGATTCGACTGATTGGTGACTGGAGTGATTTGCATAATGTCTCTTTCGTTCGCCACGCGCTGATACGCGCCGCGGGTAGTCTCTGATGTAACCGTACGTGCTATCAGCCGGGAAGCGCGAGCTTGATCAAGTGATCCGGCGTGGCCTGCGCCTTGGGCAAGTTGCCAACTATCTTTCCTTCGCGCATCACCATCACGCGATCCGCCACGCCAATCACTTCGGCCAGATCGCTCGACACCACGATGACTGTTCGCCCGGCTTCCGCGAGCGCATACAGCAGGCCATAAATCTCGCTGCGCGCACCGACATCGATACCGCGTGTAGGCTCATCCATCAGGAACACATCGATCTCTTCCGCGAGCCACCGCGAGAGAATGACCTTCTGCTGATTGCCGCCTGAGAGCGTGCCAATCGGCGTGTTGCCATTGCGTGTCTTGATCGCAAGCTTCGCAATATAGTCAGTGGTAGTCGACGCTTCCTTGCGGTTGTTCAGAATGTTGAACGGGCTGAAATGCCGCCGGCAACTCATGTTCAGGTTGTCGGATACTGAAGCAATCGCGACAATGCCCTCTTGCTTACGGTCCTCCGGGCACAGCGCCACGCCGGCACGAACCGCGTCGCGCGGCGACCTGAACTTGCGTTTCGAACCCTTGAGGACGATCTGCCCGGATACGGGTTTCACCGCGCCGTAAATCAGCTTCATCAGCTCAGAACGTCCAGCGCCAACGAGCCCGAAGAACCCGACTATCTCGCCTTTGCGCACGCTGAACGAGGCTGGCTCCGCAAGGCCCGGTCCCATCAGTTCCTGGACATCGAGTTGCACCTCGCCTATCTCGCGCGTGCGGTATCCGTACACATCGTGAATCGAGCGCCCGACCATGCAACTGATCAAGCGGTCGCGCTCGAGTCCATCGACTTCCTCGAATGTCTCGATACGACGGCCATCCCGAAACACCGTCACGCGATCGCAAAGCGCATACACCTCATCCATCCGATGCGTGACATAGATAATCGCGCGCCCTTCTTCCTTCAGCGCGCGGATGATCTTGAACAATTGCTCCGTCTCACGCGACGATAGCGAACTAGTAGGTTCATCGAACGCAATCACGCGGGCGTTGCGCATCAACGCCTTGCCGATCTCGATCATCTGCCGCTGCCCGATCGACAAATGCTTGACCTGCATATTCGGATCGATCTTTTCTCCCAGGCGGTCAAGCTCGCTGATCGCGCGCTTGACCAAGGCCTTTTCATCGAGCACGCCGAAGCGGCTTGGCATTGCACCAAGCATCAGGTTCTCGGCCACGGTCAGTTCCGGAACAAGATGCAGTTCCTGATAAATGATCGCAACGCCTGCTTCAATAGCTGCTTTAGTGGTCGTGAACTGCTGCTCCACGCCGTCCAGCGACAAGCTGCCGCCACTCGTTGAATTGACGCCCGAAAGCACCTTCAGCAAAGTGGATTTGCCCGCGCCGTTCTCGCCCATCAACCCGTGGACTTCACCGGGGCGCACGTCCAGCGACACGGAGTCGAGCGCAAGCACGCCGGGGAAACGCACGGTGATGTTATCGAGCAAAAGATAAGGCGCGGCCGTAGCCACTGCGGTATCCGTCATTGGGCGTTCCTCGTTGAAAACTAAATCGGGGCGTGGTCCTGGTCGACGGTCATCGACCCTCATTGACCCTCATTGACCAGGACCACGCCCGTCGCGAAACGCTCAGATACCCAATTCCTTGCGCACGTCCTGCCAGTTGCTGCGAACCATCAGCTTGCCCGTGGTCTGTGTATCGGCCGGCGGCGTCTTGCCAGACTTGATCCAGTCGACGAGGTTCTGCGTGCTGTCCTTGCCGTGGTTCGTCGAACTCACTGCGATGGTGCCGAAGAAGCCAGTGGGTTCCTTCTTCTGGAACTCGGCGAACGCTTCGCCCGCGCCGTTGATACCGACGCCGATCACATCGGCTGACGCAATATGCAGTTGTTCAGTCGCGCGCACAGCGCCCAGAACGGTCTCTTCATTGATCGCGAAGATCACCCATTTCTTGATGTTCGGATGCTGCGACAACACCGGCGATGCCGCATTGAAACCGCCTTCGTCATCCGTCGTCTTTTGCGGGGCATCGAAGATATTTTCTTTCTTGAAGCCACCAGCCAACAGCGTCTCCGTCGCGCCATCCGTACGTTGCTTAGCGGTGGGCAGTTCGTAATCCGTGATGCGCAATGCGCCTACTTCTTCAGGTTTCCAGCCACGCTTTTTCATTTCATCGGAGATGGCGGTGCCTACCTGATTGCCGATCTTGAACGCGGACATGCCAAGGTGCGGCACGTTCGGCAACGGCTTGCCCGTTGAGTCGACAAGCTGGTCATCGACCGTCACGAATTTCATGTTGTAGCGTTTTGCACGAGCCTGAATTGCCGGTCCGAGGCGCACGTCGGGCGCGCAGATCACGAAGCCCTGAGCGCCTTGCGCGCCGAGATTATCGATAGCGGACAGCACCTTCTCACCGTCCGGCGTACCAATGTTCACCACCGAGAATTTTTCCTTCTGCCCGAGTGCCGTCGCCGCTTTTTGCTCGTTGATGAACCATGCCTGTTCCGGCATCTTGACGAGGAAACCTACCTTCAAGGGCTCGTCGGCGTGAGCGGACATTTGCGAGGCGAACGGAATGCCAAGCGTGGCGGCAGCAATAGCGGACAGGGTCAAACGGCGAATCTTGTGATTCATGGTGGCGTCTCCGGGTGTGGAATAAAGGCTGCATGGCTTGGGTGTTCTGCAGCGGGCGCAGGCTTGCAGCCCGTTCGCCCTTCTTGCCTTACAGCGGGTGCTGCTGGTCAATCTTCAGCCCGCGCCAAGCCGCTGGACAGGCGGTTTGGCAGCATGGTTTGTCGAGCTTGTTCGTTGCGGCGCTTACGCTCGCGCGCTTGAAATCCCGCGTGCATCTCCGTGATTCCGTGCGCCGGGCAAATGCTGTTTCGACGGCAAGCGATAGCACGTCGACACAGTCGTCAACGGCCTCACCGGGAGCGAGAGAATGAGTAGAAAGGTACACGGTTGCGCTCGTTGCGCGGCCACCGCCGATGGTTCGCTTGAATAGCGGGGGAACGTGCGATTGGCGTTTCATTGAAGCGGTGATGTCTCAAAATTTTAATATTCGAGTGCATCTTAAGGAAGCGGCCGATTCCTTTCCAATCAGATTTTCAGCGATGCCGATATCAAATTCGGTATACCCACGACTCGTTGCGCGACAGAAAGGCCTAAAGCAGCGATAAACCCCGGATTGCAGCACTAAAAGCGTGCGCCGCTCCTACACTTTGGGATAACGCGCGACCAAGTCGTTGTAACTAGCGCCTTGCCCTAGATCCGCTTAGCCGGAACCAGTGAGCCGCTTAGGGAAAACACTTGCCGCAGTGCATCAGTCTTCTCTAGTGCAAACGCACGACACATCACATTGCCAAACATCGCGGGCTCATTGTCATGCGCGTAGCTTCGGGCGGAAACACTTGCCACGATCCGTCATCGTGACGAAAGAAGAACAACGCTAGTACACCGCTCGGCCGGAGCGCTTCCACGCGGACATAGCGAATATGGTTCGCCGGCATGCGGCACAGGCGTATCTCGCGTACCGGCGTGCCGGGTGTTGGCGCGAGCCATTTGTCGACTATCCGGCGCAGTGAATCACGTTGCGTATTCATGATGTTTCTCCTCAATGACATGAACAGGTTTATGCGACGAGCAGGTCGTCACGACCCCTTGTGTTGATCCAGCCTTTAAACATTGCGATTGCCACGCGGTAAGCGAGACCTGGATGAGAGAGACAGGCCTCGACTTGCGAGCTGCGGTTCTCGCCGAAAAGTACCCAGGCGCAGAGGTGTTCGCAGTTGTTGCTAAGCAGCCGATAACGGTCTTCACCCAGCCTTGAGCGAACCCGGCGAACTGCAACGTCTCCGATGTACATCGGCATGGCGTGGACGCGAATGCGAATCTCCCGACCTGCGCCGAAGCGGTCGAGCGTGGTCTCTTCAATCGGACCGCGATGCAGCGATCCCGCGAAGCCGGCGTAGTGCACAACGCGCCCATTGCCTACATAGATGCCGTGATGTTCGTAGCCCGAGCGTTGCGTCACGAGGTGAGCACCGGGAGCAAGTTCGCTGTCGATGGCGACATCCGGAATGGAGCGGCCGAGTCGAGCGCAGAGCCTGGATGATTGATTGCCCGACATGACCGGTTTCTCCTTGAAGGGTGGAGGCCGGGTGTTGCAACGGGGTGTTGCAAGTAAGCCGGCGGTTGATCAAGTCATTGCATCAACCGGGCCAATGCATGCATCGCCTTGTGTGACAAGGCACAGAGGAAAATGAAGAGGTTTGAGGCAGCTGGAAGACAGTGAGAGACCCAACACTTTTTCGATCGATATGTTGGATCAAACCCATCACCAAGCGCTCAATGGGAAAACGATCCGGGCATCACACGTCTATGCGTTCCGACGATCGCTTGCCCTACAGGTGTTGGTCTTGCGACGACTAAAACAACTCCACTTGTTGGTGCCGAACCATCGAGACGCAACGACCGAAGACCACGCGCGTTCCGCGCAATACAACGCAAACGCATGCGCTAAAAGGCGCAGCGCGAAACGCATCCCGGCAGCCGCGCTTTCGGCATGCGCCTTGCATGAAGAAGCGCGTCTACTTCTCACCGTCCTCACTAATCGCGCAAGACCACCGGAGCCTCACCATGACCGCACTCGCCATTGAAGACATTCCCTGTGACCTCACGCTCGATCGTAAAGCGATGACCTGCATCCACGGCGGCAACGGCCCTGGGAGTTGGGTGTTCGGCTGGGTGGTGCCTTTCATCGATTCACACCCCTCGTCCGCGATGCCGGTCGTGAACCTGTACGAAACGACCAACAACTTCTATGCTGAACAGATGCTCAATCAGTTCCAGACCACCAATGTGAATAACACCGGTTCGAATTCGAACGTCTCGGTCAACCCGAACGAGCACAGCCTCAACCACGCTGGCTGAACGGCAACGAAACCACGCGCACGGAAGCACACACGAAGCACCCGGTTCTGACTCGCCATTCACGCGGCAACGCTTCGGAGCAGAAGCGCGCCGCTGCAGACATCGGAGGTCTCATGAGTAACACCGGTGAGTTTCGATGGACATCGGCCGCCCGCACGGACACAGGTCTCGTGCGCGAGGTCAATGAAGACGCCTGCCTCGAAATGCCCGAACACGGACTGTGGGCCGTCGCCGACGGCATGGGCGGCCACGCGGTTGGCAATGTCGCGAGCCAGATGGTGATCGACCGGCTGGAGCGCTCATCGGCGACCGGCACACCCATCCCGCTCGACGAGCGCATGCGTGAAGCGCGCGAGAGGCTCATGGCGGTCAATGCGGACTTGCGCTCGGAAGCCGCGCGACGGCAAGTGCGGCGGATCGGCAGCACGGTCGTCATGCTGGTGGCGAGCGAGCGGTCTTGCGGGTATCTGTGGGCGGGCGACAGCCGGCTTTATCTTTGCCGGCAGGGTGCCCTGCGACAGTTGACGCGCGATCATAGCCAGGTCGAAGAACTCAAGGCACGCGGCCAGATCAGCCCGGAGGAGGCGCTGCATCATCCGGGCAAACACTTGATCACGCGCGCTGTCGGCGCAATGGACACGCTCGAACTCGATGCTGACCGTATCGATCTGCATGACGGTGACATCTTCCTGCTCTGCAGCGACGGATTGAGCAACGAGCTCAGCGACGAGGAGATGGGCGGCGTCCTGACATCAGGGGATTGCCGGCAAGCGGTAGCGCGGCTGCTTGAACTTGCCCTGCAGCGCGGCGGACGCGACAACATATCGGTGGTCGTGGCGCAGGCCGAGGATATTTTCTGCCTCGATAAAACGCAGATCAATCCAACCCTCTAGTGATCCTTGTCCTTCGCAGCGGGCGCCGCGTGATTACGAAAATCCTTCGAATGCAGCCCGTGCTTCTTCAGCAGCATCTGCACATGCGAGCGATTCATCTCGAAGCGCCGCGCCAGTTCCGCCACCGTCCCGCCCACTTCGTGCAGGCCACGTTCGAGAAAAGCGCGCTCCGCTTCATCACTGGCCGTGCGTTTGGCGTCGCTGAGAGAAACCGCGCTTGCGGCCAAACCGCTCATTGCAGAGGTTGAACTGCCGGGACGGATATCGACGGGAAGATGCTCTATGTCCGCCGTTTCCGGTGCGAGGCAGACGATCCGGTAGACCAGGTTTCTCAATTCGCGAATGTTGCCCGGGTAGTCGTAGGTCCGCAGGAACTCGCGCAGCCTGAGCGTCATCTTCACCGGCTGACGCTTGAGCGTTGCTGCGGCTTCGTCGCCGAAATAAGCGAGCAGCAACGCGATTTCATCGCGTCGCTCGCGCAATGGCGGCAAGGTCAAGTGGATCACACTGAGCCGATAAAACAGGTCCTCGCGAAAGCGCCCCTCCTCGCTCATGCGCCGCAGGTTGCGATTCGTTGCGGCCACAATCCGCGTATCGACCGCAATGGGCTCATCCGATCCCACGCGCTGGATTTCATGCGCTTCGAGTACGCGCAGAAGCTTGACCTGTCCCGCAAGCGGCAACTCACCGATTTCATCCAGGAAAATAGTGCCCGTATGCGCGCTCTCGAATTTTCCCTTCCGATCACTCGACGCGCCGGTGAACGCGCCCTTCTTGTGCCCAAATAGTTCGGACTCCAGCAGGTTGTCCGGAATCGCGCCGCAATTCACCGATATATACGGCCTGTCCGCACGCGCGCCGTTCGCATGAATCACCTTCGCCATTAGTTCCTTTCCCGTTCCGCTCTCCCCGTCCACCAGCACCGGCAGATCGGTCGGCGCGGCCTTCTCGGCAATCTCCAGAGCCTCCAGCAGCTTGGGGTTATCGCCGAAAGTGCCTTCAAATATGAAGCTTCGCGCGAGCAACGCCTCGCGGCGCCCGCGCGGCGATCCGGCCACACGCTGCGGCTCAGCGACGGCCGCCTGGACGAAACGCTCCCTGTGCGACAACTGCATGACCTCGTCGCGCAGCACGCTCGCCTGCCTCAGCAGCTTCTCGATTTCCGGCCGCTCCATGCGCGACGTCCAGCGTAATGTGGAGCGAAGAATTTCGATCTTTTCGAGCAGACCGGCGTACGAAGTCGCGGGGCTGGCCGGCAGGTCTTCGATATCGTCGAGTATCTTCATGCTGCGCTCAGTTGTTTTTGCACGAGTTGGTAGTACATGCCCTTGCGCGCGACGAGTTCGTCGTGGCGTCCCTGTTCGACGATCGCGCCTTCGTACAACACGAGGATCTTGTCAGCACGCATGATCGTGCTGAGTCGGTGGGCGATGATCACGGCCGTGCGTCCCTTCAGGATCTCCTGCATGTTGCCGAGGATATTGCTTTCCGATTGGGTATCGAGCGCGGAGGTCGCTTCGTCGAAAACGAGAAGGCGTGGATCGTGGTACAGCGCGCGTGCGATGCAGAGCCGCTGGATCTGGCCGCCCGACAAACCCACGCCGCGTTCGCCCACGATCTGCTCATAACCCAATGGCATCTTGCTGATGAACGCGTGGGCATCGGCCATCTTCGCGGCCTCTTCAATACGCCGGCGGTCGGGCGCTTCGTCGCCGCTCGCCACGTTCTCCGCTATCGTCCCGGAGAACAGCAGGTTGCTCTGCATGACATAGCCGATCTGCGCGCGGTACACGCTTTTATCGATCACGTTCAGGTCGTAGCCGTCGACCATCATCTTGCCTTCGGTAGGCGTGTAGAAACCAACGAGCAGCTTCGCGAGCGTAGTCTTCCCCGAACCGCTGCGGCCCACGATTGCTATCAGTTCACCCGGCTTGATCTCGAAACTGATGTTCTCCAGCACGTACTCCGTGTCATTGCCGTCATAGCGAAAATACACGTTGTTCAGGCTGATCTCGCCTTGCAGGTCCGGCAGCATGATGCGCGACGGCAGATCCTCCGGCTTCTGTTCCGGCTCCATGTCGAGCACATCGCCTAATCGCTCCATGGCGACGCCCGCGTCGTTGAGCAGGCTCCACAGGCCGATCAATCCCATCAGCGGCGTCAGCACGCTCCCCATGAACGCGTTGAACGCAATCAGTTGGCCGATGGTCATCTCGTGCGTCAAGACCATGTTCGCGCCGACCCAGAGAATCGCGATCGTGGTCGCGGCGTTCAACATCTGGCTGCCGAGCGACACCGCAATATTGAACGCCTGCGCGCGATACTGGACCTCCAGTGACTTGGCGTATTTCTTTTCCCATTTCAGCCGCACGGTCCGCTCGATACCCATCCCCTTGATGGTCTCCACGCCGCCCAGCGCTTCCATCAGGAACGACTTCGATTCAGTCGACGCGGAGAAAACCTCGCGTGCGTAGTTCTTGATCTTCGGCGTGGCGAGCGCGGTCAGCGCCATGATCGGAATCACAAAACCGATCAGCAGCAAGGTCATCTTCACGTTGTAGAGAAACATGATCGTGAAGTAGATGAAGACCATCAGCAAGTTCAGCGCGGTCGTGACGGTCGACTCCGTGAGGAACGCGCGGATTGTATGGTTCTCCTGGAAGCGCGCAAAAATATCGCCGGTCTTGCGTTTGGCAAAGAAAGAGAATGGCAGCGACAGTGTATGGCGGAAGAACTGCGACATCATCGCGAAGTCCATGTTGCGGACCATGAAGTTCGCAAGGTACGCGCGAATAGTCGACATCAACTGCGAGAACAGGTTGGAGATGATCAACCCGGCAATCAGCAAATGCAGCAGCCCGACGTTCTGATGAACGATGACCCCGTCGAGAATATTCTGGATGATCAGCGGAGGAATCACGCCGAGCACCTGGATCACGAACGTCGCGAGGAAAAGGTGCGCCAGGATCTTCTTGTACGGTTTCAGGTAGCCGACAAACCGGACCCACGGCGAACGGCTGACGGCGGCTTGCGCGAGTTCGGGTGGCGCTGTGAACAGCAGACATGTGCCGCTCCAGCCGCGCTCGAACTCCTCTACATCCATCTTGCGAAAGCCCACCGCCGGGTCAGCGACCCATACCTGGTTCCTCGATATGCCGTACACCACCACGTAGTGATATCCCTCCCAGTGGACAATGAACGGCAGTTCGAAACCGCGCAGTGATTCGAAAGTGCATTGAACGCCACGCGTGGTAAAGCCCAGCACTTCTCCTGCTCGCGCGAGACTGTCGAGCGTCGCGCCCTGAGTCGTGACGTTGGCAAGTTCGCGAAGCTTGCCGAGCGTCATGGAGATCTCGTAGTGCTTGCAGATCATTGCCAGGCTGGCCGCGCCGCAATCCATTTCCTCTGCTTGCTGCACCCATGCGAAGCGGCGTATCACGCGCTCGCCCAACTCCGGTTTCGAGTGGAGGTCGAGCATGGCTGGCAACGAGCGTCGTTCCTCCAGCTTTTTCTGGCGTTGCAACTCGCGCTCGGTAAACCGCATGCGGTCCTCCAGCACTTCACGCAGCTTCGGGTTGCGTTCAAGCACGAGGTGCACGGTTTTCTCTGGAACGACCAGAAGCCGCGTATCCACGTTCGCGATGACCGTTGCCTGCTGCTCCTGCCGCAACAAGCAAGCCTTCTCGCCGAACACCTCGCCTGCTCTCAAGGTCGCAAGCAGATATTCGTTAGCGCCCTCCGTGCGCACGATCCGTACTTCGCCCTGCCTAACCACGTACAGCCGCCGGTCATCACGCGCGTCCTGATGGATGATCTCCTTGCCCGCAGCCACCCGCTTCACGCCGACGCTGCGCACCGACGCCTCCAGCTCGGCCTTGTCGATCTTGCCCCGCAGGTCGAAGAGTTTCGCGACAAAACCGCCGGCCGAACTGATTGCAACATAGCTCGTGACGAACGCGAGCGCCGCCGGATTACTCGCCACGATCGGCTCGATCACGCGGCGCGGAATAAACAGCAATTCCGTCTTCCCCGACGAACGCACCGACGACTCATGCCGGTACTCGCGCAACATGGCGATGTCCGCGAACACTTCGCGTTCGCGGCGCACGCCCATGCTGATTTCCTTGCCGTTCTCCTCCGTAAAGATCCGCACCGATCCGGCCTTGATCACGAACAGTCCGTCCGCCGCGTCACCCGCGTTGCAGACGGTCTCCCCGAATGCATGAAACCGCGTCTCCGCGTGCTCGGCTAGCTGATCGATTTCCTGTGCCGTAAACGGCGACAGGATCTCCACGGTCGCCAGGAATGCGGCCAGGGAATCGAGTTTCTGCGGTACGTCCATGTGCTCGCCTCCTCTCGTTCGCGACGCCCTAGCGTGCTTCGATAATGTGTTCCTGCGCCCGCGCCTGCAGCCATTGCTCGCGCAACAAGCGGCGAATTTCCGACGCGACATCCGCATCCAGCTCAGCCGGACGTTTCGCCGTCACTGCAAAGATTTCGTACGCGGTGCTGTCGGGCGTGGGGAACGGTCCGAGCAGGTCGCCGGCCGACGCATTGAACACCTTGGCTTCAATCTCGGGCGCGAGCGACCCGCGCAACACCTTGCCAAGCACGCCGCCCCGGTCGCGGGTATCGGCAATCGAATGTTCTCGCGCCATCTCCGTAAAGCTGTCGGGATCGTCCTGCAAGTAGGAGATCATTTCCTTCGCCTGACTCGGTGTTTCAAGCACGATATGACTGATTTCCACGCTGTCGAACCGCGGTGAGTTCAGCTTGAAAAATGCCTCCACGTCGGCGTCACCACCAATCTGTTCGAGCATCTTCTCCTGATAGAGCGTGTCCGTGATGAACGCCTCGAACTCGTCCAGGTTCACGCCTAGCGCATCGAGATAACGGTTCATGTCGGCGGCGCGATGCAGGCCGCGCACGCGCCTGAACTGATCGGCGCGCATCTGGATCTCAGCATCGGACACGTCTACGTGCTGCTTCTTCGCGGCGCGCACGGTGAGCTTGTCACGCACGAGTTGCTCGACAAGTCCCTCGAATTGTCCGGTCAGTTTCAACACCCGGATGAACTCATCGGCATCGACGACTTCATCGTCTATTCGCACAATCGCCGTCATTTTTTTATGCCCCTTTTAAACATGAAAGCAGTCGATGGGCACGGGCACCGTCAGCCCGCCACTTGCCGGAACGGATCAAGACCAAGATCGATCAGCCGCCGCTCGCGTACCACGATCTCAGCGGTCGCCGTCATGCCATAGCGCAGCGGGTAGCGCGTATCCGCCACCTGGTAATAGTCACGGGCGAGCGTGACGCGTCCTTCGTAGACCGGCTGTCTCGTTTCCGGTGACGGTTTCGTCGCCGGCGAGATGAACTCGAGCGTTCCGCCGATCACTCCATAGCGCTGATATGGAAACGCATTGAACTTGAGCTTGACCGTCTGCCCCTCGCGCAGGAAAGCGCGATCATGTTCGGCGATCGCGATCTTCAACACCGGCCGCGCGTCCTTGGGTGCGATGCCCCCCAGCGGCGTATTGGCCTGGATCTTGTCGCCGGGTTGCGTCGACGTGACGTCCGTGATTACACCCGACACCGGCGCCAGGATTAGCAGGAAGTTATCCTTATCAATATTTTCGAAACGGATACGGTCCGCCGCTTCTGCAACGAGTCTCGCGGTCTGCAATTGCAGCCGCAGCTTGTCGCCCGCGCTCGCGATTTCCCGCATGGCCGATTCGTATTGCAGCTTCAGGCTGATCGATTCCTGGCCGCTGGTTTCAAGCTGCGCTTTCGCCTGGGAGAATTCGTGGCTCAGGCGGAAATCGAGTTCCGTGAGTTTCGACTGAGCAATGCGGGTCGCGTTATCCGCTTCCATATAAGCGTTGCGTTTGCTTTCGACCTGGATCTCCGAGACCCCGCCACCGCCCGGCAACGCCAACAGCCGGGCGTAGCGGTCCAGCTCCTGCTTTGCAGCGTCACGGGTGCGCCGGGCGCTATCGAGCTCGGTGCGGGCTTCCACAAGTTGCGCTTTCTGTCCCTCTGCCAGCTTGCTCGTTCCTTCGGCCACGCGGGTCTGATGCAAGTGCTCTTCCACTTCCATCTGGTCTTTCAGCGCCGCCGCCTTACGCTCCATCAAGAGCTTTTTCTCCGGGAATTCTTTCCAGTCGCGCTCGGCGTCATCGAGTTTTAATTGCGCTTCCAGCGCGTTGGTCGCGGCCTGGATCGCACCGCGTGCGTTGAGTCGTGCAACCACGTCGTCTTTCGAAACCGGCTGTCCTTCCGCGATATAAACATCGGCCAGCTCGCCGTCTATGGGTGCATAGAAACGGCGTACTTCCGACTCGGGCGAGAGCGTGCCCTGCGCCGTGACAATCACGTCAGCGCGGCCAACGAACGACCATATGAGCCCGCTCACGACCAGCGCGACCATCGTATAGATTAATGCCTGCGTCAACCGCGCCGGCTCCGCCACCAGGATGGATATACCCTCCACGCTGTGGTCGCCAAGCGATTCGGCAAAGGATTTAAGGCGCGCGTCGTTCTTCACCGTTCGCTCCTTTGTTAGCGTTCTTGTCGTAATCGATCAGCGCCAGCTTTGCGCTGAGAATCCCGGGGTCCAGTACCGAACTCAACTGAACCAGCGAGCGCCGCTGCAAGTCCACTTCCGCGCTTATTTCGGCGAGCAGCTTGTCAGCGAACGCACTACGGTCAGCCTTCAATTGATGGAGGAGCTGCGCGGCGCGTTGCGCGCCTGACCACGCGTCGGTGAGCAGCTTCGCCTGCTTCCTGAAGGTATCGGAGAGGCCTGTTTCAAGCCGCTGGTCCCCGCCGATAGCCCCGTTGGTCCTGTATTGCGTCCACGCTGTCTGCGCCCGGCTGAGCCCGTCGTCCGCTCGCGCAAGCGCCTTCTGCCTGAGCGCGGTGAGATCCGGCTGGATCGCGTTGACGAACCAGGCGTCCGCGGCGAGATCAAGTGATTCGTAGAACGACAGCACCCGGTCGTCGTAGCCCTGCGCCCCGCGCGACTTCTGCAGGTCCGCGAACTGACTCGCCACCGCCTGCTTGTGCGCGAGCTCGGTGCTGACGGCGTCGGCCCAGGGGCCGCCCGCCATGGATCGAAGTCCCGCGATAGCCGTCTCCGTCTTGCCGTTGTTCCATGCATTCGATACCGCCAGATAGCGCTGCACGACATCCGGCGCAGGCAGAGCCTTCGCATCGAGCTGATGCTGCTGCGCCTGAAACGGCGGCGTGGTAAAGCGCGCTTTCTGCATGGCGTCGATCATCGGACCAAGCTGACGCGACTGGAGGACATGCTCGAGCGCCAGGTATTGCCGGAGGTCGTCCTGCACATGATCGAGGCCCGCCAGGCGCGGGTATTTGTCGGCGTAATCAGCTATCTCGCCGCTTAGCGCGTCGGGATCGCCGCCCGGCGCCAATGCTTTGTCGATACTCGCCTTGAGGCGCTCGATGGCCGCGAGGTAAACGGAGTCGTCGCTTTCGAGCTTGCGCAGATGACTGAGCGCAATGGCGTACAGGTCCCTGAACGCCGGCACCGTCGATGCGATCCGGTCCAGCCGCCGTTGATGACCGCTGGGGTCACTCTCCCACTGCTTCAGCAGCTCGGTCATGCGGTTCTCATCGGCGTAGATACGGATAGGAGCATCCGCCTTCTCGCGGCTCGCCATGAACGTTTCAAGCCGTCCGATCCATGCGATCTCATCGACGAGAAAGCGCGCATCGGCATTCGTCGCGGCCAACGTGTTCATCTGCGAGACGACGGAGTGGGCGGCGTCGAAACTTCGATGTTTCAGTCGATCGAGCCAGTCCGGCACATACCCTTTAAGCAGCGCTTCGGTGCCCAGGACCATCGCCTGTGGATCGTTTGGATGCTTGCCTAGATAAGTATTAGCGACTACCACCGCGTGGCGATAATCACCGTGCTCAACCATGCTCTTAAGATTTCGCTCCGCCGTGCCGCTGAAATAAAGCGCGCTGCCGATCGCGATCATTGCTGCGACGAATGCGAGGCCGATGAAGATCACCCGGCGCTTCATCGGACGATCGCCGCCAAATGCCGCGCTCAGGTCGGAGACAAAGCGCACAAATTTGTTGCGAGAGCGGCGGCGGGCTGGAGCACGCGCGTCGGGCAATGGCTCGCGGTTGATCTCATCCTCGGACGGTTGGCCCTGATCGACGCAAAAGATATCCAGGAACGAATGCGCCGTTGCGATGAACGTCGTCTTGTCCAGATCGTCTAGTGGGCTTTGAGCGACTGCGCCGGTTGCGGTCGTCGTAGCGGCGCTGGTGGTCGTAGCTGCATCCGATTCGGCTTCTCGCCGCAGGCTCACGATATACGCGAAGTGGTTACCGCCAAACGCAAGCGATGCACCATCTTGAAGCGGCACTGCCGTTTCACCCAGCCGTTTTCCGTCGACGAATGTGCCGTTGGTGCTGCCGAGATCCTCGACGAACGGCACGCCCGCCTTCATGAAAATATGCGCGTGCCGCCGTGACACATAGTTAACCTGATGAGGATAACGGTCACTGTATTGCGCAAACGTCTCGTCTGCCTTGCTGACGAGGAACGGGAACTCCATGAGTTCGACCGGATGCAACCCAAGATCGCCGCGCTCCGGCGTCAGCGTAATATGTACAGGCTGAGACGTGTATGCCCGCGAGGCGGCGCGCGGTTCCATCCGCGCCCGGAAGGCGAGTTTTCCGCCGAAACCGATCACGTCGCCGCTGTGAATCCGCGCGGGTTTATCGCGCAGCAGCACGCCGTTCACTGTCGTGCCGTTCTTGCTGCCGAGGTCCGCTGCGTACGCCGCGCCGTTTTCGATAAAGATCCGCGCATGACGCCTCGACAACTGAGCCACCGCGTCGGTTTCATAAGCGACGAAAGGCGCTTCAAACCGCCCGACTGCGAACAAATCTTCGTCAATACGAATGACACCGGCCGCGGGGCAGGCCTCGGGCTCGAGCAAGAGATCGAAGGCCTTGTGCAGCATCGGCCCGGCCTCGGCAACGGAAGCTTCCCCTTGAGCCATGGGTCCACATCTCGAAGGACGTTCATCACACTATGAGCGCAGCGCGATAAACCCGCGCACTCCTGCCGATGAACCGTGTTGGACGAAACCGCGTTGAAAGCGGTGACGCCATGAAGTGTAAGTCACGCTCTGCGGTAGTCAATGATTCAGCAACACATCTGTCGCAAGAGAACTAACACTTTGCATTCCGAACATTGGTTTTGGCCGATGTGAGCTATTGCCCTAAAAAAATTGGCCGCGTCACGTGGGCTTAGTTCGTTACTCCCTTACTTGCGGCAAGTACAGCATGTGTATCGGACGAGGACGAGGACGAGGACGTAGCGGTCTGGTCACTTGCCTGATCGGTCTTCTGCACGTCAACCGACGGCCATCCGCCGCCCAGCGACTTATAGAGGGTCACCGTATCGGAGAGCAGTTGCTGATGGTTTTCAAGCAACGCCAATTCCGCCGCGAGCAACGTACGTTCGGTCTCGAAGACTTCGAGTTGCGACACCACGCCTTCCTTGAGTTGCGCTTCAATCTGAGCCGCCACCACTTGCAGGTGATCCACTTGTTCCTGCAGTTCGGTGCGTTGCTTCGTATGTGCGTCGAGGTTGACCAGCGCGTTCTCCACCTCTTCGAACGCTCCCATCACGGTGCGCCGATACTGCTGCTCGACCACGACCGTCTGCGCCTCGGTCGTCTTCACATGCGCCCTGACGCTTGGGTCCAGCAGCGGAATATTGATGCTGGGCATGAAGCTGAACGTGAAGGACTTCAATAGATCTGTTAGAGCAAAACTCGCCGTGCCGCCCCGGCCCGTGAGACTGATGGTCGGCAACTGCGCGAGCTTCGTCTGGCCCACGACGTCATACGCTTCCAGCACGCGATATTCGGCCGCCACGACATCGGGCCGCCGCGCCATCAATTGCGCCGGCAAGCCCGCCGGCACCACGGGAATCTGCACGCGCTTCTCGAGCTGCCCCGACGGCACGGTGAATTCACCGGCCGGGACACCGATCAATGTAGCGAGCGCGTTGTTCGCCAGATCGCGGGCGCGATGCAATTCGAGCAGGTCTTTGGTCATGCGATTAATTTCCGCACGCTGCTGCAAAACCTGTGTGTTCGGCACGAGGCCATTCTTGGCCATGCCTTCGTAAATAGTGAGGATCTGCTTGTTGGCGCGCAGCGTTTTTTGCTGCTGGTCGATCTGGTCATCGAACTGAAGAATCTCGAAGTAGGTCGTCGAGACATCGGACACCAGCGTGAGATAGCCCGCGCGCCAATCCGCTTCCGACGCACGATATTCGGCCTTCTGCGCCTGTACGCCCTTCTCGACCGCGCCCCAGATGTCGATGTCCCAGTTCACCTGCGTGGCCACGTTGTATTGCTTGGAGAAATCTTGCCGCGTGGTTTTATCGAACTCCGCGCCAGCGCCTAAATCCGCGGTAGGCAGCGCACCGGCACGCGCTTCGTTGATCTGTCCGCCGGCGACCGATACGCGCGCCGCAAGGATCTTGATATCGAAATTGTTCGCAATGGCCCGGCTGACGAGGGAGTCGAGATACGGGTCGTGGAATTGGTTCCACCAGTCGAGGGTGATGGTGTCGGCCGGTGAGACCAGCGACTTGGCCGTTTGCGACCACGTGGTCTTGGCCGGCGTATCCGGACGCTTGTAGTCCGGCACGTTCACATCGATGCAACCACTGAGAAGTGTCGTGCAGGCAAGTATCGGAAGTACCGCGCGCACGAACAGGCAACGCGCAACACCCAGAGATGAAGACTCGGCAGCACGGCCCTGCAACCCGCGCGATGGCGACATGACTTGCATGATCTCACTCCGGGGAAATTGATTGCGGCGAGGTTAAAACCGGTGCGGCAGCAAAGGCCGGACGGCCTTTGCTGCCTGCGCCTGATGATCAAAAGTTGACCGTGTTGTGGTTGCTGGCGGTTTGCGTCGGCTTGACCGTCGACGAAATGCCGCTTGCAAACGCAACGTTGTTGCCGTTGTTGTTGATCGTGTTTTGCGTCTGGCTGATCAACTGCTCTGCGCCAAACGAGAGGCTGGTCATCGAGCTGTTATAGCTCGGCCAGAAGCCCGGCAGGTTGCCGCCGCGTACGGCCGACATGGCGCGGCTGTCGAGTTCTTCGGTGACGGACAGGTCTTTGATGGAAAGTGATTTCATGGCAGTTCTCCTAAAGGTTAAGCCAGGTGGCTTTAGAGGTTGGTGAGCATCATGTCTGCTCGCTGGACACTAATGCATGGCGCATGCCAGGCGTGACCAATGAATTGGCCCGAGGCGTTCTGAGCTTTACTGGAAAAGGATTTGCGCGATTAATTCACGGCGGCTGAGGTGGCCGCTCGCGAGTCATCCGGCAGTCGCGTGATGGGCCATAACCAACGCTTGCTCGGTGAACTGTTGGTTCACCCGCGACACTCGCTGCGCGTGAACCTGCCCGATCATTTAACGTAGATCGTGATCTTCTTCGAATAGACGGGAGGATTGTGCGGAACGTGCGCGGCGTCGCCCATTAGCAACTGCAGGGTGTGCTTGCCCGGGGGCAACTCGAGTGTGGTCTCTGTTTCGCCTGCGCCAAAATGCAGGTGCTGACGGTCGGAAGGAATCTCATCGTCGAACGACGAGGGCAGGTCCGTGTCGATCAGCAAATGATGGTGACCCGTATTCGGATACTTCACGCCTCGCGGGGCAACGCCCATGTATCGCAACCCGAACCACACGCGAAATGGCTTGCCCGCCGGAAGCGTCTGACCATTGTTCGGATAGCCGATATACGCGTAGGCATCGGCCGGAGCGGGAGTGGGACCGGCCAGCGCGGCCCCTGATATCAGCGAGATCGAGACCGAGATTGCAGCTATTGCGACAGTGCAAGATTTCTTCATGGCACACCCCCTTAATCTGCAGCCTGTCATTTCACGGTGATCGTGATCTTCTTCGAATAGATCGGGGGATCATGCGGCACGTGGTTGTAGTCCCCCATGAGCAACTGCAACGTGTGCTTGCCGGGCGGCAACTCAAGCCGGGCATCGGTTTCGCCCGCACCGTAATGCAGATGTTGGCGATCTGAGGGAATTGGCTCGTCGAACGGAGGCAACTCCGTATCGATCAGCAAATGATGGTGACCTACATTGGGAATGTTGACGCCCTTCGGACACACGCCCATGTTGCGCAGGCCCATGCGGACCCAAAGTTTTCCGCCCGTGATCACCGCGCCGTCGGGCGGCCAGATGATAAAGGCCTCCGCGCCAGGAGGCGACGGCGTGCGCGTAGCCGGGAACGAGCGCGACGGCATGAGCACCGTCATGAAAGCGAGCACGCCGAGGAAGGTTCTTCTTAGCATTTTCGTATTCTCCCGAGCCTAATGCACGTTATGCACGCTACGCACGTTTTTCTCCTAGCTAGCTTAGGACGTAATCCGATAAAAAGACATACTTCGAGGGAGCGCAATTCGGCCGTTTTACAGGCACGGTACGACCAATTATTTATTCTGAATCGGCATAATACTTAGGTATCCGTCCTTAATCGGAAAAATGGATTCGTTATAAAAGGCCAATTCCCGGGCTAATCACGACACGTTGCATCGTTACGCCGTCTCGACCACGTTGATATGAAGTAGTTGCGTGCTATGGTTGGTTGTGATGCTCGCCCATCGGACGGACGAATTCTGCGTGAGAGGAGTTCCCTCCCGCGGATCATGCGGCTCTGGCGCGGCTCCTTGACTTTACGGAGGCCGTCCAATACCGGCACGGGGTGTTTTCATGTGGCGAAGACTCATACGAAGAATCAGACGACGACTCATGTGGGGAAACATTTGGCTCGCGGTCCTGCTTGGAGCGGTTGCGTTCAGCGACGCCGCTAGTGAACAGAATGGCGGGGCGCATCCGCGCCGTCTTGCGCTGGTCATCGGCAATGGGAACTATGACGACCATCCGCTCGCCAACGCCACGCGCGACGCAACGGTGGCCGGGGAGATGCTGAACCGGCTCGGCTTCGAGGTCATGACGTACTCGAACCTCGATCGCGCACACATGAACGAAGCAGTTCAGGAGTTCAACAAACGGCTTGCTGCAGGCGGTGTCGGGCTGCTCTATTTCGCCGGACATGCGATGCAGGTCGGCAAGTCAACGTTGCTGCTGCCGGTCGACGCGCAGGGGTCGCCCGAGGCGCCGATCACCCAGGGTATCGACTTGAATAGCATTACTGCGGGCATGTCGGCGCCCCGCGTCGATCAACTCAATCTGGTCGTGCTCGATACCTGTCTGAACAATCCCTATGACCCGGTCAATGTCAGCATGGTCGAGCCGCCTTCGCGGACGATCGTGGCGTACGCGACCGCACCCGGTGCCTACGCGGCCGATGGCACGCGGCATGGCACGTACACCGCGGCGTTGTTGAACGCGATCAACCAGCCGGGACGAAGTATTGAAGACGTGCTGCACGATGTGGCGCGATCAGTGAGCCTTGCAACGCAGGGGCAGCAGGTACCGTGGATGATGGCGGGACCCGCCACGGCAACAGACGGATTCCAGTTCGCTTCAGCTGGCGGACGAGCGGACCGCAGCAGCATGACGATGCCTGAGACCATCGTCGCGTATCAAAGCCGGGGAATTCTCCCTAAAGACAGCAATGAACAATACGAGCTCACGTTCTGGGACTCGATCAAGGACAGCATTTACCCGAGCGATTACGAAGCCTATTTGAAGGCCTATCCTAACGGGCGCTTCGCCACGCTCGCCCACGCCCGTATCGACCGGCTCCGCGCGGCGGCCTCTGCTCCGAAGGCGCAACCACCTGCTCAGGCCGAGCATGCGCGCGCAGCCAGCTCGCCTGCCTCGCCTATCACAGCCGTGCCGCCCGCACCCGCGCCTGCGGAAAAAGCGGCCGTTTCCCCGCCGCCAGCAGCTACGCCTTCTCCTGCTCCAGCCGTCAAGACAGCCGCGTCCGCCACCGGCGAGATCAAGGACTGCGCCACATGCCCGGCGCTGGTCTCGTTACCGGGCGGCACCTTCGAAATGGGCAGTAACTCCGACGATCCCGCCGAACGCCCTGCGCATAAAGTCAGCATCGGCCGGCCATTTGCGATCGGCAAATACGAAGTGACCATCGAACAGTGGAACGCCTGCGCGGATGCAAACGGATGCCCGCACGTCGATATAGAAGGCAACGCCGCGAAATCTGCGCCGATGCGCAATCTAAGCTGGGACGACACGCAGGCCTACGTCAAATGGCTGACCAAGACGACCGGCAAGACGTATCGCCTGCCGGCAGAAGCCGAGTGGGAATATGCCGCTCGCGGCGGCACGACCACAAACTACTGGTGGGGCAACGAGATGCGCAAGGGTTACGCCGACTGCAAGGACTGCGGCGAGCCGTGGCGCAAGGATAGTCCAGTGAACGTGGGCTCGTTCACGCCCAATCCCTTCGGACTGTTCGACATGAACGGCAGCGTGTGGGAATGGGTCGGCGACTGCTGGCACAGCACGTACAAGGGCGCGCCGGCGGACGGCCGTGTATGGGATGAAGCGGGCTGCCCGGTGCGTGTCATCCGCGGCGGCTCGTGGCCCGACGGCGCCGCCTACATGCAGTCGTCCACGCGCTTCAAATACAGCGCCAGCGTGCGGCAATCGCAGAACGGCATGCGCGTCGCACGCGACATGAAATAACGCGGCCCAGAGGGGCTTTATTGTTTGCGGGGATGCGTGTCGATCTGAACGAGATCCACGGCAATCTTGTCGCGTCCGAATTTGTTCGCGATGTCTGCAAGCCGCTTCTCGACCGCGCGCAAATAATCCGCTCGCGACTCGCTCTCCGGCCTGATCGGGTCGAACAGCGCTGTGGGCGTCACGAGCAGCACGATTATTTCGGAGCCAAACGGCTTCGAGACAATCCAGTCACCCGCGCTGCCAATCGTCGCGGCGTAGTTCGGCGGCGCCTGATTGTCTTTCGAACGCGCGTTCGGCAGCATATGAACGACGCTGCCATCGAGTTGGTAATAGTCGATATTGACCCATGAATCGTAGGGCGGCGTCGTGATCTGAACGACCAGCGGCTGGCCTTCGGTCAACTGCGCATCATGGTTCCGCGTTTGGATCGATGCCGGGCGGCTCGTCGTCAAGTAAGGCGCGATCAGCTTGAGCATGTCGCATTTATCGTCATCGACTTCCTGGACCTGTACGCCGGGATCGGTGACGCCCGGAATCTGGCTTAGCGTCGTGCGCAACTTCTGCGTGCCATAGCTACGGCCAACATAGCCGCTCACACTCAGTGCCTGATCCTGCACCGACGCAGCCAGCGCCGAACACGGTACACGTGCGAGCACGGGGGTGATCGTGGCGAGTGAGAGGGTGGCCGGGACAATCGGTGTGGGTACGGATGCCGTGGCGGCTTTCTCCGGTGGGGTGATGCTATTCGTCGACGCGTAGAAATAGCCGGCCACAGCCACCGCAGCCAGCAAGCCCGCGGAGATAGCCGCTTTTACCGCGACGTCCGACATACCACTACGTTTTTGGGGCTCGCCGAATTCCTGGAGAAAGCGCACGACCGTCGGCATGCGCGCTTTACGCTCGAATTCAAGCGCGGACCTCAACGCCCGCCATTGCCGCGTCCCCAGACTCTCAGGACGCTGCGGCTTAAGCCCCGAGCTGCGCGCCTGCGTTGCGGGTATGCGGTCAAAGGGATGCCGCCCCGTGAGCAGCTCGTAGGTTGTGCAGCCGAGCGCATAGATGTCGTCGCGGGGATCGGGTTCGCGATGCTCAAGCATCTCCGGACTCGCATAAGCGGGTGTCAGCGCGCCGAGACTTCCAGGGTCGAAGATTGTTGCGTCCGTCTCTTCTTCGGGCCGCTGGAACACGCGGGCGATACCAAAGTCGATGACCTTCACCTCGCCGGTATCGGTCAGGAATACGTTCGCGGGTTTGAAATCGCAATGCACGAAACCACGCTCGTGCGCGTAGGCCAGCGCATTTGCCATGCCTTTGAAGATCGGCAAGGCCTCTGCATACGGCATGCCCTTGAAATCTGGTGCCCGCAAGATCCGGCTCAACGGCTTGCCCGACAAATACTCCATGGTCAGGTAAACCACTGGGCCATCGCGATCGAAGTCGTACACCGTGACAATGTTCCGATGCCCAAGCGCCTGCGCTTTCTTCGCTTCGCGCTGCAGGGCAATGAGCGATTTCGGATTGCCGCGAAACTGCAGATTAAGGACCTTGATCGCAATGTATGGACGTCGATCAGAGGCTTCGAGCTTGCGCAGATCGAGCGCTTTGTAGACGGTGCCCATGCCGCCCACACCGAGACATTCTTCGAGCACGAAGCGCCCGTTGAGGGTATCGCCGACGTCCTTCACCTGATCCGTCCCGGACATCACGAAGTCGCGCATGGGCGCGGACGAGGATGAGGAAGAGCGTGACGGCGAGGAGGGAATCGATGGTTGTTGCAATGCGCCCGGCGAAGTCTGCAGGCGAGTCTCATCGGCATTCGCGCCGTGACTGGCAAGCGACGCCTGCTCGATCCGCCGATGCACGGCCGCATAAAGATCGGCGGGCAGCGGCGTCCTGGCCTGTTCTTCGCGGAGTATTTCCAGCAGCCGCCCGGGCGAGGTGTCGTCGACGGACAACGCGCTGTCGACGAGTATCAGGAACTCATCGCGTGACGCACCGCTGTTTTGGAAGGTTCGAATAGCTTGGGCAAGACTGGTCATCTCGACGGCTCGTACGCGGCTCCATTAGTGAACATATTGTCTGTAGTTACCCGCACTCGCAGTGTTTCGATACTAGGTGACAGCCCTGCCTTTCGCAACATGGTTTCGTTGCAGATGTTCGATCGGGCACATGTTGTTGCCGGCCCAACAGATCGGCTTCCAGATGTTGGCCGCCAGCCGTCAGGCGTTTCGAACGGCAGAGAGAAGACCTGCGCGGCACGCGTCCACTGGGGTCTTCCAGGCCTTTTTCCACGAGCCTTCCAGGACTTTTTCATCGACGGGCGGCACTTCTGGCACAGGCCATGCATTAGTGTCCAGCGAGCAGACAAGATGCTCACCAACCTTTAAAGCCACCTGGCTTAACCCTTAGGAGAACTGCCATGAAATCACTTTCCATCAAAGACCTGTCCGTCACCGAAGAACTCGACAGCCGCGCCATGTCGGCCGTACGCGGCGGCAACCTGCCCGGCTTCTGGCCCGGCGTGAACGTGTCGTCGTACGAAGCATCGTTCAGCGCCGACCAACTGATCAGCCAGACCCAGAACACGCTGAACAACAACGGCAACAACGTGGCATTCGCGAGCGGCATTCACTCGACGGTCGACCCGAAGCAAACCGCCAGCAACAAGAACACGATCAACTTCTGAAGCTGCGCGGCAACTCCGGGGGCCTTGCGGCCTCCCGGTTGCCCGTTCAGGCCTCCCTTACTCTTTAGCTTGGAGCACCGCCATGTCATCCATCACGATTCACGACTTATCTCACAGCCGGGAGCTGGACCGTCACGCCATGTCGGACGTTCGCGGCGGCAATGCATCGCTTGCCAGCGCCGGTGCCTTGGCCAACGTCAACGTCGCAGTGAACACGAACGAGAACATCGTTCAGTATCAAAACGTAGAGGTCAATGCGCTCAATAACATCGGCGTGCTTGGCGCCAACCTCGGGCCGATACACCTAAACGTCAATCCAGCCCAGTACGCGAACACGGGTACGGCTGTGATGTTTTGAACGCACTGCAGGTCTGCACACGTCGACGTCCGCTGCGGGAAGATTTTTCCCGCGGCGGATCCGGCGTTTCTAAGGGCCTAAATTGCCTATACTGGTCTGAATAGACACCCTCAACTTTTCTGGATGACACCATGGCTGCAATTCTGATCAAGGATCTGCCCGACAGCGTGGAACTCGACAAGCAAGCGATGAGCGCGATTGTCGGCGGCGCGAGGTCGAGCGTCCGCCGGGCGCTTCGCTCGTATGCAGCGCCTGCGAACAGTACGCGGATCGTCAATTTTCCAGCTAGCCAGATTGGCGTTGCCGCGGCGCAACCCGCGGCCAAAATCACCGGCCGGAAACCGCGTAAATAAACTGGTTTGGCGCACGCGCTCAATGCACGCCCGGCAATCCCATTGCCGGGCGTTCTCGTTCTTGGAACCCGTAAGAGCTATTCGTAACGGCTAAGCCAATGCTTATCGCCGCACGGCATTCCCTTAGAAGAAATCAAGCTTTGGTCGCTAGGCAGGTCGTTCGTCGAAAGCTGAAAACAAGGTATATTTGCTCCGTAGTTCTGCGGGCAATCCTTGGACGGGCTTCCACCGGGCCACCAGGGACAAACATTCCTGGAGAGATGACATGGCAAATTGGACCCCGGATCCAACGTTCTATCCTTCCCCGCGGATGGCCATGAAGGCGCCGCACGAGACCATCGCGTACGTAGCGAGTTTCGATCCCACGCGACAGGTTCCGGATGCCATTGCCGTTGTAGAGGTGGACCCCGCGTCGCCCAGCTATTCGCAAATAATCAGCACTGTTGCAATGCCCAACACGGGCGACGAACTTCATCATTTCGGCTGGAACGCTTGTAGTTCCTGTTTATGCCCGAACGCACCTCACCCGCATGCCGAACGTCGCTATCTGGTCGTGCCGGGCTTGCGATCGTCGAGAATCCATATTCTCGATACCAAGGCCGACCCGCGCAACCCCAAGATCGTGCGCGTGCTGGAGCCTGCGGAAGTCGCCGAGAAAGCCGGCTATACGAGACCGCATACGGTTCATTGCGGCCCCGAGGGAATCTACGTGGCCGCATTGGGCAATGCGCAAGGCGAGGCGCCGGGCGGCATTTTCCTGATGGACCACGAGACCTTCGACATTCGCGGTCAATGGGAAATTGATCGGGGTCCTCAGCAACTCTCCTACGATGCCTGGTGGCATCTCGGACACGACACCCTGGTCACAAGCGAATGGGGTTTGCCTGCTACCTTCGAGAACGGCCTCGTGCCGGAAATCTTGCTGGGTGGTCAATATGGACACAAGCTGCATTTCTGGGACCTGCATACGCGCAAACATAAGCAGGAGATCGATTTCGGCAAAGAGAACCAGCTCGTATTCGAATTGCGTCCGGCCCACGATCCGACCAAGGCATACGGCTTCGTTAACTCCGTTATCAGCCTGAACGATTTATCGGCGTCTATCTGGACGTGGTATCGCGATGGTGACAAGTGGGGCGTCAAGAAGATCATCGAGATTCCTGCCGAGCCTGCCGACCCTGACCTTTTGCCGCCCATGTTGAAGGGTTTCGGTGCAGTGCCTCCGCTTGTCACCGACATTGATCTTTCAATGGATGATCGCTTTCTCTACGTTGCGTGTTGGGGAACCGGTGATTTGAAGCAATACGACGTGTCCGATCCCTTTGCACCCAAGCTCACCGGGACGGTACGGATCGGTGGAATCGTATCGCGAGAATCGCATCCGAAAGCGGACGGTCGCGCGCTGAACGGCGGACCGCAGATGGTTGAAGTCAGTCGCGATGGTCGCCGTGTGTATTTCACTAACTCGCTGTATGGCGCGATTGACGAACAGTTTTATCCTGAAGGTCTTAAAGGCTGGATGGTGAAACTCGATGCGGCGCCCGACGGCGGTATTGAATTTGATCCGCGCTTCCTGGTTGAGTGGCCTTCCACGCACCGGCCGCATCAGGTACGGCTCGAGGGTGGCGATTGCTCGTCGGACTCGTATTGTTATCCGTGATGTTATTCGTTGTGTTCTATGTGAGCCGCCGTTTTCGTGAAGCGTTCGCGCCGGGCACGTCATGAATATGGCATGGGCCGGGAGTAGCCATGCATGGGAGTGGTTCGCCATAGCGGCCCTTGGCGTATTTCATGGGATCAACCCTGCAATGGGCTGGCTGTTCGCGGTCGCGCTTGGTTTGCATCGGCGTAGCCGGCGGGCGGTTCTTCTTGCGATCCCGCCGATGGCGCTTGGCCACGCGCTCTCTATTGGCATAGTCGCCACGCTCGTGTTCACTACCGGGATGGTGCTGGACAGTCATCTGATCCGTATCGCTAGCGGCGCCTTGCTTGTCGCCTGGGCTGTGTACCAGGTTCGCTATGGGCACCGGCACCGCGTGCGTGTTGGCATGACGACAGGCTTTGCCGGCCTCGTCCTCTGGTCGTTCCTGATGGCAACCGCTCATGGAGCCGGCCTCATGCTGATCCCTGCGCTGATTCCTTTATGTGGGTCTGTGGCGGGCCAGTTTTCCTCTGGGCCGTTGCTGGTTTCGCTTGCCGCTGTTGGGCTTCATACGTTAACCACCTTGGTCGTGACGGGTGCCATCGCGCTGCTGGTTTACGACTGGCTGGGCGTGGGTGTGCTCAGGCGCGGATGGATCAACTTCGACAGGCTCTGGACAATCGGGCTCGCGGGTACGGGGGTGTTGCTGATTGCTACTGCATAGCACGGGGGGTCGTTCGCACTCGGGTTTGATGAGGTGCGGTTCTGGGGTGGCGGTCAGGGTTAATGCCGGGTTGCACGGGTTTTAGGGTTAGCGGTCGGGTTCATTGCCGGGTTGCTGCTTTTTAGGTCTTCGCGGGTTTTATGTTGGCTGATTTCTTTATCACTATTAGCCACTGTGCGTGGCGGCACGTCATTTCTGATATGACTTTCCGTGTCAAGCGTCGATGTTCAGATTTTTATTTCACTCATATTCGAGTGGGCGCTGCAATTTCCTGAGGGCGGCGTAGCAGTAAAACTCGACGGTGAATCAGGCTGATATTCGCGGGTTGGTTACCGCATTACAGAGATCCGTTTCGTGAGTCTGCCGCTAGCTTTGTGCGCAAGTCGGAATGAACCGTTGCCAAGAAATGACGCGGATAACTCGAATACCGGGCTACGCCGCCTTCAGGAAACTACCGTTTCATTGCGAACTGCTTTTTTGCTGCCTTCACCTGCCTTACTCCGAGCGCGGGCTCGCCTGCGCCATGCCCAACCGGCCGATGTCCCAGATGAAGCCCGCCAGTTCGCGAGCCACCGCGACGATGGCCACATTGGTGCTTTTGCCGCGCGCCACCAGCTTTCGATAGCGCCGGCACAGGCGCACCTGCGCGTCCCACGCCCGATCGACGATAACCTTTGGCAAGCCCTCATGACGACGCTGGATCTCGGGGCTCACTTTGGCCGTATGCCGATAACTCCAGGCCGCCTCGATGAGCAGTTTGCGGGCAAAGGAATTGCCGGTCTTCGTGATACCGCCTTGGCGCCGTTTGCCTCCCGAGGAATACTCCGAGGGCGTCACGCCAAGCCAGGCCATCAACTGTCGGGGGTGCGCAAAGCGACTCAAATCGCCTAACTCCGAGAGCAAGCCCACGGCAGCGGTGAACTGGATACCGCGCATCGATTGCAGAGCAAGCACGGCGGGATAAAAGCCCCAGCGTGGCACGGCATCGCGCATGGCCGATTCCAGACGCTGGCATTGTGCAAACCGATCCTCGATGGCGCGGCGTAACTCGTTAAACGCGAAATCCTGCCACTCGTTGCCAAACGAGAATTTGCTTAACCAGTTGCGGTGCGCCGGTCCCCAATTGGCCACCCCCACGTAGCGCACGCCGTGCGAGAGCAAAAATGCCTTCAGTGTCTGGCGCGCGCGCTTAAGCTCGTCGCGCGATTTTGCCCAGGTTCGGGCGAGATCGCGAAACGCTTCGTCTTCGACGGTGGGGATGTTGACGGCGCTGAGATCGCCGGCGCGCAGCGAGCGCACGAGCTTGATGGCATCGCGCCGGTCGGTCTTCACGCGATCGCCGGGTTTGCGCGGTATCTGCGTGGGGGCGCACACCATGCACTGGATGCCTTTGTCGCTCAGGCGCCGCTGCAAGACGTAGCCAAAGGGGCCCGCCTCATACACGACACGCACGTGCTTGGCCTTGGACAACAGCCGCTTGCACAGACGATCAAGATCGGCCTGAGTGGTGCCGATCTTGCCCAGCACCTCCACCTCACCGCCGTCCAGCGCGTAAGCGACGGTGATGGAATCCTTATGAACATCCAGTCCGACGAACAATGTGCTAACGTTTTGCATGCTGGCCTCCGGGTTGTAAATGAACACTTCGAGTGAGCGGTTCGCCCTCACTTTTACGGCTCTGGCTTTATGCTAACCCGCGCGGTTCAACTCTTCCTGTGGGGCCAGCCCTTACTTCCACGGAAGTCATACTGACTT
>NZ_JBLKRU010000048.1:0-54811 GCF_047608185.1 Caballeronia eucalypticola
GGCATGCGCGTGGGACCTATCCTGCACTGGCTGCACACGGCCTCGACCCAGGCGCTGACGTGGTATGGCTCGCACCGCACGCGTGGCCGCGAAGCACTGGACAGCTTCGGCATCCTGCCCTTATTTACCGGGGTCGCGGTGCACGACGGCTGGGTGCCTTACACCTACTACGACTGCGAGCATGCGTTATGCAACGCGCATCATATGCGTGAGTTGATCGGGGTATGGGAATCCACCCAGCAGCCCTGGGCCGAACACATGCTCAAGCTGCTGCGCCAGGCCAAGCGCGAGGTCGATCACAGCATCGCCAGCGGCCATACGAGCTTGAACCACACGCGCACAAACCACTATCAGCGACGCAGCCGCGCCTTGATCAAGCAAGGCCGTAAGCTTAACCCGCAGCAGGCTCGTGACCCGACGCGTCAAGATGTGCGCGGCAGAATCAAACAAAGCGAAGCCTACAATCTGTTGGGCCGGCTCGAGCGTCATGCCAAGCAAGTGTGGCGCTTTATCGCCGACCATCGCGTCCCATTTGACAATAACCAAGCCGAACGCGATATCAGAATGCCCAAGCTCAAACAAAAGGTGTCGGGGTGCTTCCGCACCGCGCGCGGACTTCAGGCGTTTTGCATCATCCGATCGTATCTGGCTACCCTGCGCAAACAACGTCGCCCGCTCATGGCCGCGCTCGCTCTCAGCTTCGCTGGACACGTTCCCTCGCCTTTAGCTGCTGACTAGTTACCTTTGGACAAAGAAATGACGTGCCGCCACGCACAGTGGCTAATAGTGATAAAGAAGACATCCAACACTAAACTCGCGAAGACTTGGAAAGCAACAACCCGGCATTGAACCAGACCGCTAACGCCAAAACCCGTGCAACCCAACAAAACCCCCGACCGCCAACGCCAGAACCTGCACCCGAAGCGAACCCCGGGTGCGAACCCACACCTTAGGCCGCTTTCAACATCCCATGCGGATCGATCACAAACTTGCGCGGCGCACCGCCGTCAAACTGCCGATATCCATCCGGCGCCTGATCGAGCGTCACCACCGACACATTAACGATATCCGCAATCGGCAAACGATCCCACAAAATGGCTTGCATCAGATTCTGGTTGTACTTCATGACCGGCGTCTGCCCAGTAAAGAACGAATGTGATTTCGCCCAACCAAGCCCAAAGCGAATACTCAACGCGCCCTTCTTCGCGGCAGCGTCAGCGGCACCCGGATCGTCCGTGACATAAAGGCCCGGAATACCAATCGCCCCCGCCACCCGCGTGATTTCCATCAGCGAATTAAGCACCGTAGCGGGCGCTTCCTGATGACTTCCGCTGCTGCCATGACCATGCGCTTCAAAGCCGACGCAATCGACCGCGCAATCCACTTCTGGCGTACCGAGAATAGCCGCGATCTGCTCGCCAAGCGTCGCATCCTTCGACAGATCCACCGTCTCGAATCCCACCTTGCGTGCGTGCGCGAGACGCTCCTCGTTCATATCGCCGACGATCGTACAAGCCGCGCCAAGCAAACGCGCCGATGCCGCAGCAGCCATCCCAACCGGCCCCGCACCTGCGATATACACGGTCGAACCCGGCTTCACGCCGGCCATCACGGCGCCGTGATAACCCGTCGGCAAGATATCGGAAAGGCACGTGAGATCGCGAATCTTCGACATCGCCTGGTCGCGATCGGGAAACTTCAGAAGATTGAAATCAGCATACGGAACCAGCACGTATTCAGCCTGACCGCCAATCCAGCCGCCCATATCCACGTACCCGTAAGCGCCGCCCGCGCGCGACGGATTGACGTTAAGGCACACGCCCGTGTTTTGCGCCTTGCAAGTCGGACAACGGCCGCAAGCCACGTTAAACGGCACGGACACCAAATCGCCAATCTTGAGCGTCTCCACATCGCGCCCAACCTCGATCACCTCACCGGTGATCTCGTGCCCGAGCACGAGGCCGACCTGAGCCGTCGTGCGGCCTCGCACCATGTGCTGGTCTGACCCGCAAATATTCGTGGTGACCACCTTGAGAATCACGCCATGCCCGATTTGCCGGCCGCGTGGATCGACCATCTTCGGATAGTCGATGGATTGCACTTCAACCTTGCCCTGCCCCAGATACACGACACCGCGATTACTGCTCATTGCCTGTCTCCTAGTCTCGATCCTTGTCTCGTGGACGATCTGCACGGCAAAACACAACCATGCACCGCCTAACGAGCGTAGACCTGTGGCGCGCCTCGGACGCGCATCGAACGCGACATGGGTTTGGCAGAAACCGACATGGCGGTTTTATATTGATTGACCAATCAATATAAAATACCTAGGATTCAATCCTTGTTTTCCTGAAGCTTCTTCGATAAAAACCCATGCCCAAGCTAGGAATGCGCGAAATCCGCCGGGCGCAGCTGATCGACGCCACGCTGCTGAGCATCGACCATGCGGGTCTAGCCGGCACAACGCTGGCATCGGTTGCGCAGCGCGCAAGCATCTCCACGGGTATCGTCAGTCATTATTTCGGCGACAAGGACAGCCTGCTCGAAGCCACCATGCGCCATGTGCTACGAGACCTGTGGAACGCAACATCGCGCAGGCGCCGGGCCGCAAAAGACGATCCACGGGCGCGTTTGCGTGCGGTAGTGGCGGCGAATTTCGATGCCGCGCAAGTCAACAATCCCGTGATGAAGACGTGGCTCGCGTTCTGGTCGGAGAGCATGCACAAACCGCAATTGCGGCGGCTGCAAAACGTCAACACGCGTCGCCTGTATTCCAATTTATGCGCCGATTTTTCGAAGGCGCTGCCCCGCGCCGCCGCGCGTCGCGCGGCAAGCGGATTGGCGGCGCTGATCGACGGCTTGTGGTTGCGCGGCGCACTGTCCGGCGAGCCGTTCGACACGAGAGCGGCCATGCGCCTTGCCAACGATTACATCGACCTCATGCTTGATCCACGCGACACGCGGGGCCGGACCCTCACTTAAAGGACTACACCATGCCCGTTTTCGAATTGCAGCGCTTGTACATTGGCGGCGCTTACGTCGACGCCACCAGCGGCGAAACCTTCGACACGCTCGACCCCGCCACGGGCGAAACGCTCGCGAGCGTTCAACAGGCAAGCGCAGCGGATATTGATCGCGCTGTACGCTCGGCGCGTGGAGGACAGCGTGAATGGGCCGCGATGACCGCAATGCAACGCTCGCGCATCCTGCGGCGCGCGGTGGATATCCTACGCGAGCGCAACGACGAACTCGCCGAGCTCGAAACCCGCGACACGGGCAAGCCAGTCGCGGAAACGCGCGCCGTGGATATTGTCACAGGCGCCGATGTCATCGAGTACTACGCCGGGCTTGCAACGGCCATAGAAGGTCAGCAAATCCCGCTGCGCCCGAGCTCGTTCGTCTATACGCGGCGCGAACCGCTGGGCGTGTGCGCGGGAATTGGCGCATGGAATTATCCGGTCCAGATCGCCTGCTGGAAGTCGGCGCCCGCCCTCGCCGCAGGCAACGCGATGATCTTCAAGCCCAGCGAAATCACGCCGCTCAGCACATTAAAACTCGCTGAGATCTATTCCGAGGCCGGTGTCCCCGACGGCGTGTTCAACGTCGTGCAGGGCGACGGCCGCGTGGGCGCATTGCTCGCTGCGCATCCGGACATCGCGAAGGTGTCGTTCACGGGCGGTGTCGAGACAGGCAAGAAAGTGATGTCGATGGCCGGCGGTTCGTCGATGAAGGAAGTGACGATGGAACTGGGAGGCAAGTCCCCGCTCGTCATTTTCGACGACGCCAATCTCGAACGCGCCGCCGACATTGCAATGAGCGCCAACTTCTTCAGCTCCGGCCAGGTCTGCACGAACGGTACGCGGGTGTTCGTGCAACGCCCGGTATACGAACGCTTCGAATCGCTCATTCTGGAGCGCGTAAAGCGCATTCGCGTAGGCTTACCAACCGATGTCAACACCAACTTCGGCCCGCTTGTCAGCGCTGCGCAATTGCAAAAGGTTTTGGGCTTCATTGAAAGCGGCAAGCAAGAAGGCGCACGGCTGATTGCCGGCGGATCGCGCATCATTCATGACGCGTTCGCCCAAGGGCAATACGTCGAGCCGACCATCTTCACCGATTGCAGCGACGACATGCGCATTGTTCGCGAAGAGATTTTCGGGCCGGTCATGAGCATCCTCGCATTCGATGAGGAAAGCGAAGTGATTGATCGTGCCAACGCCACCGAATACGGTCTCGCCGCGGGCGTGGTCACGGAGAACCTGTCGCGTGCGCATCGTGTGATTCATGCGCTTCAAGCGGGTATCTGCTGGATCAATACGTGGGGTGAATCGCCTGCTGAAATGCCCGTGGGCGGATACAAGCAGTCGGGCGTAGGCCGCGAAAACGGTATCACCACGCTGGAGCACTACACGAGCATCAAGTCCGTGCAGGTCGAGCTGGGTCCCTACCAACCCGCATTCTAAGAACCAAGGAGCCAAGCGATGAGCGCGAACGAGTTCGACTACATCGTCGTGGGAGCGGGTTCGGCGGGCAACGTGCTCGCCTCGCGTCTCACCGAAGACCCCGACCTAACCGTGCTGCTGCTCGAAGCGGGCGGACCGGACTACCGCTTCGACTTCCGCACGCAAATGCCTGCCGCGCTGGCGTTTCCGCTGCAGGGAAGGCGCTATAACTGGGCGTACGAAACCGATCCCGAGCCGCACATGAACAACCGTCGCATGGAATGCGGCCGCGGCAAAGGACTGGGCGGTTCATCGCTGATCAACGGCATGTGCTACATCCGCGGCAACGCGCTCGACTATGACGGCTGGGCCGAGCGACAAGGCCTTGAAAACTGGACCTATTCCGATTGCCTGCCATATTTTCGCAAAGCCGAAACACGCGATGCCGGACCGAACGCATATCACGGCGGCGACGGTCCGGTGCACGTGACGACCTCCAAGCCCGGCAACAATCCTTTGTTCGCAGCGATGGTCGAAGCGGGCGTGCAGGCCGGTTATCCCCGTACCGGTGACCTCAACGGTTATAGCCAGGAAGGTTTCGGCCCGATGGACCGGACCGTGACGCCGAAGGGCCGCCGCTCGAGTACCGCCCGTGGATATCTCGACCGCGCGAAAGGTCGTCCGAATCTCACGATCGTCACGCATGCTGTTACGGACCGCGTCCTGTTCACTGGGAAAAAAGCGATTGGCGTCGCGTATCTTCATGGTGGTGAACGCGTCACCGCGCACGTGCGCCGGGAGGTGCTGGTATGCAGCGGCGCGATTGCGTCTCCGCAATTACTGCAGCGTTCCGGTGTCGGCCGATCGACATGGCTGCGCGAACTTGACGTGCCTCTAGTGCATGACTTACCGGGCGTCGGTGAGAATCTCCAGGATCATCTGGAGATGTACATGCAATACGAATGCCTTGAGCCCGTGTCGCTTTACCCTGCGCTGCAATGGTGGAACCAGCCGCAGATCGGGCTTGAATGGATGTTGAACGGTACCGGCATTGGTGCGAGCAATCAGTTCGAGGCGGGTGGCTTCATACGTACGCGCGACGACGATCTTTGGCCCAACATCCAATACCATTTCCTTCCCGTCGCGATCAATTACAACGGTTCCAACCCGATCAAGATGCATGGCTTCCAGGCGCACGTGGGTTCAATGCGTTCACCAAGCCGCGGGCGTATCAAGCTGAAGTCACGCGATCCGAACGCGCACCCGAGCATCTTGTTCAACTACATGTCGGACCCGCTCGACTGGCGAGAATTCCGCGACGCGATCCGCATTACGCGCGAGATCATGCATCAGCCGGCATTGCAAAAATATCGGGGACGCGAGCTGCATCCAGGCGCGGATCTCACTACAGACGATCAACTGGACGCGTTCGTCAAACAACGTGCTGAGACGGCGTTCCATCCTTCGTGCTCGTGCAAGATGGGTTACGACGAGCTGGCTGTGGTAGATAACGAAGGCCGCGTGCACGGTCTTGAATCGCTGCGCGTGGTGGACGCGTCGATCATGCCGCTGATCGTGACCGGCAACCTGAATGCGCCGACCATCATGCTGGCGGAAAAAATCGCGGACAAGATCCGGGGACGCGAGCCGTTAGCGCGTGTTGATACGCCGTATTTCGTCGCGCATGGAGCGAAGGCGCGGAAGGCGGATGCGATCGCTGCGTTGTAGTGAGTAATGCATACAAAAGGGGATGGCGGCTTGGCAGCCGCTATGCCCTTTAGATTTAGTCGACTGGAAGCACAGAAGCTAGATCACCCCTCGATCCGAGCACGCGCGGCCATCGCTATGCGCGCGATCGTCTCGGTACTTAATCGTGCAGCCACTTTGTGAACATACTCATGGTGGCGCCGCTCCAGCGGCGCACCCAGATACTGCGCATGCAAATAGCGGATCAACGCAATTCGCCGATGCCCGAGCGCGAGGCTGTGATCAAGCAATGCGAGCGCCGCATGAGGATCACGCTGCTCGCATGCAAGTTGCGAAAGTCCGGCAGTTTGAACGCGCGTCGACGTCATGGCCGTTTCAGCCCTTAACCATCGCATGCTCTGTATTCACCCCAGTTGACGCTCGCCACGCATCGAAATCCGCACGATGCCAGTCGAGTTCAACGCCCACGCGCCGCGTGCCTTCGCGAATCTTCGGCTTGTAAAGCTGCAGCGTCAGCGCGTCGAGCGCGGGCCATTGCGTAAACGACATTGCCGCTATTTCCACCGCGAGCGTTTCGAGCAAGCGTGTATGCGGCTTGCTCTCCAGATAGTCCGACACACCGGCGCACCACGCCTCGTAATCAATCAGTTCGTGCGCATTCTCTTCGGCCGGCACGCCTCGATAATGCAGGCTTGCATCGATGGCAACGGGCTGCGGCGCCAGATGCTCTCTGGCATACAAGCCGATGCGCGTAGGCACCACGAGCTCATCGACAACGATGCGCCAGCCTCGTCCGCCGGGCCTTAATGTTTCGAATGGTTCGTACGGTTTCACGACATCAGCGGCTCGGCCGCGTCGAGCATCATCTTCACGAAGTAGTCCGCAAAACTACGGCGGATCACGAGGTCGAAGCTGTCTTCACCGGTTGGTAACACCGTCACGGAGGCCTTGAAGTAATGGCTTTGCGCACATTGGCCGACGCCGAACAAACTCGGATGCAGATCGAGCGGACAACCGCGCGCGAGCACTTCACGCGTGCGCGTGCCGCTGATTTCGAGGACGGTGTAACCGCTGCCGATATCGACTGCCGCTGCGAACAATCCGTTGAACGCCTCGCGCAACCTGGCTTCCATTGGCGCGGCGTGCGTTGCGGAATGCGCAGCGGCCGAGCGCACCAGCCACTCATCAGGACCGAGCCACATCAGGTCATAGCCGTTGCCCGTCGCCGTTGTATTCGGCTTCTCGGGCGGCTTGCAACCAATCACGCTTTCAACTGCGGCAACGAACGCGGCATCGCGCAAATCACCACGAAGATTGACCAGTTCGAGGAACGGCCGCTCGACCAGACGGAACGCTTTCGATGCACTCGCCTGATGTTTTTTCAGCAGGCCATCTACGCCCACAAGCGGTGACTCCTGCCACACGCCTTGCCCGATTGCGCGATCCACGACCGTCTGGTTGCTTCTATTTTCATTCCACATGTTGACGTGCTCCTTCGCTGTCGTAGAACACCGAGCTGGTGATTTTTGCCGGCATCTGTTTGCCGTTCGCGAGCGGGATCATCACCGACTCGCCGATCTTGTCGAGACCGCCCTTGATGACGGCCATCGCGATCGAGCGCTTTAAAATGGGGCTGAAATAGCTCGATGTGACGTGGCCAAGCATGGGCGCGGTGTCGCCGGTGAACGGACCCGGCACGATCTGCGAACCTTCGGGAAGCACGAACGACGCATCTTCGGTCAGCAAGCCGACAAGTTGCTTCCTCCCCGCCTTAGCCGTATCCGAGCGCGTCAGCGAACGCTTGCCGAGGAAGTCCTTCGACTTCGCGACCAGTCCGCCCATGCCGAGGTCGTACGGGGTCATCGAGCCGTCGGTATCCTGCCCGACGATGATGTAACCCTTCTCGGCACGCAACACGTGCATGGTTTCCGTACCGTAGGGCGTAATGTCGAACTCGGCGCCGGCGGCCATCAGCGCTTCCCACACAGCACGCCCAACATTCGCCGGCACGTTGATTTCATAAGCGAGTTCGCCGGAAAAGCTGATGCGCATGATTCGCGACGCCGCTCCCGCCACCGTCCCCTCGCGATAACTCATGAACGGGAACGCAGCGTTGGCGAAGTCGATATCGCGACAGACCTTCTGCAACACCTTGCGGCTGTTAGGGCCGACAACTGCGAACGTCGCCCAGTGATCGGTTACCGATGCCAGCCGTACCCGCATGTCGGGCCACTCGGTTTGCAGCCAGCGCTCGAGCCATGTCAGCACGCGCGCAGCGCCGCCGGTCGTGGTCGTCATCATGTAGTGCTGGTCGGCGAGGCGCACGGTCACGCCGTCGTCGAAGATCATGCCGTTTTCATCGAGCATCAGGCCGTAGCGGCACTTGCCGACTTCCAGCTTGCTCCACGGGTTCGTATAGACCCAGTTGAGCAGCTTCGCAGCATCGGGGCCCTGGATGTCGATCTTGCCCAGCGTCGATGCGTCGAGAATGCCGACGCTCGTGCGCGTTGCCAGCGACTCGCGCGCCACTGCCGCGTGCATGCCTTCACCGTTCTTCGGGTAGTACCAAGGCCGTTTCCAGTTGCCGACATCTTCGAACTCCGCGCCGTTTTCCACGTGCCATTCGTGCACAGCGGTCTTGCGAACCGGATCGAGGAACTCGCCCAGCTCACGGCCCGCGAACGTACCGAACGTGACCGGCGTGTAGTTCGGACGGAAGGTCGTGGTCCCGGTTTCAGGGATGGTCTTGTTCAGCGCCTGAGCAAGAATCGCCATGCCGTTGATGTTGCCGAGCTTGCCCTGGTCCGTGCCAAAGCCCATCGCCGTGTAACGCTTCACGTGCTCCACCGACTCAAACCCTTCGCGCGCGGCGAGGAAGATATCGGCGGCGGACACGTCGTTTTGATAATCGATAAATTGCTTAGGACCCCGTGTCGCCAGCTCACGGCCACCGACGAGCCACAACGGCATGAGCGGTGCTTCGCTGACCTCGGCCACTTGCACGGGTGTCGGGCGCGCCACGATCAAACCTGCGGCACGCGCGGCGTCCACGCCTGCATCGACGGCGAAACGGATTGCACGGGCGAGCGTGAATTCACCGGCGCACGCGCCTACGCTGCTCTCGGCCTGCATCGCTTTGCCGGGGACGAAGCAGAGCTTTTCGTCGTGCCAGTGCGCCTTGCCGCCGGACTGTGCGAACAGGTGCAGGATCGGGCTCCAGCCGCCAGAGACCGCGAGCAGATCGCAAGGCAGGTCCGCTTGCTTCACGTCAACGGTTCCGATCGAATAGGCACTGACCTCAACCGACGCCACGCGCAACTTGCCGTGCGCCACGGTCACCACGGAGCCATTCAGGACCTTCACGCCATGGCGTTTTGCTTGGCCCTGAAGTGCGCCCTTGTCGCTGGCGAGACGCGGATCCACTACCGTCACCTGCGCGCCTGCCGCTTTCAGATCGAGCGCGCATTGGTAGCCGCTGTCGTTGTTCGTGAACACGATTGCATTGCGTCCCGGCAGGACCGCATAGCGATGCAAATACGACGACACCGCCGACGCCAGCATCACGCCCGGCAGATCATTGTTGCCGAACACAATCGGACGTTCCTGCGCGCCCGTGGCGAGAATGACGCGCTTTGCACGCACTTTCCACAGCAACTCGCGCGTGCCTTTGCGCATCGATACCGGCAGATGCTCGGTCAAGCGCTGCGTGATGGTAACGAGATTGTGGTCCTGATATCCGAACGCCGTGCTACGGCACAGGATCTTCACATCCGGCATCTTGCGCAATTCAGCTTCAATCTTTTGCGCCCACTTCAAGCCGGGTGCGCCGTCTATTTCGGTGCGATACGAGAGCAGCGAACCGCCGAGTTCCGGCTGGTCATCGACGAGAATCACGCGTGCACCTGACAGGCCGGCCGCATGCGCCGCAGCCAGACCCGAAGGGCCGGCGCCGACCACGAGCACGTCGCAATGCGCGAAGCACTTGTCGTAGCGATCTGCATCGACGTGTTCCGGCGCCTTGCCGAGACCGGCTGCATCGCGGATCACTTCTTCGTATTTCGGCCAGAACTTGCGCGGCCACATGAAGGTCTTGTAGTAGAAGCCCGCCGGAATAAACCGGGCGATCTTCTGGTTCACCGCCATGCGATCGTTCTCGATGCTCGGCTTGGCGTTCACGCTGTTGGCCACCAGCCCCTGATACAACTCGATCTCGGTGGCGCGTGCATTCGGCACGGTATAAGCGCCGGTTTCAAGCTGAACGACGGCATTCGGTTCCGCCACATCGGCCGTCACAATGCCGCGCGGCCGGTGGTACTTCCAGCTGCGCGCCACGAAATGCACGCCGTTTGCGAGCAGCGCGGAGGCGAGCGTATCGCCTTGATGGCCCTGATACGTCTTGCCGTTGAACGTGAACGTAAGCGCAATGGCGCGGTTGATGCGCCCGCCCGTGGCGAGTCGGTCTTTCTGGCTCATGTCGGTTGTCCTTCGTCTTTCTGTTCCATCACGGCAAGCGGCCGGGCGAACGTTTCATAGCCCTGGAATGCGTAGCTCACGGTGTCGCGTTGTGCCATGAACCAGCGGCGGCAACCTTGCGTATGCATCCATTGTTCACGATGGACGCCGCGCGGATTTTTCCGCATGAACAGGTAGTCGCCCCATTCCTTATCGGTGAGCTTCTCGGTGTCGAGCGGGCGCGCGATATCGGCTTCGCCGCCGCACGAGAATTCGCTTTCGGCGCGGGGCCCGCACCAGGGGCATTCAATCAGCAACATGTCTTTTCTCCAGATGCAGGTTAGTGGGCGACGGCCGCAGCGCCGTGTTCGTCGATCAAGTGACCCGTGTAGAAACGGTCGATGGAGAACGGCGCGTTCAGCGCGTGAGGCTCGTCGTGCGCGATGGTGTGCGCATAGGCCCAACCCGAACCCGGCGTCGCCTTGAAGCCACCCGTACCCCAGCCGCAGTTGAAGTAAAGGCCCTTCACATCGGTCTTGCTGATGATCGGGCACGCATCCGGCGACACATCCACAATCCCGCCCCATTGACGATTCATGCGCACGCGCGAGAACACCGGGAACATCTCGACGATCGCCTCAAGCGTCCCTTCGATGATGTGAAAACTGCCGCGCTGGCCGAAGCCCGTGTACTGGTCAACACCAGCGCCGATCACGAGATCGCCCTTATCGGACTGGCTGATGTACGCGTGCACCGCGTTCGACATCACCACCGTATTGACCACGGGCTTGATCGGCTCGGACACCAGCGCTTGCAACGGATGGCTTTCCAGCGGAAGCCGGATACCGGCCATATCGGCGAGTGTGGAGGTGTTGCCGGCAGCTACGACCGCTACCTTCTTCGCCTTGATAAAACCCTTCGTGGTATCCACGCCGATCACCTGGCTGCCGTTACGGCGAATGCCCGTGACCTGGCAGTTCTGCACGATATCCACGCCTGCCTGATCCGCGCCGCGCGCAAAGCCCCAGGCCACGGCGTCGTGACGCGCCACGCCACCGCGACGCTGGATGGACGCACCCAGCACCGGATAACGGCTATTCAAATTGATGGTCGGCTCAATCTGCTTGATCTGTTCAGGCGTGAGGAATTCTGCATCCACACCGTTCAAGCGGTTCGCGTTGACGCGACGTTCAGTATCTCGAACGTCTTGCAGCGTATGCGCGAGGTTCATCACGCCGCGCTGGCTGAACATTACGTTGTAGTTCAAATCTTGCGAGAGTCCTTCCCATAACTGCATCGCTTTTTCGTACAACGCCGCCGATTCGTCCCACAGATAATTCGAGCGCACGATGGTCGTGTTGCGTGCCGTATTGCCACCGCCGATCCAGCCCTTCTCGAGCACGGCGACATTGCGCACGCCATGTTCCTTGGCAAGATAGTAGGCAGTCGCAAGACCATGCCCGCCGCCGCCGACGATCACGACGTCGTATTCCTGCTTCGGCTCCGGGCTTTTCCACTGGCGCTCCCAGTTCTCGTGATATGACATGCCGTTGCGCAACAGGCTGAATATCGAATAGCGGCTCATGGTGTTTCCTTTTGCAAAACTTTAAAAATCAGCACTCGATGACGTTCACGGCCAATCCGCCGCGTGACGTCTCCTTGTATTTCGTCTTCATGTCAGCGCCGGTTTCGCGCATGGTCTTGATTACGTTATCGAGCGATACGTAGTGCGTGCCGTCGCCCTTCATCGCCATGCGTGCGGCGTTGAGCGCCTTGATCGCACCCATCGCGTTGCGTTCAATGCAGGGGATCTGCACGAGCCCGCCAACCGGGTCGCAGGTCATGCCGAGGTTATGTTCCATGCCGATCTCGGCGGCGTTTTCGACTTGCGTCGGCGTGCCGCCCATGACAGCGGCGAGCGCCGCTGCGGCCATCGAACACGCCACGCCAACCTCGCCTTGGCAGCCCACTTCAGCACCGGAAATCGACGCCGTTTCCTTGTAGATGATTCCGATAGCCGCTGCCGTCAGCAGGAACGTGACGATGCCCTCGTCGGTCGAGTTGTGCATGAACTTCACGTAGTAGTGCAGCACGGCGGGAATCACGCCGGCCGCGCCGTTCGTGGGCGCGGTCACCACGCGGCCGCCCGCTGCGTTTTCCTCGTTCACGGCCATTGCATAGAGGTTGACCCAGTCGAGCATGGAGAGCGGGTCGCGCAACGACTCTTCCGAGTGCTTGCGCAACTGCGCGGAGAGGTCTGCTGCGCGACGCTTCACGTGCATCGGGCCGGGCAATTCGCCTCGCACCTTGCAGCCGCGTTCCACGCACGCCGCCATGACGCGCCAGATCGCGAGCAAGCCTTCGCGCACTTCACGCGCCGGCCGCGATGCGGATTCGTTGAGCATCGTGATCTCGGCAATCGATAAACCCGTTTCGCGGCATACGCGCATCAGGTCGTCGCCGGTGCGGAACGGGTGCGGCACGCCACCGCTCGCTTGCACGCCGTTCACGCGCGTGCCCTCGCTGTTAATCACAAAACCGCCGCCGACCGAGTAGTACTCTTTTTCGACGACGAGCTGGCCGTTTTCATCGAAGGCCTGGAAGCGCATGCCGTTCGGATGGACCACGCTCGACCCGGGCGCGCCCGGCATCAGCTTGCGAAAGAAACCAATGTGCTCGCGCTCGTCGAATTTGATCGTGTGCTTGCCAAGCAAATTCAGGCTCTTGCACTCGCGGATCTCCCGCAGACGCGGTTCGATCGCATCCGGAGCGATCGAGTCGGGGAGATTGCCTTCGAGTCCAAGCAGCACGGCTTTATCGGTCCCGTGGCCCTTGCCAGTCGCGCCCAGCGAGCCGAACAAATCCACCCGCACGCGACGCACGAACGCCAGCAGGTTCGCGTCCTCGATATGCGAGGCGAAGCGGCACGCTGCGATCATCGGGCCAACCGTATGCGAACTTGACGGACCGATGCCGATCTTGAACAGATCGAAAACGCTGACGTTCATGGGGTGCCTTATCGGTGGACTGCATGGGATTTCACTAGGTAGCCATTGCACCGCACGCCAATTTCCGCTGATAGAACAAAAACGGCATGCACGTGGGATGGCGGCGTCAGCGCGGCAACATGGGTTGATGACAAGGCGCATTAGCGATGATCGGCGACAAAAAATGGCAGACGGCGGGCGCGTAACGAGCCTGAGCAGGCCTGCGGCAGGGTGGTGGCACGTCGCATGCTGAATAAGCTGATGAGCAAGCTTTTGAACGTCGGCTTGCCCGCTTTCAACAATCTATGGGCGTCTGCTCGCCCGTCCTACAGAAAGGAAATCGGCATGAAGCACTTCTCAATGGCATACGCGATCGGCGCCGTACTTTGCATTTCAAGCACGGCTTTCGCCCAAAGTAACCCGCCGAGCTCGAGCACCGGCTTACAAGCGGGTGACAACGCTCAGACCACCAACCAGTCGGCTGGAACGGCGGCAAATCCCGGCATGTCGCAACATAAGAAAATGAAGCACACCAAGGCTGCAACGGGTAGCAAAACCACCGGCATGGGCACCGCAACGCCGAGCGGCCCGGGTGCGCCGGTTAGCGCCAGCGGTTCGGGCAGCTGAGCGCCCCTTAAAGTGCCACATAAGCGCTACATGAGCGCCAGGTTGCGCTTGTTTCGATCTTGGAATCTGGGGTGATGGAACAAATCGGGTAGAGAAGAGAGATGAATTGCGAGGCGGAAATTCGGCGCAAAATTGACGTGTCGGCGGTATACAACACTTTCAGCGCCGGCCTTATTGATCCTTACAGGATTTAAGAAACGCTGATATACACTGTGACGGCATTTCCGAATGCGCTTGAATCAACCAGTCGTCAAACTCTCGCCCATCAGGTTCGCCCCATGAACAATATTCTGAAGAAAGTCCTCGCGGTCTTTATTGTTGCGGCTATTGCCGCACCGGCTATGTCGTATGCAAAGCCGCATCATCACCACAAGTACACAAAGGCCAAGCACGTCGATCACACTGCTCATTAATCCGAGCTGCTGAGGCCGCGCTGAGCCCGTATAGGCTTTTGTACTGAACCAGTCTTAATGGATTAAAAATAGTCGGGCAGGCGGCCGGCTATCGGAGACGGCTTGCCCTGATCAGGACAAGCCGTTTTCCGTTGTGGACTGCCAAACACTTCGATAGCCGCGTAAATCCCGGTATTTCAAACCCCTTAATGACGGTGATATGCTGATTGATTACCGGGTCGTCATGTCGCCCATCGCCTATGGCGCGAATGACGGCTGCACATCAAATGGCAAGCGCATGAATCCCGCTGATCTTCTCCCTCCTCAATCGCCCGACACGGCGTCCAAACAGCGCATCCGTTTTGGCATTGTGTTGTTGCCGAATTTCACGTTGACGGCGTTTTCCGGCTTCGTCGATTTATTGCGTCTATCGGCCGATGAAGGCGATTTCAGCAAGCCAGTGCGCTGCTCGTGGAGCGTGATTGGGGAAACGCTTGCGCCGGTGCGCGCGAGTTGCGGCATCCAGATCACGCCGTGGGAGACCTTCGAGAAAGCTGAGCCGTTTGACTACGTGGTCGTCGTGGGCGGTTTGCTGCATTCCGGCGCGGGCGCGAGCGATGCCACGCTGCAATTCATCCGCCGCGCCGCGACCACGGACGCGACGCTGGTTGGCATTTGCACGGGGGTGTTTTCGCTGATGCGGGCGGGCGTGCTGGAGGGATATCGGATCTGCGTGAGCTGGTTTCACTACTGGGATTTCGTCGAGCGTTTTCCCGGTGTGAACGAGGAGATGCTGGTCGCGGATCGTTTGTTCGTGATGGATCACCGGCGCATTACGTGCTCGGGCGGACGGGCATCGATTGATGTTGCCGCGGCCATCCTGTTGCGCCATTTTGAAGCTGCCACGGTGCAAAAAGCGTTGCGCATTCTGCTGGTCGATGACATGCAGAAGGGCAATGCTCCGCAGCCGCATCCGCCGGGGCTTGCGCCCGCCACGCATCCGAAGGTGAAGCGGGCAATCCTGCTGATGGAGCAGCATGTGGGGCGTTCGTTGACGCTTGATGAGCTCGCGCACAAGCTGGATTTATCGACACGTCAGTTGGAGCGTTTGTTCAAGGCGGAGACCGGCAAGGCGCCGCAGGCTTATGCGAAGCAGGTGCGCTTGCGCACGGCGGCCTGGTTGCTGACGAGCTCCGACAAGACGGTGGCGGACATTGCATCGAGTTGCGGTTTTTCCGATGCGTCGCATTTGGGGCGGGAGTTCAGGAAGCAGTTCGGGCTTCCACCGATCATGTATCGTGACCAGCGTGGGACGGCGACGCCAGACGATGCCGCGAGCGTGGCGACGCTCGACCTTGCTGCAGATTTCGATGAGACTTTTCCGGGGCGGGCGCAGGCGATTTAGAAGAGGGGGTCGTTCGCACTGTTTGGGGGTAGTGGTCGGGGGATAGGTTCTGGCGTTGGCGGTCGGGGTCAGTGCCGGGTTGCTGCTTTCCAGGTCTTCGCGCGTTTTATGTTGGCTTTTCTCTTTATCACTATTAGCCACTGCGCGTGGCGGCGCGTCATTTCTTTGTCCAAAGCGACAAAGAAACGAAGCAAAGAAAACGCTTTTAACAGCTCTACCCTAAGTGTCCACAGCGTGCAGTTTCTATTCATGGGTGCCCCAAAAGCACGGTGCTCGCCAGAGCTTAGGATGTTTGAAACCCTCCTTCTCGCGAATCCTGACAGTAAAACGCTGCGCCCCGTACGCTCTCGGGCTAGCACTAGCGACTGAACCTGCCCAAGGAGCGCCCCGCGCTATCCGCGGAAAGCCAACCTCCAATTTGTATGCATGCCGAACCATTTTTTAGACCACCAAGAAATGGATCTGCAGAATGCATAAAGCCTAACCCGGCAAATAACAATGCAAACTCATAGCTAACCCACGAAGCAGCACGGCATACGCGTGAGGCCGTGCGGGTTTCCTTGGCACCGGTGCTTGCCCGAGAGCGTACGGGGCGAAGCGTGTTACTGTCAGGATTCGCGAGAAGGAGGGGTTCACACATCCGTGGCTCTGGCGAGCACCGTGCTTTTGGGGCACCCATGAATAAAAACTGCACGCTGTGGACACTTAGGGTAGAGCGGTGAAAGCGTTTTCTTTGCTTCGTTTCTTTGTCGCTTTGGACAAAGAAATGACGCGCCGCCACGCGCAGTGGCTAATAGTGATAAAGAAAACAGCTAACACTAAACGCGCGAAGGCCTGGAAAGCAGCAACCCGGCATTGACCCCGACCACTACCCCGAGACCCTAGCAACCCGGCACAGACCCCGCGCCCCCACCCCTCACGCCAGCAAACCCACCCGTCCACCGGCGCGAGCAAAAATCACTGTGCTACATAGGCCTTCACAGCCGGCAACCCATCTTTCCCGTCAAACGTCTTCACGCCCGCCAGCCACTTATCCAGCACAGCCGGATTCGCCTTCAGCCATTGCTTGGCAGCCACGTTCGGATCGGTCTTGTTCATGATCGGCGTCATCACGTGATTCTCGATGTCCGTCGAAAACTTGAGGTTATCCACCAGCTTCGCCACATTCGGGCAGCGCGCAGCATAATCCGGCGGCGTTACCGTCAGCACCTTGGCCTCGCCATAGTTCGGGCCGAATACATCGTCGCCGCCACTCAAATAATCAATCTTCATCGAAACATTCATCGGATGCGGTTCCCAACCCAGGAACACAATCCACTTCTTCTCGCGAATCGCACGGCCCACTTCCACCAGCATGCCCGCTTCGCTCGACTCGACCATCTTGAACTTGCCCAGCCCATACTGATTCGAATCGATCATCTTCTTGATCAACGCATTACCGTCGTTACCCGGCTCAATACCGTAGATCTTGCCGTCGAGCTTGTCGTAGTTCTTGGCAATATCGGCGAATGACTTCAGACCGCCGTTATACGCATAGTCCGGCACCGCCAGCGTGTATTTCGCACCCGTCAGGTTAGGCGCCGTCAATACCTTGACCTGCCCGGCCTTCTGGAACGGCTCGACAATAGGGTCCATCGTCGGCGACCAATAACCCAGGAATACATCAATCTGCTTATTCTTGATACCGGCAAACGTAATTGGCACAGACGCAATCGTCTTCGTCGGTTTATATCCGAGGCCCTGCAGCACGGTGGTCGCCAGACCCGTGGTTGCGGCAATATCGGTCCAGCCCACATCGGCGAAACGGACGTTCTGGCACGTGGCCGGATCAGCTGCAAACGCGCCGCCGGACATCGTGACATTCAGCAAGACAGCCAGCGCCCACGACGACGCGATTCCGTGAAGTTTCATGATTCTCCCTATTTTGGAACTGCCAGACACGACGATGCCGCGCCCCAATGAGCGCAACACGTCTGAAAATGGATCATCAAGCCGATTGCCTGCGCTCAATACTCGGCGCGTGGCCAAACTGCGCGCGGTACGCCTTGCTGAAATGACACGGCGAGTGAAAGCCGCAAACGGCCGTCACGCGCGAGATCGATGCATCGGTATTACGCAACAACTCACGCGCGCGCCGCAGCCGCAACGTGAGGTAGTAATGCGTCGGCGAAACGCTCAGGAACATCTTGAACATGCGTTGCAAATGACGCTGCGACAGTTTTACCAGCCGCGCCAGCTCTTCGAGCGACAATGGCTCTTCAATGTTCGCCTCCATCAGCCGCACCACTTCAATCAATTCGGCGCGCGAGAAACCCACGCGGGCATCGACAGGAATGTGCTGGTAATCCGTCGTGCCGCGAATGCGCTCCACGATGAACTGCTCGGAAACCTGCGCCGCATGCGCCTGACCCAGCCGCTGACCAACCAGGTTCAGCATGAGATCAAGCGGCGCGGTCCCGCCCGTGCAAGTCACGCGGTCACGGTCGATCACGAAGAGTTCATCGGCGAATCGCACGTCGGGGAAACGCTTGTGCAACGGCGACATGTCTTCCCAATGCACCGTGCATCGATACCCATCCAGCAAGTTTGCCGCGAGCAACGCATACGCGCCCGTGCACACGCCGCCAAGCGGCACGCCTTGCGCCGCGACGTGCTGCAACAGCGCGATCACCTTGTCATCCACGTAATCGCGCACATGCCATCCCGCGCACACGATCAGCACATCCGGCATGCCCGCCTCGGCCAGCGTTTTGGTCGGCTTGACGGTAATGCCGTTGCTCGCCCGCGCCGGTTCACCATCCGGCGTGATCACCGACCACGTGTAGTGCTCGGCACGGCCAACATAGTTCGCCATGCGTAACACTTCGATCGCGCTGGTGAACGCGATCATCGAAAAATTAGGCAGCGTCAGGAACCCGAAGTGCGCCAGCTTCGATAGCGGTGAATTCTCAGGAGGATGAATCCCGTCCGGCTCCATCGCGTCGCGTTTCATCGGGTTTTTATCCTTGGGCCGAAGCCTGATTTAATCGCTTACTGTGTTGCTCAAAGCCATATTGCTTAGCTCTGCTGCGCAGCCGGCGCGCGGCGCACTCGCATCACACTGCGAATCCCCGACAACAGCGGTGCCCGCGCCATACCCGGCGACCGGCCAAAGCTTTCCGTAATGCGGTCAAGAATGATCGCGAGCAGCACTACTGACAAACCGCTCTCGAATCCAAGTCCGATATCCAGCCGCTGAATACTCGCCAGCACGTCGTTGCCGAGACCGCCTGCACCGACCATCGAAGCGATAATCACCATGGACAGCGCCATCATGATGGTCTGGTTGACGCCGGTCATGATCGACGGCAGCGCGTTCGGGAACTGAACCTTGTAGAGCAGTTGCCACGGCGTGCAGCCAAATGCCTGCCCTGCCTCCACGATCTCGCGGTTCACATGCTTGATACCCAGCGACGTCAGGCGCACCGCAGGCGGCATCGCGAAGATCACCGTCGACAGGATCCCCGGCACGCGACCAAGACCGAACAGCATGGCCGCCGGAATCAGGTACACGAAAGCCGGCATGGTCTGCATCAGGTCGAGCACCGGACGCACCATCGTTTCAATGGTCTTGCTCTTCGCCGTCCAGATACCAAGCGGAATGCCGAGCAGCAAACTGATCAACGTGGCGGACAGCGTGAGGCCGAGGGTGATTACCATTTCATCCCAGAAGCCGGTGGCGTAGATCAGCAGCAACGACAGCAACGTGAACAGCGCAAAGCGCCAGCCGACACGCCATAACCCGATGCCGACGAAGATCGCCATCATCAGCCACATGGGGATGGCTTGCAGGCCGTGTTCGACCAGCGCCGCGAAGCTCTCGATGACTTTACCGATTGCGTCGAAGGTGTTTGCGTCGTGGTCGAGCAGGTATTTGACACCGTGATCGACCCACGTACCGAGCGGGATAATTTCAGACATGGGAACCTCGATGCCGAGTCAGAGCCTTGAGAACATTCGTCTTGTTGACCGAACCACAATACGATCCGTCCGCCTCGACCACCGGCAGCGGTGCACGGCTGGCGACCACCCGGCTGACGACAACGTCAAGCGGCGTGGTGCGCTGGATGCATTCGATAAGATTGATTTCCGGCGATGCCTGACCAATCGCATCGCGGCACACAAAACCGCGGATCTTGCGCTCGTGGTCCATCACGAACGCGTAGTCGGCACTGCCGTTGAGCGCTTGCGAGACGCTTGATGCATCGATCTGCGAGCCGTGCTTCATCAACGGCACCACGTCCGTCTGCATCAGGTCGCCGGCCGTCAGGTAACGGCTGGTATCGATGCCTTCGAAGAAGGCCCGCACGTAGTCGTCTGCCGGATTCGAGATGATTTCCTGCGGCGTACCGATCTGCACGACCTTGCCGCCTTCCATGATCGCGATGCGCGTCCCAATGCGCAGCGCCTCTTCCAGATCGTGCGACACGAACATGATCGTGCGCTGCTGTTCGCGTTGCAGGTCGAGCAGCACGTTCTGCATTTCCTTGCGCTTGAGCGGATCGAGCGCGGAGAACGCCTCGTCCATGATCATCAGCGATGGATTCACGGCCAGCGCCCGCGCGAGACCCACGCGCTGCTGCATCCCGCCCGACAACTGCGCCGGCAGCTTCTGCGCGAACGGCGCAAGACCGACTTGCTCCAGCACGGCCATCGCGCGTTTCTCGCGTTCCTTGCGCCCGATGCCCGCAACCTCAAGCCCGAACGCGGCATTCGACAACACCGTGCGCTGCGGCATCAGTGCAAACGACTGGAACACCATGCTCATGTCTTTCCGGCGCAGCGACGTGAGTTCGGAACGCGGCACGGACGCCACGTCGCGGCCATCGATCAGCACCTTGCCGGCGGTTGGTTCGACCAGCCGGTTGATGAGGCGGATCAGTGTCGATTTGCCCGAACCCGACAAACCCATCAACACGAAAATCTCGCCTTCCTTCACTTCGAAGGACACGTTATGGACGCCGACAATCTGTCCGGTACGGGAGAAAACTTCTTCCTTCGTTGCGCCGCCGGCAAGCATGTCGATCGCCTGCTTCGGGCTCGTGCCGAACACCTTGCACAGGTTTTCGACCACGACCTTGTGGGAATTCATCGAACGCTCTCCTGGTTGGCGGACGTGCGTCCGCGCTCTGCATACATAGTTGCCAGAAAAAAGTGCGGGTTGCCGACTATTTCCGACGCTCACATGTGGAAATACGACACTCCGATTTTCCATTTTTGGCAGATGGACAGTCGGAGGCTTATGGGGCAAGGGTTTGCGAGCAGTGCCGAGCCGATTTAGACACTTTTTTACGTGTCGCGCCAGAGCAAGTGGACGAGAATTTCGTTGAGTTTTTTGGACTTTTTCAGGCTTGCCGCCCGGGTGACGGGCGGGATTACCGACCGGCTCATCATATTCCAGGAATGCAGCGGGATAGACGATGTCGGGTTTTGACTGCTTTGCAGCGCGTGGAAACAGGACGCGCCGGCGCCAGGGCAATCAAGAATTGGCGACTGTTGCCGTTAACCCTTCATATTCCCTACGTCTCGTTTATTTCGCTCATCCGGTTTATCCATGCCTCTATTCAACATCCGACGGGCCAGTGTCGGCGCGAAATTTGCCATCCTCGCTTGTGCGCTCGCGGCTACGGTCGTAGCCGGGTTTACCATCGCGGTCACGCATCTGGCCGGTCAGCAGATCGATGCGCAAGCGCTCGAACGCATGGACGACGACAGTCGCGCGATCGGCACGATGATCCGTCTCTACGACAAAGCCGTCAGCGCCGAAGTCGAGCGCTACATGACGCTGTTTTCGAGCTTCCTGCCCACGGATTTCACGCTCGATGAAACGCAGAAAGTGGATATTGGCGGCGTGGCGACACCCACGTTCAAGGCCGGCGACACGCCGATGAACCTCGATTTTTCGATCCCCGATCAGTTCCTCGACCGCAGCGGCGCAATCGCGACCGTGTTCGCGCGCACCGGTGACGATTTTGTGCGCGTGACGACATCGCTGAAAAAGCAGGACGGCGCCCGCGCGATCGGTACGCTGCTCGACCGGAAGGGCCCGGCGTACGCGCTCATGCTCGCGGGAAAACGCTTTATCGGCATGGCGACGCTCTTTGGCAAGCAGTACATCACCGAGTACAAGCCGGTCACGGATTCATCGGGACGGGTTATTGGCGCGTTGTTTGTCGGCGTGGACGTCACGCCGGAAATTGCAACGTTGCAGCAAAACATTCGCGACCTGACGATCGGTCAGAACGGCTACTTCTTTGTCGTCGATGCATCGAACGGGCCGAATCGCGGCAAGCTCCTCGTGCATCCGGGCCTGGGTGGCGCAGCGGGTGCCACTTTGCCGCCTCTCGCCGATGAACGCATCGCACCGTTCAAGCAGATGCTCGACGCGAAAGAAGGCCGTCTTTCCTTCGATGCCCCCGGGATTACCGACGCCGCCGATCCCAAGGTGCACGGCGGCGAGAAGGAAATCGTGTTTCGCACGGTGCCGGAATGGCAATGGCTGATTGGCGGGATTGCGTATCGCGATGAATTGCTCGCCGACGTGCACGCCACGCGTAATCGCTTCCTGCTGATCGGGCTGCTCGTGATCGCCGCGTTCGTGGCCGTGCTGCTCTTCGCAGTGGCCAAGCTGGTGGGCCGGCCGCTCGCGGAACTGACTCATGCCTCCGAGCGCATCGCAGCGGGCGATCTGAGCGTGCGGCTCGCAACCACGCGGGAGGACGATATCGGCCGGTTGATGATTGCCATCGACGGCATTGCGACCGGGCTTGCGCGCATCGTGACGCAGGTTCGCAGCGCATCGGCGGATATGTCTGACGGCACGGGGCGGATTGCGGCGGGCAGCAGCGACATCTCGCTGCGCATCGCGACACAGGCCAGCAGTCTCGAAGAAACAGCGGCAAGCATGGAGCAGATCACGTCGACCGTGCAGCAAAACGCCGCCAACACGGCGCAGGCGGATCAACTCGTGGCATCGGCATCCGATGCAGCGCGCGCCGGCGGCGAAGCGGTCGGCCGCGTGGTCGCGACGATGGGTGAAATCGACGCGTCCGCGCGCAAGATTTCCGACATCACGTCGGTGATCGAAGGCATCGCGTTCCAGACCAACATCCTGGCGTTGAACGCGGCCGTGGAAGCCGCGCGCGCCGGCGAGCACGGCCGGGGCTTCGCCGTGGTGGCGTCGGAAGTGCGCGCGCTGGCTCAACGCAGCTCGGCGGCGGTCAAGGAAATCGAGGCGCTGATCGCCGAGTCGGTCGGCCGTGTCGCCGATGGTTACCGGATCGCGGAAGAAGCCCGCGGCACGATGAACGGGATCGTGGAACGCGTTGCGCGGGTGAACGCGATCATCGGCGAAATCAGCGTGGCGTCGCGCGAACAATCGAGCGGCATCGAGCAGGTGAATCTGGCCGTGTCGCAGATCGGCGAGGCGACTCAGCAGAATGCGGCGCTGGTCGGCGAAGCAGAACAATCGACTGCCGGCTTGCATGAGCAAGCCGAACAGTTGAGCCGCGCGGTGAGCGTGTTTAGGCTTTAATTGCGCGCTTTAACTGCAGGTTTTAACTGCGGCTGAAGCGCCTCCGCCAGCGCTATCCCGGGCGGAACATCTCGAACATTTCGCCGATATCCGCATAATCCCCGCGATACCCCGCACGCATGACGGGCTGCGCGGCGGCGGTATCGAAGAGACCGTCTTTCAGGAACTCGCGCCGGATGTGCACGCCAACCACTTGCCCCAGCGCGAGCCAGTTGTTCATCGGCGTGCCGTCCAGCGTTTTCAGCCGGATGATCTGCAGCAACTTGCATTCGAGCGCGGCCGGCGACTCCGCCACATGCGGCACGGCGACGTTCACGCCCGGCGCTTTCGTCAATCCCGCCAGCTCGAATTCATCGACTTCACGCGGTACGGTCGCGGACGTCAGGTTCATCTTTTCGGCAAGCGGCTTGCTCGACAGATTCCATACGAACTCACCCGTCGCTTCAATATTCGCGATGCTGTCCTTACGCCCCTCGCTCGAGAATCCGATGATGTGCGGAAACGAAGCGAACGCGCCGAAAAAACTATAGGGCGCGAGGTTCACGCGCCCGTCCGGATCACAGCTCGAAATCCAGCCGATCACTCGTGGCGCGACGATCGCCTTGAACGGATCATGTCGAAGCTTGTGGCCTTCGTCGGGATTGTAGAAATGAACCGCGTTGGTATCGCTCATGAGTGCTTTCCGGTCTTCTTTGCAACGTGGTGAATCAGGCGCTTGCGCCCTTGCTTGACGCGCGCATGGTGCGCGTCATCCCATTCATAAAACCCTTGCCCGCTGCGTACGCCCGTCCGTCCTTTCTGCACGTGCGCACGCATCAGTTGCAACACGTCTTCGTCCTTCGCCAGCTCCGGCATCAGGTGTGTGCCGATATCCAGCAACGTATCCAGCCCGCCGAGATCCGCACTTTCCAGCGGTCCGACCATGCCGTAGCGTCGACCGAGCGACGCCTTCATGACCGTGTCGACGACCTCCGCCGTCGCGGCGCCCGAACGCACAATGGCAAGCGCTTCGCGCAGCACCGCAAACTGCAGCCGGTTACCGACAAAACCTGGAATTGCCTTCGTCAGCACAACCGGTTCCATGCCGATCGCCATCATCAGTTCAGCCGTGCGGCGCGTGACTTCCGGATCGGTTTCAGTGCCCGGTACGACTTCGACCAGCGGAATGGTATGCGGCGGATTCCAGAAATGCGCGATGACAAATCGCCCCTTGTTTTGCAGCACTTGCGCGAGCAGGTCGGGCGGAAAGCCGCTCGTGTTGCTGGCGAAAATAGCGTCGTCGCGCAGCAGCGGTTCGAGCGCTCTATAAATGCGGTTCTTCAGTTCGAGCACTTCAGGAACGGCTTCCACGATAAAACCCGCCGTGGCCACCCGCTCCAGTAGATCGGTAGTTTCGATACGCGCGAGCACGTCCGGCTTGTGGTCCGCATGGAAGACGCCGGCGTCGATCAATTCGTCGAGGATCGCCTCTGCTTTTCCATGCACCGATGCAAGCCGTGCGCCGTCTATATCGTGAACAATGGTCGGATAGCCGTGTAGCACCGCCTGCGTCGCAATGCCGACGCCCATCAAGCCGCTGCCCACCACGCCGATAGTGATTTGCTTCAAATTTTCCCCGCAATGCTTAGATTCCACGCTTCGATTCAACGACGTTCGAGTCCGAGGGACTCGTTGAAGCCGTCCTATGCGGCTCTCAAGGCCGCGTCACTTAAGGATAGCGCAGCGCCTCCAATCGCGCGGGGCGGCAAATGGCCTATGACTTGAAGCGGTCCGGTCGGCAGGCTCTGACCGGACACGCGTAAAGGACGAAAAAAAGCCGGCTCCCTTTGCAGGAAGCCGGCGTTCACTACGCGGTTCTGTAATCGGCTCGATTAGCCGTGATGCTCGTGGTCGTCGCGGTGATACCCCGCCGGACCGTGATCATGCGGGTGGTGGCGCATCCATTCGTCGCGCTGCCAGTAACGGTGGCCGTCCCAATAACGGTCGCCGTGCCAGCCGAGGTTGATCACGACGGCCGTCTGAACCATATGCGGTTGCGCATACGCTTGCTCGGGCGCGGGCCCGTGGATCATTCCGTTATCGACTTGCGCAAACGCAGTTGTCGCGGTCAAAAGCGCACCGCCGGTCAGCAGCGCAGCCAGGATTGAGCGTGAGGTGTTCATGACTATTCTCCCTTTTCAGCTTGATTTCGTTGAGGACGCGCGGACAGTCGAAACGATGTGCCGTCGGGTGCCGCGTCGTTGAAATCACTTTAGCGGGACGTAAGGTTGCACGACGTGAGCGCTTGTAAGTGTTCGTATCAAAGGATTTAACGCGCCCGGATTGCCCGGGAATATTTCAAATCACTGATTTCATTCGCTTTTACGTTGGCATGACGAATCAGCCCGAGGCTATTTTGCCCAATGGCGTGTAAGCAATGAAAATATGAAACCGTGAATTGGCGGAGTCGAGCGCCGGGAGAGCAAAACGGGAGGTGGTCTGGGAAGCATGCGCCGAGCGGCGCTGGAGATGAATGTCGCGCGAAAGCGACGTGACTGCCGTGGAAACAAAGTTGGCGATCGGTAACACTATAAAGCTAGAAAAACTACATAACCGACAACAATGAAAGCAGGCGAACCGCACTACGAATAAACCTTGTCAAGCACAAACTGACAACACTTCAGTTTTCCCTGCAGTTCGCCCTGCCTTCCTTACAGCTCACAGACGGATACCCATGATGGTGCCGCGTGACTTGCGAACGCGCTCTGCTTCCTGTTGACGAGCTTGGTACGAGTAGTCTGAATCCATCGGAAGATGCGGGGATTCGAACAGCGATGCGAATTTTTGCAGCAATGCGAAGAGGTAGCTCATGTCAAACTCCTAGTAGGTGGTCAAGGGTTATCCCTTAGATGTCATTATAGGGTTTTCACTAGCTGATTCCTAGTGCAACGCAGCATTTCTTTGGTAGTTTTTCTACATAATTGTGTTTCTGCCACACTTGGGAGTCGCAGGCACGTCTGGAATCAGTAGGAATTACTTGAGTTTTGGGCCCATGCGATGGGCGGGAGCACGGGAGAGAAACGGAGCGCGCAAAAATATCCGAAATTTTTGGCCAGGTTCATATCGACTTTCACGCATTAACCATCCGATCACCGGCATCCACCACTTGATAAGCCAGGCCATGTTCCGCCTTCGCAACCTTCACCGGCAGTCTCGACACGCGGCAAGCCGCCGCACCAAAGCGTTCTCCCGAATGGTCGATTCCATTGCGCGCCGTCGGCCCGTCTGGATGGTTTCGTTCGCGTTGAGCCAAGCCGATCTGTCCGAAGGGCTGAGAGCCGCATTTGCGTCGACCGCCATGCTGCTCCTCGGCAACCTTTTGCACATGCCCGAGTTCTCGTGGGCTGCCATTGGCGCGTTCTGGACCTGTCTCGCCGATGCCGCCGGCTCGAACCGCATGCGATTCGCTTCCATGACCGGCTTCGCGGTGCTCTCGACCATTTGTGGCGGGCTGACCGCGTATGCGTCCGGCGTTGGAATCGTGGCAGCGGCCGTCGCCGTCCTGGTCTTTTCATTTCTCGGCGCGCTGGGGCGCGTGTGGGGTGCGGCTGCCGCCCAGGTGTCCATCCTTGCGGCGACCGCCTGTGTGGTGATGGTGGACAAACCCATCCACGGAACACGCGGCGAGTTGCGTTTCCTCGCGCTCTACTTCGCGGGTTGCCTCTTCGCGACGGCACTCAGCTTCACCGTGTGGCGGATTCACCCGTTCGGCGCAAGCCGCGCGGCCATGCGAGCCGCTCATGCGAGCCTCGCGGACATCGCAAGCGACGGCGCGCGGCTGCTCAAGCGCGAAAGCGCAGGCTTCGGGGAGTGGGCGTCCCACGCTTCACGTTTTCGCGGCAAGGCGCGCAGCGACATCGAATTGGCGCGCAAGGCGCTTGCACGCGTGCCGTCATCGAAGACAGACCGGCGGGACACGTACAACATGCTGTTGCTCGCACTCGCCGACAGCGAACGGATCTTCGCGTACCTCATTGCGGTCACCGATGCCTGCGAGCGCGGCCATCATCGCTTGCCGAATCTGCCGCGTGCGGTGCGTGTGCTCGACGCGTTCGCCGAGGTCCTCGCGCGGCTCGCACGGGCCATTGCCGACAAACCCTGGGAACCGCCCGTCGCCCTGCGCGACCGGTTGCAGGCGCTCGCCCGCCAGCTTGAAGTTGCGTTAGGCGAGAGCGTGCCGCTTAGTTTCGATATCGACTTCAGCGAACTCGAATCCCCGGCTCCGCGACGAAGAAGCGTGTGGTCAGCGGCGATCACGACCTTGAAACGCGGCGTGGAAACCTTGAAGGCGAATGCATCGACGCAATCGATAGGCGCGCGCCATGCCGCTCGCGTCGGAGTGGCCGCAACAGCGGCTTTTCTGACCGTCAGGCTGCTGCATCTGCCCTTCGGTTATTGGGCAACGATGGCCACGCTCCTGATCCTGCAGCCGTCTATTGCGACGAGCTGGCCGCGGAGCATCGAGCGTGCGGCGGGGAGCATTGTCGGCGGATTGCTGGCGGCCGCGATCGGACTCGTTGTTCATTCGCCCATCGCGATCTCGCTGGTCGTATTCCCGCTGGTCTGCGCGACGATGGCCTTGCGACCGGTCAGCTACAGCTTGTTCGTGCTGTTCATCACGCCGGCATTCGTGCTGGTTGCCGACTTCGCCGCGCCCGGCGGCGCCGAGCTTGCCTATGCCGTGACGCGATTGGAGAACAACGTGTTCGGCTGCGTGATTGCGTTGCTCGCCACATTTCTTCTATGGCCAAGCCGCGAACCCAGCCGGTTCGGTGACCGCTTGGCGAAGGCGGTATCGACGAACTTTGAATACCTTGCCGCGTCGCTGGGACGGGGCGAAGAGAGCGAGATCGAGTTGGAGCGGCTACGACGTGCAGCGGGATTGGCGAGTAACAATGCGGAAGAAGTGCTGGCGCGCCTGAGGCTGGAAAAACTCGACACAAGCAACGACGACCGGACTGGCTCAACCGCGCTCGCCTTGCTGCGGCGCGTCGCGGGCACGGCGACTCGCGCTCGCTTTGGCCGGGCGGGCGCCGCGCCGAACCGGGATCTTGCGGCATGGGTTGAGCGTGTCGGCAAGGGCATCGAAGCGCGGATAGGGACGAAGAACGACGCGGGAATCGATGCCTGGCAAGGCTATCCCAAACACGGTCTCTCGCTGCTTGAAGCCGATGCCGTCAATCAGGTCGTGTTGCTGCGCAAGTTGCTGACGGAACACGCCGATGGCCTGAAACGCGGGGAAGGTTGAAGGGGAGCTCGCACAGAGGTGAACTTCAACCGGCGACCGACATGGGAATCCGCGTCGGCGTCGTACACCGTATGGCCGCACTTGGGGCACTCCGGCCGACCCGCTTCGGTTGAATTTAAGCCAATGGGAAATGCGATGTCATCACCCTCGATTTCGCGGCATTGCCCATTATCAGCAGCCGATCCAATTATCTCAAAATAAATCACGATGTATTAATGAGATAATCAATTTCCCACATTTCGGCACTACGTACCCTGTCTCGACAAATCAAATAACTTCAAATAAAGTGAGCTCAAGTAGTTCGCATGAAATACGCCTTGATCGTCTCGACGACTGAGCGGTCATGCACGGAGCGAAGCACCGCAGTTCGCCCGAATGGCGTGTCCCGGTTTTGCCGTGCATTGCTGCCAGCCTTATATGGCAAGCGTCACAGATATTTTGGCAGTTACATGACTTTTACGGCATCGCTTGCGCACGCTACTTTGTCTCATAAGGATGAAGGCATCGCTCAATTGTACCAATGCCATTTAAATACGAGTAGCTGCGCCTCAATATTAACAACGATTAAAAGACTCAATTAAATAAAAACTAGAAGGAGACGTCAATGAGCAATATGAAGCCGGGTATCACGCAAGATCCATTTACTCCAGGTCAAGAGAAGACTGCGCGAACTAGCCAACGACCAAGCCGTAAGCGCTGGCTGATTGCGTTGTTATTATTTGTCACCGTGGTAATTAACTATCTGGACCGCAGCAATCTGTCGATTGTGGCGCCCGAACTGATGCGCGAACTCTCCATCACGCCCGTCCAGGCAGGTTGGATTTTCTCCGCGTTCGGCTGGACCTACGCCGCCATGCAGATCCCCGGCGGCTGGCTGGTGGACCGCGTGCGACCGCGCTTCCTCTATGCACTGGCGCTCGCCTTGTGGTCACTGGCAACCGTAGGCTTGGGATTTGTCGGCAGTTTCGCCGGATTATTTGGATTGCGACTTATCGTCGGCGCCCTGGAAGCCCCGGCTTACCCGACCAATAGCCGCGTCGTCACTACCTGGTTCCCCGAGCGCGAACGCGCCTCGGCAATCGGAATTTATACGTCTGGCCAATTTGTCGGCCTGGCTTTCCTCACGCCTGTGCTGGCCTGGCTACAGCATCGATACGGCTGGCACTGGGTCTTCGTCGGCACCGGCCTGGCTGGCATTATGTGGGCAGCAATCTGGTATGCGGCGTATCGGGAACCACGGCAGTTCAAAGGCGTCAATCAGGCGGAAATTGAACTGATAAGCGCAGGCGGCGGTCTGGTGGACCTCGGACGGAAAAAACCCATTCATGCGCCTGGATTCAGCAGGTCTGGGCTTCAAGTCGTATTGAGCAAGCGTAAGCTGTGGGGGATTTATCTCGGCCAGTATGCCGTCGGCTCCACCCTGTGGTTCTTCCTCACCTGGTTTCCGACGTACCTGGTTAAGTATCGCGGCATGGATTTCATCAAGTCAGGATTCCTGACCTCACTGCCATTTCTCGCCGCTTTTTGTGGCGTCATCAGCGCGGGTCTGTTTTCTGACTGGCTGATCCGCAAAGGTGCCAGCGTCGGCTTCGCCCGTAAATTCCCGATCATCTCCGGCCTGCTGATATCGACGAGCATCATCGGCGCCAACTTTACCGACTCGACCGATTGGGTCATTTTCTTCATGGCCGTCGCATTTTTTGGTAACGGCTTCGCATCCATCACCTGGTCATTGGTGACGTCGCTCGCCCCCGAAAACATGTTGGGCCTCACTGGCGGCGTATTCAATTTTGTCGGCAATCTGGCCGCTGTCTCGACACCCCTGGCCATCGGTTACCTGGCCAGCGGCAGCGATTTCGCACCAGCCATCACGTACGTGGCCTGCGTGGCGCTGCTGGGAGCGATGTCGTACGTCTTTCTAGTTGGGAAAGTGGAACGAATCAAAGCGTAACGAGATTCCGCTCACCGTTGGGGCAAGTAACCCCCGTGGGTCACGCAAAAATACCGACCTCAACTCGCCACGCGCTCCTGCGGCCGCGGGTTGCGCCAGTCCAACAGAGCATGGCGCCGATATTTGTCGAGGCGCCTCCCCGCATAGATTCGAGGCAATAGCGCTGAATCACCGCCAGCAGTACGGCTTATTGAAAGGGGCCGTCATTTCCCTCTGCACGCAGGACATAGAAAGTGAAGAATATCTTGACGATAGGCATGGCCATCGCTCTGATTCCGGGCACAGGCCAAGCGCAATCGAGCGTCCAGTTATATGGAACTTTGGATATCGGCGTGGACTATGCCACTCATTCCGGTGCCAGGAATAGTGGCGTAGTACGGGTTGATTCAGGCACGCTCTACGGCAATCGATGGGGTATACGGGGAGGTGAGGATCTGGGTGGAGGCCTCAAAGCTCTATTTACTGCCGAGAGTGGCTTTGCTCTGAACAACGGCGCCAGCACGCAGGGTGGCTTGCTTTTCGGCCGGCAGATCTTCGTTGGCTTACAAAACCAGTTTGGCATCCTAACCATTGGACGTCAATATACGCTTGATGCAGATCTTGCTCCGTACCATGCGAATGTAGCCTCGCGTGCCAACGACTACACAGGACTTTCCCATTGGGTGGACCGCCTGGCCGATCGCGTCAATAACGCCATCAAATACCAGACCCCGAAACTGAACGGATTTACCTTCGCCGGTCAATACGGTTTCGGTGGAATCGCGGGCAATGACGCAGCCATGCGCATACTCAACGGCGGCGGCAACTATAGCCAAGGTCCGCTCGGTTTGGGCGCGACTTATCTACGCATCAATGATACCAATGGCAACCGCCTGACCGGAGTCGCCGTCGTGGACGGACAATATGTTTTCGGCCCTGCGGCGGTGCATCTGGCCTATACAGATACACGAGGTACGGCAGCAAATACGCTTTGTTTTTCAACCTGCGCAGCGCGGCCGAATCAGGTCGTGCGCACGTTTGAGGTCGGGCTCGATTATCAGGCGACGCCCGCGGCCAGTTTTTACACTGGCGGTGCATACACCCGGCTCGACAATGACCTGACCGGCAACGCCTTTCAGTTCAACCTGTCTGGATTCTATGCGCTCTCGAAACGCACGGGTGTGTACGCGCTGGCGGGATACACCAGAACCACCGGTCTGAGCGGTTTTTCTCGGGTCATGGTGGGCGCCCCCGATTTAGGGGCGACCGCTTTTGCCTCCAATGCGCAAGGCACGCCCGATCGCGGAAACCAGCTGGGTTTGCGTATCGGCATGACTCAAAAATTCTAGTCTGGGCACAGCGCGCAGAAACGCCGGCTCGAGGACGCCGGTGCTATCGAACCGTTCCGGTCCTACACGTGGAAAATCTGAGCCACGAGCGTAGCGCCAAGAAACGTCCCGGCATTCGCCACGAACGACACCAGCACGATCCGCCACCCCAGCCGGCGAAATGCCGGAATGTCCTTAGCGATGGACAAGCCCGCGAACGTAAGCATAGGCGTGGTAATGCCGAGGAAATCGTTTTGCGCGCTATACGCCGATATCTGCGATGCCCACGGACACAGCGGCGACGTCATGAACATGGCGACAATCGACACCCAGCAGACCGCTGGAATCTTGCGCCCGGTCACAGTGTAGACGGCGTCACCGACAATCGTTGCCAGCACCATGATCAGCATGCCCGGAAGGCCCATGAACGGCGTCGTGCCGTGAGCGATCCAGTCACAGCCCAATGCGAACACGGCAGTGACGCCCCACGCCAGCAGCTTGCCGCGATAACCCAATTGAGGCGCGGCTGTTTCAACATCGCCGAGTTGCGGACGGGACTTTTCAATCGCCCCCGATGCATCCGATGCCTTGCTCGTCCGGCCGATCAACGGCTCGAGCAGGCGATATCCCCACACGGCCATCGGCAACGAAATAAACAGCGTGAAATACGTGCCGATCGTCGTCGTGATCAGATTGCTCGCCGCAGCAAATGTGAGGACCGTCTTCGCCATTTCCGGCGTTTGTTGCGCGGCGATTGCACCGGAAGCAGCGGCCATCATGCTGCCTGAGCCCACGCCTGAACCCATCGCGAGCGCGAGAGGATGAAAAATGTTCAGGCTCGCGACGAAGCCCGCCAGTATCGCGATAAACACTGCGCCAAAAACGGTGCCGGTCAAATACTCGGCCAGCACGCCACGTCCTTCGGGAGAGTCCATGCCGTACTTCTCGCCGATGATCGCAAGGCTCGGCTCACGGCCAACCGAGAACGTCGCGCCGATTGCCTCGCGCTTTATGCCGAGCAGCAACGCAAGCGGAAGTCCGAGCAGAATCGTGCCGACAAAATGCCCCAGTTCCTGAAACGCCAGTGCCCAGCCGGCAGCGGCAAGCTTGGGCAACGCGCCGCCGACCATCAGTCCAAGCTTGGCGACGAAGAGCAACAGCGCGGGCTGCAAGATGGCGGCGGCCAAGAACTGAGTCTTCACGTCGAGCCGCGCAGAGCTTTTCCACCGTTCACTTGCCAATCCGAGCGCGCCGCCCAGCAGCAACGCCCAGATCATCGGCAGCAGAACGACTTTCCCCGGCCCGACCTTGAACGTGAACGAGCCGATAAACTCGGCAATGAGCAAGATGATTGCCGCGTATAAAAACAGCTTTGCGCCCCTTAATCCATCACTACCCGATTGCTGCGCGGCCAACGTATTTTCCATTGCTCTCTCCCGATTGCCCTCTCGCGTTTGATTAGCGGCGAGACGACACCTTGCTTTATAAATAGCCGAACGTCGTGGCCGGCTCTCTGGCGGTTTCCACCCAGACACTCTTGGTCTGCGTGTATTCGTACAACGCTTCAACACCGCTGGAACGCCCATACCCGCTCAAGCCATAACCGCCGAACGGAGACGCCACGTTAATGGTCTTGTAGCCATTGACCCAGAATGTTCCCGCGTTGACCTGCCCTGCTACTCGATGAGCACGGCCCACGTCGTTCGTCCACACTGCACCGGCCAAACCGAACTTGGTGTCATTTGCGATGTTAAGGGCTTCTTCCTCGGTATCGAAGGGAATTGCAGCGACTACCGGACCGAAGATTTCAGTCCGCGCTACGTCCATCTCGTTCGTCACGTTCGACAACACAGTGGGCGAAACGAAGTAGCCCTCCGAGGCGCGCTCAACCGATCCAGCCGCAAGCGTGGCGCCCGCCTGAACACCGCTCGCGATCATCTTCATGATGTGGTCGTACTGCGTGCGATTGTTGATCGGCCCAACTTCGGTTGCGTCATCAAGCGGCGCGCCCACCTTGATCTTCTTGGCGCCCGTCGCAATCATGCCGACGAACTCGTCGTAGATCGAACGCTGCACGAGCAGGCGCGAACCCGCTACGCAACTCTGACCCGCGCCGGCAAAAATCGCGGCCTGGGCGGTCAGTGCGGCACGCTTGAGATCGGCATCGGCGAAGATGATGTTGGCGGACTTGCCACCGAGTTCCAGCACGCACGGCAGCACGCGTTTCGCGGCGGCTTCTGCAATGCGCACGCCGGTTGCAGGAGAGCCGACGAACACCACCTTCTTCACAACCTTATGCGCGATGGCCGCTTGCGCAACGGTCTGGCCAAGGCCGGCAAGCACGTTGATGAGACCCTTCGGCGCACCCGCTTTTTCGGCAAGCAATCCCACCACTAATGATGTGAACGGCGTCAGTTCCGATGGCTTCAGCAAGACGGCATTGCCCATCGAAATGGCGGGTGCGACCTGCCATCCACACGTGAAGACCGGAGCGTTCCAGGGCGTGATTTGCAGGACCGTTCCAGCCGGTTCGCGACGCGTGTAGTTCAGATGCGAGGTCGGCACGGGAATGACATCGCCGTAAAACTTGTCCGCCCAGCCGCCGTAGTACTCGAACATCTCGGCGACTTTCGCCACTTCACCGCGGCAGTCGCGAATCGGCTTGCCCGAACCAAGCGACTCGAGGCGCGCAATGCTCTCCGCGTCCTTGCGCAGTTCGCGCGCGATCTCGAACATCACGCGTCCGCGCGCGGCATGGGTCAATGCCCACCATTGTTTCTGGGCGCGTTGCGCTGCGTCGGCGGCGAGTTCAACCACCGCCGCGCCGCCATCCTTGTACGCGAGGCTCGGCTTGCCCGTCGCTGCGTCGTACAACTGAATAAGCTCGCCCGTGCCTTCGATCAACTCGCCGCCGACAAACGAACCAATCGTCCTGGCGTTAGGGAAGAAATGCGCGAAGGCAGCCAACAGATTTTCTGCCGCGTTGTTTTCCATATCTGGCTCCATGTACAAGATATTCTGCTAACCGCGTTACTTCTGTTCGATGAATTGAACGATACGATTGAAGTCTTCCGCATCGCCGATCGACTGAGCGCTTTCCGCCCACAAGCGCCCGGCTTCTTCAGCAATGGGTGCATCGATGTCCTGGCTGCGCAGCAAGTCCATCGCGAGGCGAACGTCCTTGCGCATCAGCTTCATCGTGAAACCGGAATCGAACTTGTCGGTGAAGATCCACGTGGGGTAATTCGTGAGCGTCGCGCTGTTGCGTCCGGAGCCGCCGTTGAGCGCTTCGACCAGTTTCTCGGGATCGACACCGGCCGCTTTCGCCGCGCGGACCGCTTCGCTCGTCGCAAGCAGATGCACGCCGGTCAGCAGGTTGTTGATGATCTTCGTGACGTGTCCCGCGCCGACGGGACCCACATGTACCCGCTTGGCGCTCATGACCGCGAGCATCGGCTCGACGGCCGCGACGTCATCGTCGGAACCGCCCAGCACCATGGTCATGGTCGCGGTCGCCGCGCCCTTCGGACCGCCGCTGACGGGGCCATCGACAAATCCCACCTTCACTTCAGCCAGCGCCGCCGCCACCTTGCGGGTGCTGTTGGGCTCGGCCGTGGTGGTATCGACCACGATGAGGCCGGGCTTGGCGCTTGCCGCTACGCCGGCAGGTCCCAGGATTACCTCTTCCACAATCGCCGATGTAGGCAGCGAAAGAATGAGGACGTCCGAATCGCGCGTGATGTCGGCAATGGAAGCGCGCTCGGACACGCCTTCTGCCGCGAGCTTGGCGGCGACGCCGGGCGCCGCGTCGAAACCAAGCACGGTGTAGCCGCCGCGCTTGAGCGAAAGGGCCATTCCGCGCCCCATGTTTCCGAGTCCGATGACCCCAACCGTCTTCATGAATCCACTCCGTAGCAAATACGCCGTCGACCGGTCAGAGCGGTTCTCCGGGTCAACGAGCGTGTTATGGAGATGTCATCTTCGGCGCGAGAGCCCCTATAATCAATCAGCGCCAATATTGAGAATGTTCTAATTATTAGAACGCTCGGAACACCTGGAAACCTTTGGGTACTGTGTAATGGCCGACAACCTGACTGAAAGCAGAATCGTCTATTTTTTCGAAGCCGTGCGTTGCGGGACCATCCGCGCAGCCGCCGACTGGCTCGACGTCGCGCCGTCCGCGGTTAGCCGCCAGATCGGCTTGCTCGAAACCGAACTCGACGTCGCGCTGATCGAGCGGCACGCGCGCGGTGTCAAGCCGACAGAAGCCGGCCTGTACCTGATCGAATATTTCCGTGAACAACTCGCGCATAAAGACGACCTGATATCGCGGCTGCAGGAACTGCGCGGGCTGCGAACCGGGAGCGTCAACGTAATTCTTGGGGAAGGTTTTGTGTCAGATATCCTGGCCGGACCCATTCAGCATTTCTGCAGGCAGTATCCCGGCATCAAGCTCAATCTGGACCTCGGCAGTACGAACGATGTCATTCGGCGAGTCTCCGAAGATGAAGGTGAAATCGGGCTGGTCTACAACCCGCCGAGCGATCCGAAGATCGTTTCTCGCGCGATCAAACGGCAACCGATGATGGCGATCGTCAAGCCAAACTTCGTTCGTGGGAGCAAGACGAAATCCATGAGCGTGGAAGAGTTGGCTACGTATCCGATTGCGGCGACCCACCCCACCTATGGGACTCGCCAGATGCTTCAGGCAGTGGAGTTCGCGGAGAAGATCCGGCTGGAACCGGTTGTCGCAACCAATTCGATCGGCCTGCTCAAGCAGTTCGCCATGTCGGGCCTCGGCGTGGTCGTGCTACCCGCGTTCGCCGTGACAACGGAAGTGGAGGCGGGCATGCTGCTCGCCATCGAGATCGATCATCCGATCCTGATGAAAGCCGAGGCGCATCTTGTTACGCGTGTAGGGCGAAAATTGTCGGTGGCGTCGAACAAGATGCTGCAGTTGATGTCGGCGCAGATGCAGGCGTTTCGATAGTTTGGGTAAGCGCGTGGCGGCTTCAGGTGCGCGAATTCCCATGTCAATGCGGTTTGCCTTGAGCTCGCTTCGCGGCGCGGCCAAGCGGCCCGGCGTCCGGATTTTTGCTGGCAGCCGCTGCGTTCGCATTGCCCCGGTTCGGAACCTCGACGATCGAGGAATCGGTATCGAAGAAAGAGGCTAGCGTGGTTTGCTGAGTCAGCATCAATTGCTCAATGCGCTGTTGCTGCGCCGTGTTTTCGCGCGTCAGGCGAAGCAGCGCGATGTTCTGCGCCACGCCCGTCGCGACAGTCACGATCAACACGCAAATCACGATCAGCAAGACGGTTTTGACCCGTCGCGACAGGGCCGCCGCCGCACCGCGCTGGTCGGCGATCACGGCATACAACGCATCGATAGTGTCAGCGTAGGCGGTTGCGCGGGCGGTATCGAGTTCCGACGACGCTTTGCGCGAAGGCGTTTGAGAATCATGTGGAACGCTCGTGCGCGTCCGGTGGTCATCGTCGATCAATGCCGCCGCCAGGGATTGCGGCTGGCTGCGACGGGAGGTTGCTGCAGCGCGTGCGGCGGCTTTCTGTGTGCTCGCCGCGGTCGATGCGTCCAATGCGTCTGGCGAGGTGACGGCATCTTTACGTTCCACGGTCTCAGCTTCTGAGATCGCCGCGGACGGTGACGGTTCAGTCATCGACACATTCCGGGCAGCGCCCCTTCCCCGCGCCGCCGACGCGCGCCTGCTTGCCACCTGCCCACTCTCTTTCTCTTCCACCGATGCCGCCGCGATCGTTGCGCCCTGCGCACCGTCGTCCCGCGCATCTGGCTGCACCGGCCCGGCAACCACCTCGTGAGGGGCGAGAACATCGTCGAACATCAAATCCAGCGATGCAGCGTCGGCTGTCTGGCCGTCCGTTTGCGCGGCCGCCCCATCCGCCGATACCACCCCGCTACGCCAAGCCCGGCCAGCCCCGGACGATCCGTCCTCGCCCGGCACGGCCGCCATGAACACCTCGGGCAACTCGAAGCCGGGCAACGTCGATTGACGAATATCGGTATTCATCGCCTGGAGCGTGGCGCGCTCGGCATCTTCGGCGAACAGATCGAGCGTGGGCGCGCCGTAGGGCGCCCGGCTGAGCAAGGCGAGACGCTGCGCCGAGCGCGCGGCGCGGGCGAGCTTGGCATCGGCATCCGATTCAGCCGGACGGCCAGCGGACGTAGATTGAGACGTGGAACTGGAATTGGAACCAGCGGTATCAGCAACTTGTAGAGCGGGATTGACGGCGGAATCTGGCATAAGTCGATGATTGACAGCGGGGCAAGACGCGACCCGGGCGGCTAAAAACACGCCCGATGAAGCGGTCCGGCTCGACGCTTCGCAACAGAAAAAAGCGGCTGCATGGGTTTTCGAGGCCGCATTGTCGCACGCTTGCACACCCGGGCCACGGCCTCGTCCGGTTTCAAGCGGAGCCTTCTTCCTTGAATTCCCGCACGGTTTCCAGCGCGCGCAGCCGTGTGCAGATTGCCTCGTATTCAGTCGACGATATCCGCGAAAGCTCGATTTGCACGACATCGAGTTCGGGGGAATCATCGCTTTGCTGCACGACGAATTGCTTCACGCGCACGCTGCCGACGCCCAGCGCCTCGTGCAACGCATGAAAATTCAACGTCCCCCGATCGACGAGCAAGGTCAACTGGCGCCGCTGCTTCACGGAAATAAAACGCCGTTCCAACGGCTTGATCCCGGCAAGGATGATGAGGATGATGACCGTTGCAGCGATCGACGCCGTGTACATGCCGCCGCCGACCGCAAGCCCGATCGCGGCGACGGACCAGAGGCTCGCCGCCGTCGTGAGGCCACGGACAATCTCGCCGCGCAGCAAGATTGAGCCTGCACCGAGAAAGCCGATTCCCGACACGACCTGCGCCGCGATCCGCGACGGATCGAGCACGACGTGCTCGCGGGTGAGGACATCGAAGAAACCGAATGCCGAGACCATCATGATCAGCGTCGAGCCGACACAGACAAGCATGTGCGTGCGCAGCCCGGCAGCCCATGACAGCCGTTCGCGCTCGAATCCGATCACGCTGCCGAGCGCCGCGGCCAGGACCAGCCGGGAAATGAGTTCTACATTGCTTAACATGAGTGGATTTGCTCCTTATAGGTGTTGTGTGATGGGATGATGGCGCGGAGTTCGCGCACAAGCCCCGGCCGCCGGCCTTTTCAGTGCAGACAAATCACCGTTGTGCCGAAGCGCGGGCGTTTTGATTTATCCTTGGTGCCCCGCATCGGGCGGCGCGCCTGCACATTTCACGCACGCCGCCGCGCGCAACTCACATCGATAAAACCGTATGCACGACCTAGATCAGACCGCCGCAACGCCCCCGACCGCCGCCTCCCTTCGTGCGCACTATACCCACGTTGTGCTGCCAATCTGGCGCGGCCCGGGCTTCAATACAGCGCTGCGGCTGGCATTCGAGGCGGTGGCCGAGAATGGCCGCACATCCTTGCCACCACAGCGATATCGCGCCATGGCCTGCGCGCGGCAGCTATTCGTGTTCTCGCAAGCCGGCGATATCGATCACGCGGATACGCTGTTCGCTTCGCTTCGGACCTATTTTCAGGACACGAAAAACGGCGGTTGGTTCTATAGCGTCGACGCAAACGGCGCGCCGCACGAGCGCCACAAGGACCTTTATACGCATGCGTTCGTGATTTTTGCGTGCGCGGAATATGCGAAACGAGCCGGTTCGGCCGCCGCGCAAGAAGCGCTGGCGGTGCTCGAAGAGACATCGGTGGTCATTGAACGGCAGATGGCAATCAGCGGGAGCGACTTGTTCAGTTCGGCGATGGCGGAAGATTTTTCTACCGTGCTCGGGCCGCCGCTGCAAAACCCGCTGATGCATCTGACCGAGGCGTGGCTCGCCGCGCGCGAAGCGACCCGGGACGCTATCTTCGATCGGCGGCTGAAAAAGCTGGCTGCCGCGTTCGCGCAGGCTTTCGTGCACGAGGAAACGGGCTGTATCGCTGAATTGACGATCGGCAGCGCCAATAACTGGCTGGAACCCGGACACCAGTTCGAGTGGCTGTTTCTCGCCGAAGCGAGCCGCCACCCGGCGTTCGATGCAGCCGGCCTGAATCAGGCGCTCGTGCGCGGATTCGATTTCGTGCAACAGCACGGAGTCGATCCGCTGACCGGCGGCGTCGCGGCGTCGCTGAACGAACAGGGCGGCGTGATCGATTCGACGCAGCGCATCTGGGCTCAGACCGAATACCTACGGGCGCTCGCAACGCATTCGGATGAGTCGGTGCGCGCCCAACTGCCGGCGCAGATCGCGCGGTTTTCCGGACGCTTTATTCGTCCGCAAGGGTGGATTGAAAGTCAGTCGGCGGAAGGTGTTGTCATGCGCCCGGAGTTGCCGTCGACAACGCCTTATCACTTGGCCACTGCGTACGCCGCGCTGCCCTGACGTTGATCTGACGCATGGCGTCTTAAGGCAATCGCTCTCGTCGCATCTAACGCCTCGCCTCGCCGCGAGGCGTTTTTTATTGCGGCTGGAGAAATCGGCGCGATGATGAACGCTTTGCGCCTTTTCGTTTCAAATCACGAAGAAAGTCCGCGCAAACCCGGTAATTTGTCCGCGATTTTGAGATCGTCCTTGCGGAGTGACCATACGCTACCTACAGTCTTGTGCAGGACCGCGACGAAGGCTCCTGCCCCGGTGCGGATTGTGGGACTCACGCTGACTGGACCGAAACCAAGTGTAGGAGTGTCCGAATGGCCGAAATTGTCGATATCGCACGGGGCGCATTGAATGCGCAGCCGTTTAGCGCCTTGCTGGGTACGAAGCTCATGCAAGTCGACTCCTCGAGTCTCACGCTGTGTCTGACTATCCGGGACGAACTCAGGCAACAACACGGTTTTGTGCACGGTGGCGTAGTGAGTTATCTCGTCGATAACGCGCTGACCTTCGCCGGCGCATTGCGCCTGGGACCGAAAGTGGTCACGGGAGAATACAAGATCAATTATTTGCGACCGGCGGTCTCCGGTACGTTGATGGCGCGTGCGCGCGTGGTCTATGCCGGCATGACGCAGGCAACTTGCCAATGCGATGTGTATGTCACCGATGGCGGCGCCGAAAGGCTCGTGGCAGTCGCGCAAGGAACGATTCATCGGATCAGCGAAATGGCTGCGGAACTGGAGCCGGTGTTTAACGAATGAGTGGGATGGATGTGTTTGCTTGCCGGACTTGGTTTGCCGGACTTTTCATGCGTTCGCCGATGCGATGGTTTTTTGGTTTTACGGCGGTAGTGCTGGGAGCCGGCTTTATGCGCTTAAAGGTTAACGCGGTGAGAACATTCGCATTTTTGGGACTACGCTGCCACGTTCTTTGATCCGTTGGCGGTTCGACTGACCGCGGCGAATCCAACTTTCCAGTTGGAGCGTTTGGACCGGGGACAGAGTTGACACTTTCCGGCAGTCCAACTGTCTTGAAGCTGCTGTAAAAAGGTCGCTCCAACTGACGTTGGAACGACCTTATTTTTTAGCTTACCGTCGCCGGGTTGCGGCGCAACAAGCGGCTTGCTTCAAACGGCTTACTTCGCGTCGACCGTGCGTTGCTGTTGCTCGCCCAGACCCTGGATGCCGAGTCGCATGGTCTGTCCAGCCTTCAGGTAAACCGCGGAAGGCTTGACGCCCATGCCTACACCCGGCGGCGTGCCGGTGGAAATGACATCGCCGGGTTGCAGGCTCATCACCTTCGACAAATACGACACCAGCGCGGCCACGCCGAACACCATCGTCTTCGTGCTGCCGTTCTGATAACGATGTCCGTCTACTTCGAGCCACATATCGAGTTGCTGCGGATCGGCGATTTCGTCTTTCGTGACCAGCCACGGGCCGATCGGACCGAAGGTATCGAAACCCTTGCCCTTGTCCCATTGCGTGCCGTGCTCAAGTTGCCATTCGCGTTCGGACACGTCGTTGATCACGCAATAGCCGGCGACATAATCCAGCGCGTCCGCCTCGCTGACATATTTCGCTTCCTTGCCGATAACAACGCCGAGTTCAACTTCCCAATCCGTTTTCTTCGAGTTGCGCGGGATTTCGACGTCGTCGTTCGGACCGCAAATGGCGCTCGTCCACTTACCGAAAAGCACGGGTTCCGTCGGAACGGGCAGGTTCGATTCGGCCGCGTGGTCAGCGTAATTCAGTCCGATACAGACAAACTTGCCCACGGCTCCCACGCACGGGCCAATGCGCGGCTCGCCCGGCACTTCAGGCAGCGAAGCCGGATCGAGCGCGCGCAACTTGGCCAGCGTGGCGTCGGAAAGCGCCGCGCCAGCGATGTCGTCGACGACTTTCGACAAATCGCGAATCTTGCCGTTCTGATCCAGCAAACCCGGTTTTTCCTGACCCTTCGGCCCATAGCGCAGCAGTTTCATCGTGAGTGATCCTTCAGTTTTCAGGTTTTGCTTCGGTTTCGAGATGTTCGGTTTGAGCGGCCGTCTTTTCAGGCGAGATCGCTCGAGCATACGTTCGATCGCTTGCGATCGAATTTTCGGTCCGGTGCTTCAGGCCGGGCCGGTCGTGAACGACGATGCGTCGATGCGTCGTGATCCCGCTTTCGGGCTTCGCTTAGCGTTGCAAGCCTCACGGCATGCCGGATAATTGCGTTGCCAATCTTTTTACCATTCTTTGCTTTCGTTGCAATTGCAGTCGGGAAATTCAGGGTATATCGCAGTCATTCTTCATGCGGTTTTCTACACTTCTACAACCGGTAAAACTCTCGCGCGGTATCGCCGAAGATTGCCTGCTGCGCGGATGCATCGAGGTGCGCCGTCAATTGCCGCGCTGCGTCAAACCATTGTGGATAGTCACCGTTCAGATTCAGCACCGGCCAGTCGCTGCCCCACATCAACCGCTCAGGCCCAAAACAGTCGAGCAGATGATCGACATAAGGCTTGAGGGTTGGCGCCGTCCAACCGGGCGCGGCTTCCGTCGCCAGACCCGATAGTTTGCAAAGCAGCCGCTGTGGCAGCGCGGCTAATTCAGCTATGCCGTCCGCCCAGTTTTGCCACGCCGCGCGACCATCCCTGATTTGCGGCTTCGCACCATGATCAACGACGATTCGCAGCTCAGGAAAGCGCGCCGCAAACACCTTCAATGAAGGCACATGACGCGAAAATATCAATGCATCGAAGACGAGATTGTTTTTGATCAACGCGTGAATTGCCGGAGCGAGTGCGGGATTTTCGATCCAGCGATCGTCGGGCAGATCCTGCAGCATCGGGCGTACGCCCTTCAGTTTGGATTCGCGCGCCAACTCGTTGATCAACTCGACACTATTCGTCGCATCGAGCGGAACCCAGCCAACTATGCCGGCGATAGAGTCGTCGTCGCGAGCAAGATCGAGTAGATAACGCGTTTCATCGACAGTCGGCGCCGCCTGGACCACCACCGTGCGCGCAATCTGAACGGCTTCGCGAAGCGGCTTCAGATCAGCGGGACCGAAGACGCGGTACAAGGTCTGCAACTCTGGCGTCAACCAGCCATAGTCACCACGCGATGGGTCCCAGAAGTGCTGATGCGCATCGATCCGTTCAGCGTTCATGGTTTGCCTTCGTCAGAGTGATTGACGTTGGCGCGATCAATGTGCGGCACCGGCGCGTCACGATGCAACAAACCGGCCGCGCGCAACGCATCCCACAACGCGTCGGGCAGCGGATCAGCGAACGAAGCTGCATTCAAGCGCACCTCCGCCGGATTTCGTGCGCCCATCAGGACCGTGGCCACAACTTTATGCGCATAAGGAAATTGGAGGGCCGCGCTCGACAAGGCGACACCATGCGCACGGCAGATCTGCTCCAACGCGTCGACGCGTTCGACAATCGATGGCGGCGCATCGCCGTAGTTGAACTTCTGATTCGCCGCCTTCTGCGCTGTATCGGACGTCAATCCTCGCGCGAGAATGCCCGAATTGAACGCTCCGCCCAGCAGAATACCGACACCGCGTTTTTCGCATTCCGGCAGCAGGTCGTCGAGTACCGCCTGCTCCAACAACGTGTAGCGTCCCGCCAGCAACGCGCAATCGATATCGAATTCCGCCATCGCTTCCAGGATAGCGGCGCCCTCGTTCACACCGAGCCCAACCGCTTTTACGCCCCGCGATGTACGCAGTTCATCGAGCGCACGGAATCCACCTTCGTCTGTGAGCTGGCGCCAGTAGCGCGGATTATTCTCGCCGTGCGTGACGCGGCCAATGTCGTGAATCAGCACGATATCGATATCGACAATACCCATGCGTTGCTGGCTGTCTTCGAACGAACGAAGAATGCCGTCGTAGGTGTAGTCGTAGATCGCCTGAAACGGTAGCGGGTCCGACCAGCCTTCGCTGCCGTCGTAAGGCGTGGTGCGCGGGACAAAACGGCGGCCAACCTTGGTCGACAGCACGTAGTCTTCGCGCGGATATCGGCGCAACGCATCGCCTATCCGGTGTTCAGCTTTCGTATGGCCGTAGTGCGGAGCGGTATCGAAGTAACGAATCCCGCTTTGCCACGCGGCGTCCACGGTCCCCTGCGCGTCTGCCTCGGATAGTTCGTGATACAGGCCGCCAAGCGGTGCACTGCCTAGCGACAACGCCGTGACTTCCAGCGACGTCCTGCCCACCTTGCGCTTTTTCACAACGGGATTTCCGGTGATTGGGTTCATTGCGTTGGATCCGGTGCGTTGGATGGATGAGTCAGGCTCAAATTGACGTAATCGATACCGCATGCCGCGGCGTTGCGCTCGCCGGCAAACAGGCGGGGCCAACCGGTTCAAAGGTCTTGTAGGTCAGGATGAACTCCTGATGACCCAGCGATTCCGACTTCGACGCGGCGCCTGCCGCGACGCTCACGGTGAGATCGAATACTTCGCGACCCACATCGTCGAGCGTGGCACGGCCTTCCAGGATGCGGCCCGCGTCCACGTCCATGTCACCGGAAAGATTTCGATACGTCGCCGGATTCGCACACACCTTGATCACGGGCGAAATGGCCGAACCGACCACTGAACCGCGTCCAGTCGTGAACAGAATGACGTGTGCTCCGCAAGCAATCAGTTCGCCGATTTCCGCGTTGTCGCTGATGTTCGGGAAGCCGAAACGCGGTTCGCCATCGGGAACGACATCGAGCAGATATAAACCGCCAACCGGCGGAATGTCACCTGGCTTAACGATTCCCACAATCGGCGACGCACCGCTTTTCGCGTACGCCCCGAGTGACTTTTCTTCTTGCGTGGTAAGACCGCCATCCGCATTGCCGACCGCGAACGAGCCGTGTCCCATGATGGAGTAATAGCGCGCGGCCTTGTCCACGCACGCGACAATTTCGCGGCCCAGTTCCGGCCGCGCGGCCCGGCTTTCCATGTGAAACTCGCAGCCAACCAGTTCGCCGGTTTCCTCGAAAATACACGCGGCGCCGGCGTCGATCAGCGCATCGAACGCGCGTCCCACGGCGGGATTCGCCGTAATGCCGCTGGTGCCGTCCGAGCCGCCGCAAATCGTGCCGACGATCAATTCGTCGAGTCCCATTGGCACTTTCGGTTGCTGCGCGAGCGTCGCGCGCACATCGCGAATCCAGTCCATGCCGTTCTGGATCGTGCTGCGCGTCCCGCCCTTTTCCTGGATCGTCAGGACTTCAGCCGGGCGGCCGCTTGCGCGCACGGCATCGACCAGATAATGCTTGTTCATACTCTCACAGCCGAGCGAGACGAACAGGACAGCGCCCACATTCGGATGCGTGGTGAGCCGCTCCATCATCTTTTCTGCATAGCCGTTCGGATAGCAGCCCGGAAACCCGATCAGGTGCACAGGCGGTTCCTGCTCGGCGGCGGGGTCGTCGAAGGCGTCGAAGGCCGGACGAAACTGCGTGACAATTTCCCTCGCCACGTGATGCGCGCATTCGACGAGATACGCGACCGCGATCACATTGCGGATGCCCTTGCGGCCATCGGCGCGCAGGAAGCCTTGAAGCGGCGGTGTAATGGTGGCTGTCATTGGCTTAGCGGTCCCGGTGATCCACGAACGCATGGCCGGCGTCGTGGGTATAGGTCGGGAGATAGTCGCTCTCGAGATTGTGCGTGTGCAGATGTTCGCCGGGCTGAACGTCCGAGGTCACGTGGCCAATGATCGCGCCATACCGCAACACTTTTTCGTCAGTCCGCAACGCACGGCGCGCCACCTTGTGCCCAAGGTCGATCGTCTTCGCCAGCGTGACAAACTCCCCCTCGATCTCGACGCGCTCCCCCGCCGGCAGACGAGCGCCAGCAATCAGGCAATTGTCCTGCGGGCTTTGAAGGATGAGCCGGGCGTCGGTGAGCTTGTGAGGAGTTTGCTGCACGGAAACTTCCTTGAGAACGGACGGCATTCGAGATGACGTTCGTGCGGACAAACGGCATTGCCGCGGGTTTGCATCAGTACAATCATTTATCAGTGAACGTATTATTCATATGCGGACAAGTTGAAGTCAAGCTAAGTGCGCCGCTTAGCGGTCCGTGTTTTCCCTTAGCATCTTGCTTTTAAGCGACCTAACCGAAGGCCATCATGCAGGCAGACGAACCCACCGACGCCGACCGCTACCGCGCGCCCGCGCTGGATAAAGGTCTCGATATCCTCGAGCTGCTCGCTGAGCAAAAGGATGGACTCACACGCGCCGAGATCACAAAATCGCTGGGGCGCAATGCGAGCGAGATGTATCGAATGCTCGAGCGGCTGGTCGCGCGACAGTACGTGGTGCGCTCGCCCGCGGGCGACCGTTATTCGCTGAGCCTGAAACTGTATGCGCTCGCGCACCGGCACCCGCCGATGAACCGCCTGATCGCGGAAGCCTTGCCCGTCATGCAGCGTTTTGCGGATCGCGCGGAGCAATCGTGTCATCTCGCCGCTTACGATCGGGGCAATTTGCTTGTGATCGCCCAGGTTGACGGGCCGGGAACATGGGGGATTTCGGTGCGGCTCGGCGCGCGGGTCGGGTTAATCGATACCGGTTCGGGCCGCGTGATCCTCGCGTTCCAAAGCGCGGAACAACGCGCACACATGCTGACCGAACACACGCGTGTCAAGGGTGAGTCCGAGCTGGATCCGCTCGCGCTGGAAAGCGCATACAAACAGATTCGCGCAGATGGTTTTCTCCACAAGGAGAGTCAGCAGACCTTCGGCGTGATGGACGTGAGTTTTCCGCTGCTCGGGCCGTCGGGCCAAGCGATTGCGACGCTGACGTGTCCGTATCTCCGGCGTATCGACGAATACGTGGCGCCGTCTCTTGACGAAGTCAGCGCGCAGCTTGGTGAAGCGGCGGCGGCGCTGTCGATGTTTCGCGATCCGGATGCAGAGTTCGGCGATTCACCGGATTTAGGGGATATACGGGATTCGAGCGCAGCTTAGGGCCGGTGGTTTAAGGCTGGCGGATTCGTTGTGATGGGCTGGCTGGAAGGCTCCGTTCGCTTCTATGCAGAAACGCGATTCGCGGATTCCACAGGTTCCGGTTCGACGCAACGCGTTAGAATGGCGACCCTCTCAAAAAGCGAGCCGTCGCCCCCCGCGACGTTTCGCGTCTTTTTCTACGCAAGGCAATGGCGAAACTCCTTTCCGATCCCGAATTTCAGCGCTTCTCCGAACTTCAGCAAAAGCAGTCCAGCTTCACGATCACGAGCGAGGAAGCGGACGAGCTGCGCGATATTGTCGCCCGTGCGCAGCAAAAGCGCGACGATCGCGCGGCTGCAATGCAGTCCATCGAAACGTTTATCAAGCAGTTCGACATTGGCGCGGACGAACTCTTTACGGCCGACCAGATCGCCGATGCCGCCCGCAATTTCGGCCTGATTCCAGCAGCGAAAAAAGAACGTGTGATGCCGCCGCAATTGTCGTTCAACGGCAAGCCGTATCAATGGACCACTCGCGCCCTGCCCGACGATATCCGCGTTCCGCTGTTCGAAGCGTTCACGTCGGGCGCGTCGGTTAAGGCGTTTATTGCTACGCCCAAGGACGCAACGCGTTGCGCGACAACGATCGCGCGACTGGAGCGCGAAACTGGCAGCACTTACGCCGATGCGTGGCTGGACGAGTTGGCTGTATCGCGTGCACAGGTTGACGAAGCGCTCGCAAAGCTGCTTGCTTGAGGTGACGAAGGAAGGTCGCGGCCAGCATGTTGCAGCACATGTTGGCCGCTCACCACGGCGACCGGGTGCCCGCGTTTTTCACCTGCACGGGATCTGTAGTCTTCACGACGACCCCGCGCTGGCTTCCGCTTCTCCTCCCGCCAGCCGCATCCTGAAACCGGTCACGCCTGGATCTTCCGTGGCGGTTATCTCGAATCCCAGACGGCGCGCGAGTCCAATCATGCCGGTGTTCTCGCGCAACGCCTCACCGACCAGCCAGCGGGTTCCACGCGCCCGGCAATACGCGATGATCCGAGTCAGCAGCATCGTTCCCAGCCGCTTGCCCTTCAGATCCGAGCGCACCGCGACTGCGAACTCGGCGGTTTCGTTATCCGGATCGGCAACCGCGCGCACTACCCCCAATGTCTCGATAGCATCGTGTTCACCCGTGACAGCGATAAACGCCATCTCGCGGTCATAGTCAATCTGCGTCATGCGAGCGAGTTGCGAGTGATCGAAACTGCGCACGGAGCTGAAGAACCGCAGACGCAGATCGTCAGGCGTCATCGCAGCGACGAAAGCGCTGTGGGCGGCTTCGTCGTCGGGACGGATCGGCCGCACGGTGATAAGCAGGCCGCTCCAGTCAAGCGTCTCCTCGAGTTGCCGCGGATACGGTTGAATGGCGAGCGGCGTGCGATGCGCGGCCAGCGTCAGATGGGGTTCATACACCACGACCGCCTGACGGGTCACGCGCGCCGTCAACCGCAGCGCGACAATCTGCTCGATTTCGCAGACAGCCTGCGACAAGGCCGTCAACGCAATCAACAAATTTTCGGCAGGGAGTTCGCGCGCCCTCGGCGAGCGCATCACGAGGTCTCGCGCCAAAACCGGGTTAAGCGGCGGAAGTGCAAATTCATGCATTGCGTCCGGCAAACCAAGCGCGCCGATAGCCTTGAACTCGAACACCGGTCCGAACACGCGATGGTTGAGCAAGCGGACATCGATTTCGATGGCATCGACGCTGCGCGGCCCCGCCGACCCCGCCTTCACAACAACGCCAAACTGTGCCAGCACCCGCGACGCCCGCTCGCCATCCAGCTCAGCGACGCCCGCGGTCAACGCGGTCATGATCTGAGCCTGTGCACTGTCCAGCGCGACCAGGGTTTGAGGACGCGGCCCGTCGGGCGTCTGCATCAACATCTCCCGACCCTGACGATAATCCACCAGCCGTGCGAAACCCCGCGCCAGACGTTGAGGCGTGGTATGGACGGGAATTCCGTGGGCATGCAATGCGTCGCGCGTGGCCTGGTCCACGCAGCCGAAAAAACAGGTCAGCAAACCGCGATACGCATGGCTTTGCTGCTCGATCAGCGCGCGTGCGACGTCCGCGACAGGCGCGGTGTGGGTTGGTGCGTGAACCACGAATGCCGTGCCGGTTTCGCGGTGCGGCGCCAGTGCTGCGAGCGCCGCGCCGAAGTCCGCCGCGGTGGCGGTGTCTCCGAGTTGCAGCGGGTTCCCCAGACGCGCGTGCGGCAGCGCCGCGGCGACTGACACACGCGCAGCCTCGGGCCAGAGCGCGAGCGCATCTCCGGCCGCGGCAAAGGCGTCGGCAGCGAGCGCAGCCACGCCGCGATCACTGGTGATGACGGTCGCCCGGTCGCTTGCGGCCACACGGCCGACGCCGAGAGTCTCGATTTCATCGAGCAGGTCGTCGAGTGAGTCCACCCGTACCAGGCCGGCGCGCCGAAAAGCGGCACTGTAAAGCGCATCGAAAGGATCGTCATGGCCCGTGCGCAAAACCAGCACGGGCTTGTTGCGCGCCGCCGCTCGCGCCGCCGACATGAATTTGCGCGCCATTCGCACCGATTCGATGGCCATCAGGATGGCGCGCGTCCGTGAGTCGCTTGCAAGGAAATCGAGGATGTCGCCCACGTCAACGTCGGCCTCGTCGCCCAGCGCGACCACCCTAGAAAAGCCCAGGCCGCGTGCGTTCGCCCAGCCCATCACGCCGTTGGTCAACGCGTTCGACGCCGATACCCACGCCACACCGCCTGCCGCGATGGCGCACGGCGGCGCCCCAAGCACCGCGCCCACTGCCGGCGTTGTCACACCGACGCTGGCCGGGCCGACTACGCGCAGCAAAAATGGCCGCGCAGCCGCAAGCGTACGATGCGTCCAGTCGCGGGCCTCCCCTTCACTTGCCTCCCCTGCCTGCCCCGCTTGCCCGATGATGACCACCGCCCGCGTGCCACGCTCACCCAGTTGGCCAACGATCTCCGGCCATGTGGGCGGTGGCGTGCACAACACCGCCACGGTAGGACCATCCGGCAAGTCACCGATGCCCGCAAACACCGCAACCCCATTCAACTGACGATGCTTCGGATTCACCGGCCAGACCGGGCCCGCGAAGTTGGCGGCGCTCAGCCGTGACCACACCATTTCGCCGATGCTGCCCGCACGCAGCGACGCCCCGATTACGGCGATCGACTTCGGGTTGAACAATGCATCGAGATTGCGTACGGTCATGCGGCCTCCGTAAATTGGATCTATCCAGCATAGGCGATTCGCAACACCGCAACTACTAGCCAGATGGCCTATGCCCCGCCTTTGCCAACACAGGTTCCCATATTTCCTGATGACTCAATATGAGAATTCGTTTTGCCCCAGCGTCAGCCGAACGGGCTATTGTCTCGCACCGGGAACCAAGGTAATTTGGTTGAACGCGGGGCAGGAGCGATTCTGGTTCGCGGAGGAGGCACGTTTACTCGGCCACAAGAAAAGCCGAGAGGGTTGGGCGGTCAGGAATCACTATGCGACATCTTCCATCATTGATTGCGTTGCGTTTCTTCGAAGAAACGGCGCGTCATTTGAGTTTCAACCGCGCGGCGCGAGCGTTGTGCGTTACGCAAGGAGCTGTAAGCCGTCAGATCAGGCTACTGGAAGAATCTCTGGGCGTGAAGCTTTTCGAGCGCGACCACAGAGGAATCCGCTTAACGCAGGCAGGTGTGTCGCTGATGCCATCGGTGACAGAGGCATTTGACGTGATCGAGCGCGGAACGCGTCACCTGACTGGAACCGTCGAGCGCAAGCGTTTGATTGTGTCATTGCCGCCCACCTTCGCCACGCAGTGGTTTTCGTCGCGGTTAGGCGCATTGTCGGAACAGTTGCCGGACGTCGACCTGTCTATTCGCACGCAGGAAAGCGACGAGTGTCATTGCAGCGTGCGCTTTGGGCGCGACGCGGCAGCGCATGGGTGGTCGGAACTGCTGATCGTAGAGCGGCACGCGCTGGTGGGATCAGCATCGCTTAAAGGAACGCCGGTCGAGACCTTGCTGGATCGATTGCCCGCGCTTCATGTGCTGCACGAGGACGTGCGTTTGAACCTATGGCCGGACTGGCTGGCAAAAGCGGGCCTGCCGCCACGTTATGCCGAGAACGGTATTGAATTTTCGAATCTGCAGCAGGCAATCCATGCGGCGCGACGCGGCGTTGGGCTTGCCGTTGTGGATCTGAACATGATTGCTGATGAGTTGGCCGAGGGTGCGCTCGTGAGAATGTCGGACGTCGAGATCAGTGGACCATTCGGATACTGGCTGGATATACCGGAAGCGCACCGCGACGCCAGCACCGTGACCGCTTTCGCCGATTGGCTGCGCCATGAAGCCGCCCTGCCCGTTTGAATGGCCGTCTTGGGCAGTCTCGGCTTACGCTAGAGGTACGGGGGGAAATCGCAGCCGGGAACATCGTCAAATTCGACGCTATCTTCCGTCAGCGCGACCGGGCTCTACCGAGCAACAGTCGCCGGCGTCGCAGCGCTGGTCACGCCACGCTCTCCACCCGCCGCCATTTCACTTCCCAACACGCAATGCGACTGCAACGATAAATACCCGGGGTTATAAGCCTTCGCATCTTTCTTTGGCAGCGTATAAGCAATCCGGCACTGCTCCACCGGACCGCTGCCCCATTTCACCGTCAGCGCGCCCTGTTCCTCGAGACCGCGTGCAAATATTCTGCTGTCCTGACCGACCACGCCAACGCTCCTGCCTTGTTCGTCTTCCACACTCGCTCCAAAGGGTAACGATCCACCACCCAGTTTCGGCGCCTGAATCAGTGCCGCCCGGCCACTCACCGTCTCGTACTTCATCATCACGATAGAACCCGCGTGCGGCGCCACTTGCGCTGACGTCGATTTAAATTCAACGTCAGTGGACGTGCCCTTCGGGTCAAGATCCACCTCGTTCATGCTGTACGGCGACAAGTAAGGTATCACCGCGTAACCGCGCGAATCAACCTTCGTTCCCGGTGAACTCGTCACCATTGCACCCGCCGCATCAGGCGCCTCCACAATGCCGATCGTGTCACCCACCGTCTGCGATAACGTCACCCCGCCCGGGTGCGCCACCACGGATCCTTGCACGCCCGCCGACACTTGACGCGTCCCCGCGCCGCCACTCGCCGATGCATTCAACGTCGCGTAAGGCGCACGATATGTCGCGCTCACCCCCGCGTTGCCGTTATTCGCCGACGTGCCGCCCGCGTTATACGTGCCATAGCCGTTGTACGAGAACTGGTTTGTTTCACCCAGCGAACCACTCACATTTGCCTGCATGTCGCTCGCGCCGTCGGAGGTGTGCGAGGCGTTGGTGGTCAGCATCGGCGCATGCGCCTTATGACCCAGCGGAATGGTCGTGCTCAGCATGAAGTCGTTCGATAACTGCCCGTCCATCGAGCGCGTGCGCCCAGCCGTCAAGCTGTACGTTCCGTACTTGAACGCGTTGGTGTAGCCCGCCTGGAACAGCGTGTCGTTGCCGCCCCGGTTCCAGTAGTTCTGCGACGAGCCCGTCACGAACATCGTGCCGTGATCCCCCAGCTTCTGGTTCACCGACACCTGCATGCGGTTACGTTGCCGGTAAATCGAGTTGATATCGCCACCGTGCTCCGCCATATCGCGCACCGTCGCCGCATCGCTCAGGTTCATGTAGCCCGCCGTCGAGAAACGATACGCCGCCACCGATATATTCGTGTCGGTCGCCGCGATGAACTTGCTGTAACCCACGCGCAAGCTCGTGCCGTGCATCGACTGCGCATTCGGCACGCTCGTGAACGCACCCGTCACGTCCATCGAGAAGGCACCGACTCCCGTGTTCAACGCACCACCCACGTTCAACGCACCATAACCACTCGATGCCACCACGCCGCCGTACGCGGTGACCGCGTTGGTGAGACCCCGCTGAATCGTGAACTGAGCGAAGACGGGCTTCGTATCGAGTGAATCGTTGCGCAACTGGCCAGCGGTTGCGCTGAAACGCGTGACACCCGGACGCAGCAATTGCGCCACCGATGCAAACGGCACCGTGAACTCCTTGCTGCGGCCATCGGCTTCGGTGACCGTGACGACGAGGTCGCCGCCGTAACCCGTCGAATACAGGTCGTTGATTTCAAACGGCCCGGGCGCAACGTTCGTTTCCTGCAACACCTGGCCGTTCTGGCGAATCGTCACGCGTGCGTTCGTTTCCGCCGTGCCGCGCACGACCGGCGCGTAACCGCGCATCGATTCAGGCAGCATGCGGTCGTCGGTCGCCAGTTGCACGCCGCGAAACGACACGCCGTCGAAGATCTCGCCGGTCGTGTTCGCATCGCCCACGGTCAGTTGCGAGCCCAGCTTGGTGATATCGCGCTGCGCGTAGGTCGCGATGTTGTCGAACTGGGTCTTCTGACCCGTGCCCGCTGACACCGACGATTGATGGCGCAGATGCCACGCGCCAATGTTCACGCCCGCGCTCAAGCCCAGGTAGCTTTGGCTCGAGCCCACGCCCGAACCTTCCGTGTGATACGTGTTCGCGTTGTAGCTGATAAAGCCACCGTTGACGCCCCGGTCCCACTGTTCGGGCGGCACGTAGCCACGTGCCGAGTTCTTCATGAACGCCTGCGGCACGCTCAGTTCAAGCGTCTGCTGCGTGAAGTCGAAATCGACTGTCGCGCCCGGCACGATAGTGCCGATTTCTTCGCAGGTTTCGGCGTGGGCAGCAGCCGTTGCAGCGCTACGTCCGGCGGCAGCATCAGCCTTCGTCAGATCCACCCCGGCGCGTTGCAACAGCGCGCGGCTGAAACACGGCTTTGAGCCCAGCTTGCCGTCAGGCGAAGCAAAGCGGATGTCTTCACGCGCCAGACGCGCTCCATTCACGATCAGGTCCACCGGATACGTGCCCGGCGTCACCGCGTTGCCGCGCGTGAAACGGCTGGTATCGACTGCACTGCCCGCGTCTCCGCGCAAATACGTGTTGTCGAAGCTGACTTCATCGACGGCGCCGGTCTGCGTTTGCGGCGTAATCGCGACATCGGCCACGGCTTGAGAGATTGCACCGCACGCCATCATCGAGAAAGCGATCGCGGCAAGCGGCTTCAGGCGCAGCCGGAATGCGACCGGGTACTGAGCATTGAATGCGGTTTGAGCAGCGTGTTTCATGATTCAGCCTGCGATGATTGGGTCAATTCAGACGCGAGTTGACCCATCGGGCTGTTCGGAACAGTCCGCTCGGTAAAACGCGTGTTGAGTGTTGGG